>NZ_AKFK01000051.1:0-373533 GCF_000272495.1 Methylobacterium sp. GXF4 | reverse complement strand
GGCGCTCGCCTGGGAGGACAAACTCAGTACGCGCAATCGGATCTGAGCCGATGCCCTCCCGCCGCGCGCTGCTCGCAGCCGCCCTATGCCTCGCCCCGGGCCTCGCCTCAGCCGCGAAGCCGGCGGCGTCCGACGGCGCATTCCAGGCGTTCATCGCGTCCCTGCGTCCCGATGCGGAAGCCCGCGGCGTGTCCCCCGAGACCTTCGCGGCGGCGTTCCGGGTCATCTCGGCGCCCGATCCTGGAATTTTGGCCCGGACGAAGCAGCAGGGCGAGTTCGTCCGCCCGGTCTGGGACTATCTGGTGAGCGCCGTCTCGGCCGGCCGGATCACCCGCGGGCGCGCCCGCGCGGCTGCCCTCGCGCAGACGATCACGGCCATCGAGCGGCGCTACGGGGTTCCGGGCTCGGTGATGCTGGCCTTCTGGGGCATCGAATCGGATTTCGGCGCGAGCGCCGGGAGCGTCTCGACCGTCCGGGCGCTCGCGACCCTGGCGGAGGCGAAGCATCGCGGCACGCTGTTTCGCGACGAGCTCCTCGCCGCCCTCACCATACTCCAGCGGGGTGACATCACGCCCGACCGGATGCGCGGAAGTTGGGCCGGCGCCATGGGGCAGGTCCAGTTCCTGCCCTCGACCTATCTCGCGCACGCTGTCGATTTCGATGGCGACGGCCGCCGGGATATCTGGACGAGCGACGCGGATTCACTGGCATCCATCGCGGCCTACCTCAAGGATCTCGGTTGGGATCCGGCCGTGTCCTGGGGCTACGAAGTGCGCCTGCCCGAAGGGTTCGACCTCGCCGACTACACCGGGGACCTCGGCAAATTCACGGCTCGCGGAGTCCGGCGCGCGGACGGCAAGCCCCTGCCGGAGCAGGGAAAGGCCAGCCTGTTCCTGCCCGGTGGTCTCGGCGCGCCGGCCTTCCTGATCACCGGCAATTTCGAGGTGATCCGCGGCTACAACACGTCGGATTCCTACGCGCTGGCGGTCGGGCACCTCGCCGACCGCCTCGATGGCGGTCCGGGCCTGGCGGCGCCCTGGCCGACGGGCCCGCGGCTCGACGGGGCGGGGCTGCGCGCGCTTCAGTCCGGCTTGGCAGCGGCCGGCGCCTACGACGGCCCGATCGATGGCCGCGCCGGGCCGAAACTGCGCGAGGCGGTGCGCCGTTACCAGATCGGCGCGGGCCTTCAGGCGGATGGCTACGCCACGCCGGCCCTCCTCGACCATGTCCGGGACCGACACGGCCCCGGTCGATAGCGCCCGGTTTAGACGTGCGCGACGGTCTCCCGTATAGTGCCGTGGACCGATCGGCATCCGGTCGCGTTTGGAATGCGGGATGCGCATGAAAGTCGCTGTCTGGCGTCGCACGACCCGTCCGGCCCTCCTCGGGTTGGGCCTCCTGCTGTGCGAAGCGGGTCTTGCGCTGGTGGGCGGCACGCCTGCTCAGGCGCAGTGGGGCGACAGCTACCAGCAGCCGGGAAACGGGACCTATTACGAGGCGCCGCCGCGGCGTCGCCCGCGCGACGCGTATTACCGGGACGACGGATCCTACGCGCGCCAGCCCCGCTACGCTCCGCCCCAGGAGGCGCCGCGCCAGTTCTACTGGCCCTGGGAGGATCGGCCGCAACAGGTCGCCCCCGCGCCGGAGCGCACCTACCGGGCCCCGCGCCCGCGCAGCAATTACGGCACCGCCGACGCCCAACGCCCCCCGCCCGTGATCAAGCGCCGGGAGCGGCCCGCCCGGGCCCCGACGCCGCCGAAGCCGGCCGTCGCCAAGACCGCGCCGAACGTGCAGATCGCGGTGTTCGGCGATTCGCTGGCGGACCATCTCGCCCGCGGCCTCGACGACGTCTTCGAGGACAATGCCGACATCGCTATCGTCGATCGCGCGAAGGGCGATAGCGGGCTCGTGCGCAAGGACGTGGTCGATTGGGCGAAGAGTGCCGAGGATTACCTCCGCGGTAACCCGAAGGTCCGCTACGGGCTCGTGATGCTGGGCGCCAACGACCGGCAGCCGATCCGCGAGGGTGAGGAGACGGCCGAGCCGCTGACCGATCGCTGGAAGGCCCTGTACCGCGCGCGGGTGGACGCCCTCGTGAAGGTGTTCGCCGATCACAAGATCCCGCTCGTCTGGGTCGGCCTCCCGCCGGTGCAGAGGGAGTCGCTGAGCCGGGACCTCGCCAGCATCAACGACATTGTCCGGGACAGCGTGACGAAGGCCGGCGCGACCTATGTCGACATCTGGCCGGGCTTCGTCGACGACCGGGACCGCTACGCCGCGTCCGGCCCCGATCCGGAGGGCCAGATCGCCAAGCTTCGGACCGCCGACGGCGTGCATTTCACCAAGGCGGGCGACCGGAAGCTCGCCCATTTCGCCGATGTCGAGCTGAAGCGGCTGATGGGCACCGCCGCCCCGGCGCTGACCGAGCCGCCGCCCACCGCGACCATCACCCCCGGGATTCCGGGCTCGACCTCGGGTCCGAGCCTCGACGGCTCCGGTCAGCCCACCGACACGGCGACGATCGATCGCCAGATCACCGCGATGCTGCCGAGCCTGCCGGAGCCGCCAGGGGTCCCGGCCCTGCCGGTCAAGCCCGTGGCCGGCCCGGTCGTGCCGCTCGGCCGGACCGAAGTCTTCCCCGGCGGGGCATTGCTCACCGGCCGGCCGCGCGACGGCGACAATCTCGGCACCGTCGAGCGGACGCTCGTGCGGGGTGCTGCGCCCCCGCCTCAGCCCGGTCGCGCCGACGATTTCCGTTGGCCGCCCGGCTGACGAAACAGCATCGGCGCGGGTCTTGCGACCCGCGCCGGCGAACCGCGGCGCCGCCTAACGCGGCAGGACGCTCGCACCCATCAGGGTCTCGTCGATGGCGCGGGCCGCCTGACGACCCTCGCGGATCGCCCAGACCACCAGCGACTGGCCCCGGCGCATATCGCCGGCGCTCCAGATCTTCGCGTCCGAGGTGCGGTAATCCTCCTCGTTCGCCTCGACATTGCCGCGCTTGCTGACGCTGATGCCGGATTGCTCGAGGAGCCCCTTCTGCACCGAGCCGGCGAAGCCGATGGCCATGAACACGAGGTCGGCCGGCAGGATGAACTCGGTGCCGGGGATCGGCTGACGCTTGGCATCGACCCGCGCGCAGACCACGCCGGTCAGCCGGCCCTTCTTGTTGCCGTCGAGCCGCAAGGTCGCCGCCTGAAACTCGCGCTCCGCGCCCTCGGCCTGACTGGACGAGGTCCGCATCTTGGTCGGCCAGTACGGCCACACCGTCAGCTTGTCCTCGCGCTCGGGCGGGCGGGGGCGGATGTCGAGCTGGGTCACCGACAGGGCGCCCTGGCGGAAGGCGGTGCCGACGCAGTCCGACGCCGTGTCGCCGCCGCCGATCACCACGACGTTCTTGCCTGAGGCCAGGATCGGCGCCTCGCCGTTGCCGCGCATCGGCTCGGCCGCCACGCGCCGGTTCGACTGGACGAGATACGGCATCGCGTAGTGGACGCCCTCCAGCTCCTGACCGGGGAGCTGCGGGTTACGCGGATCCTCCGCGCCGCCGCAGAACATCACCGCGTCGAACTCGGCCTTCAGCTCGTCCACCGGCTTGGTCACGCCGATATTCTGGTTGTAGTGGAAGACGACGCCCTCGGCCTCCATCTGCCGCACGCGGCGGTCGATGTGGCGCTTCTCCATCTTGAAGTCGGGGATGCCGTAGCGGAGCAGGCCGCCGGCCTTCGGCTCGCGCTCGAACACGTGGACGTCGTGGCCGACCCGGGCGAGCTGCTGGGCTGCCGCGAGACCGGCGGGGCCGGAACCGACGATCGCCACACGCTTGCCGGTGCGCACCGCGGCCCGCTCGGGCTTGATCCAGCCCATGTTCCAGGCGCGGTCGGCGATCGCCTGCTCGATCGTCTTGATGGCGACCGGCTGGTTCTCGAGGTTGAGCGTGCACGCCTCCTCGCAGGGCGCGGGGCAGACGCGGCCGGTAAATTCGGGGAAGTTGTTGGTGGAGTGGAGGTTGCGCGACGCTTCCTCCCAATCCGACTGGAACACGAGGTCGTTCCAGTCCGGGATCTGGTTGTGGACCGGGCAGCCGGTCGGGCCGTGGCAGAACGGGATGCCGCAATCCATGCAGCGCGCCGCCTGTTTGGTCAGGTCGTGCTCGTCCAGCGGCAGCGTGAACTCGCGGAAGTGCCGAACGCGGTCGGCCGCGAGCTGGTACTTCTGCTCCTGCCGGTCGAACTCGAGGAAACCCGTGATCTTGCCCATCGATCAACCCTTGAGGCCCGCAGATCGACCGATGCTGCAGCCTATGAGACCTTCATTCCGCGATCGGCGCCCGTTTCGCGCGGGCGCCGATACTGAGAGCTCTACTCCGCCGCCACCGGCATCCGCGCCATCTCCATCTCGCGCAGCGCGCGGCGGTATTCCACCGGCATCACCTTGACGAACTTGGTGCGGAAGCTCGCCCAGTCGTCGAGGATCTGCTTGGCCCGCGGGCTGCCCGTATATTTGAGATGGTTGGTGATCAGCTGGCTCAGGCGCTCCTCGTCATGGCCGGACATGTCGGCCAAGATGTCGACGCGCCCCTTGGTCTCCAGATCGCCGTCCTGGTGGAAGCGGCGCATCAGGTCGTCCTCCTCCTCGACCGGCTCCAGATCGACCATCGAGAGGTTGCAGCGAGCCGAGAACGAGCCGTCCTCGTCGAGCACGTAGGCGATGCCGCCCGACATGCCGGCCGCGAAGTTGCGCCCGGTCTCGCCGATCGACACCACGACGCCGCCGGTCATGTACTCGCAGCCATGGTCGCCCATGCCCTCGACCACGGTGATCGCGCCGGAATTGCGCACCGCGAAGCGCTCGCCCGCGGCGCCGCGGATGTAGCACTCGCCGGCGATCGCCCCATAGAGCACGGTGTTGCCGACCATGATGGTCCGGTCCGCGGGCGATTTCAGCGCGTCGCTCGGCCGGATGATCAGCTTGCCGCCCGACAGACCCTTGCCGACATAGTCGTTGCCGTGGCCGGTGAGCTCGATGGTGACGCCGGCCGCGACCCAGGCGCCGAAGCTCTGGCCGGCCGTGCCCGACAGCTTCACCACGATGGTGTCGTCGGGCAGCCCCTCGTGGCCGTGGGCCTTGGCGACCATGCCGGACAGCATCGCGCCCGCGGCCCGGTCCGAGTTCCGGATCGTGTCGGTGACCACCACCGGCTCGCCGGTCTCGATGGCGTGCTTGGCCTTCTCGATCAGGCGCCGGTCGAGGACCGTGTCGATCGGGTGGTGCTGCCGCTCCACGTGCCGGATGGCGATGCCTTCGGCCACCTTCGGACGGTGGAACAGCTTGGTGAAGTCGAGCCCGCGCGCCTTCCAGTGGGCGATGGCCTCGACCTTGTCGAGCACGTCCGACCGGCCGACCGCTTCCTCGAGCTTGGTGAAGCCGAGCGAGGCCAGGATCTCGCGCACCTCCTCCGCCACGAAGAAGAAGTAGTTCACCACATGCTCGGGCGTGCCCTTGAAGCGCTTGCGCAGGACCGGGTCCTGCGTGGCCACGCCCACCGGGCAGGTGTTGAGGTGGCACTTACGCATCATGATGCAGCCGGCCGCGATCAGCGGCGCGGTCGAGAAGCCCATCTGGTCGGCGCCGAGCAGGGCGGCGATGACGACGTCGCGGCCGGTGCGGATGCCGCCATCAGCCTGGAGGGCGACGCGGCCGCGCAGGCCGTTGAGGACCAGCGTCTGCTGGGTCTCGGCGAGGCCGGTCTCCCAGGGGCCGCCCGCATGCTTCAGCGAGGTCAGCGGCGCGGCGCCGGTGCCACCGTCATAGCCCGAGATCGTGATGTGGTCGGCGCGCGCCTTGGCGACGCCCGCCGCGACGGTGCCGACGCCGACCTCGGAGACGAGCTTGACCGACACGTCGGCCGACGGGTTCACGTTCTTCAGGTCGAAGATCAGCTGGGCCAGATCTTCGATCGAGTAGATGTCGTGATGCGGCGGCGGCGAGATCAGGCCGACGCCCGGCGTGGCGTAGCGGACCTTGGCGATCTTGGCGTCGACCTTGTGGCCGGGCAGCTGACCGCCCTCGCCGGGCTTGGCGCCCTGCGCGACCTTGATCTGCATCATGTCGGAATTCACGAGGTATTCCGTCGTGACGCCGAAGCGGCCCGAGGCGATCTGCTTGATCGCGGACCGGCGCGAGCGCCCGTCCGGCAGCGGCTTGAACCGCTCGACCTCCTCGCCGCCTTCGCCGGAATTCGACCGTCCGCCGAAGGAATTCAGTGCGATCGCCAGCGTCTCGTGCGCTTCCTTCGAGATCGACCCGTAGGACATCGCCCCCGTGGCGAAGCGCTTGACGATCTCGGCGGCCGGCTCGACCGAATCCAGCGGCACCGGCGCGCGGCCGAGCTCGGCCGCCGACTTGAGCCGGAACAGCCCGCGTAGGGTCTTGAGCTGGTTCTCCTGCCGGTTCACCAGCGCGGCATATTCGCGGTAGCGCTCGGGCACGTTGAGGCGCACCGCGTGCTGGAGCGTCGCGATCGTGTCGGGCGTCCAGGTATGGGCCTCGCCGCGCAGCCGGTAGGCGTACTCGCCGCCGACATCGAGGGCGTTCCGGTAGATCGGCGCGTCGCCGAAGGCGTCGCGGTGACGGCGCACCGTCTCTTCCGCGACTTCGGCCATACCGACGCCCTCGATGGTCGTGGCTGTGCCGAAGAAGTCCCGGCTGACGAAGGTCGAGTTCAGGCCGACCGCGTCGAAGATCTGCGCGCCGCAATAGGACTGGTAGGTCGAGATGCCCATCTTGGACATGACCTTGAGCAGGCCCTTATCGATCGCCTTGATGTAGCGGTAGATGATCTCGTCGTCCGTGAGGTCCGGCGGGAACTCGTTCTTCATCGCCAAGAGCGTCTCGAAGGCGAGGTAGGGGTTCACCGCCTCGGCACCGTAGCCGGCCAGGCAGGCGAAATGGTGCACCTCGCGCGGCTCGCCCGATTCGACCACGAGGCCGACCGAGGTGCGAAGCCCCTTGCGGATCAGGTAGTTGTGCACGGACGCGGTGGCGAGCAGCGCCGGGATCGGTATCCGGTCCGGCCCGACCGCCCGGTCGGTGAGCACGATGATGTTGTAGCCACCGCGCACCGCCGCCTCGGCCCGGTCGCAGAGCCGGTCGAGCGCGCCGTCCATGGCCTGCGCGCCCATCTCGGCCGGGTAGGTCATGTCCAGGGTCTTGGTGTCGAACCGGTCCTCGAAATGGCCGATCGAGCGGATCTTCTCGAGGTCGCCGTTGGTCAGGATCGGCTGGCGGACCTCCAGGCGCTTGCGCCGGGACGCGCCCTCCATGTCGAGCAGGTTCGGCCGCGGCCCGATGAACGAGACGAGGCTCATCACCGCCTCTTCCCGGATCGGGTCGATCGGCGGGTTGGTGACCTGCGCGAAGTTCTGCTTGAAGTAGGTGTAGAGCAGCTTCGACTTCTCGGAGAGCGCCGAGAGCGGCGTATCCGTGCCCATCGAGCCGACCGCCTCCTGGCCGGTGACGGCCATGGGCTGCATCAGCAGCTTCAGGTCTTCCTGGGTGTAGCCGAAGGCCTGCTGGCGATCGAGCAGGCTCACGTCGGAGCGGGTCTCCCGCGCCACGACGGGCTTGAGATCCTCCAGCACGATCTGGGTGTTCTTGACCCAGTCGGCATAGGGATGCGCGGCGGCGAGCTCGCCCTTGATCTCCTCGTCGGAGACGATCCGGCCCTTCTGCAGGTCGATCAGCAGCATCCGGCCCGGCTGGAGGCGCCAGGACTGGACGATCTTCTCGTCCGGGATCGGCAGCGTGCCCATCTCGGAGGCGAGCACGACCAGCCCGTCATCGGTGACGATGTAGCGGGCCGGGCGCAGGCCGTTCCGGTCGAGGGTGGCGCCGATCTGCCGGCCATCCGTAAAGGCCACGGCTGCCGGGCCGTCCCACGGCTCCATCAGGGCGGCGTGGTACTCGTAGAAGGCGCGCCGCTCCTCGCTCATGAGCGGATTGCCGGCCCAGGCCTCCGGGATCAGCATCATCATGGCGTGGGCGAGCGGGTAGCCGCCCTGCACGAGGAACTCGAGGGCGTTGTCGAAGCAGGCGGTGTCGGACTGGCCCTCGTAGGAGATCGGCCAGAGCTTCGAGATGTCGTTGCCGAACAGGTCCGAATCGACGCTCGCCTGGCGCGCCGCCATCCAGTTGACGTTGCCGCGCAGCGTGTTGATCTCGCCGTTATGGGCGACCATCCGGTAGGGGTGCGACAGCCGCCAGGTCGGGAACGTGTTGGTGGCGAAGCGCTGGTGGACCAGGGCGATCGCCGAGACGAACCGCTCGTCCTTCAGGTCGAGGAAGTAGTCACCGATCTGCGTGACCAGCACCATGCCCTTGTAGACGATGGTCCGGGTCGAGACCGACACGGGGTAGAATTCCTTCACCCGCGGATCGTCGAGGGCGTAGACCTTGTTCGAGATCACCTTGCGGGCGACGAAGACGCGCCGCTCGAACGTATCCTGGTCGGTGACCGAGGCCGGACGACCGATGAACACCTGCCGGTGATGCGGCTCGGTGGCCTTCACGGCGACGCCGAGATCCTCCGGGTCGACCGGCACGTCGCGCCAGCCGAGCAGCGGCAGGCCCTCATCCGCCAGGGCCGCCTCGATGATGCCCTGGATGATCGCCCGGGGCTCCTCGGCCTTGGGCATGAACAGCTGGCCGATGGCGTATTGCCCCGCCGGCGGCAGCTCGAAACCGAGCCGCGAGCACTCGTCGGCGAAGAAGCCGTGCGGAATCTGGGTGAGGATACCGCAGCCGTCGCCCATCTTCGGATCCGCGCCCACCGCGCCGCGATGGTCGAGATTCTCGAGGATCTTCAGGCCCTGCTGGACGATGGCATGGGTCCGGCGGTCGTGCATGTCGGCGATGAAGCCGACGCCGCAGGCATCGCGCTCATTGGCCGGATCGTAGGCGCCCTCGGCTTTGGGCAGAGCGGGATCGCGCACCGTGAGCGGCATCGCGCCGCCGCGCGGGGCGACAGCCTGGAACTCGGAAGCGGCAAACTCTTCGGCGGGTCCGCGCTGGGCCATGCTTCGTCTCGTCCTTCCCTCGATCCCCCACCGTCGGCGCGTCCGCGAGCATGTTCCATGCCCGCGAGCTACAACCGGCCGGCGCCCCGACCCGATGCCGCAGGCGATCCGGTCGGTCCCCACAGGGACGTGTCCGTCGACCTCCGTTCATCGAGAACCCGGACCGCTCCAGGAGCGGCGCGCTGGCGCGCTCGACACCATCTGCCGGATTTCTCGCTGGCGCGCGAGACGGAGACGGCTCGCATGCGCGGCCAATGGGACAGTCGTACTGTCCTAAGTCGCAAAATTGGCAGATTGAAACCGTTTCAGCAAGGGACTGCGCGAGCGCGTAGGCGCGGCATCGGCGACTTGGCTTAAACGCCTGTTCACCAGTGTCTTCCGCAATCTCGCCCGAATCACGCGGTCTACGATCCATGCCGAGCACAAGCGGCATGCGGGGCAACGACCTCGCCGGCATGGTCGAGGTCTGGGCAAACCGGCCCGGACCATGCCGGAACCGGTTACTCTGCCGGGTCTCCAAGACGGGAACGCACCAGAGTGATGAGCGAGAACAGACTGGCCAGCCGCGCCCGGCGCGCAACGACGCGTGCCCTCTGTGCGGCCTTGGTGTCCGGCAGCGCGCTCCTGGCTCTCTGCCACGGCGCCAGCGCGCAATTCGCTTTCGAAGACGAGATCCTCCCGCCGCGTGTGATCGCGTGGCGCCTGGCCGATCGCGGGTTCAGCGGTGTGAGCCGCCCGCGCTTCGACGGGCGCGTCTACGTCGTCGACGCCGTCAGCCCCACGGGCGTTCCGATGCGGCTGTTCATCGATCCCGCCGCGGGCGCGATCGTCGGGCGGCAGCGGCTCGGCGCACCGGAGAGCTACGCCCGGCTCGAGCGGCCCGCCCCCGGCTTCGGCTGGACCGAGGAGGACGCCGCGCCGCGCCGTATCCTGCGGCCGGCGACGCCCGACGACGTCCCGCCCCCGGCCGCCCGGCCGCTGCGCCGCGCCAATCCCGAGGCCCTGCGCCCGGATGCCAATCCCGATGGGCTCAATCCCGACGGCCGTGCGCGCCCGGATGCGCCGCGCAAGGTCGCCCGGGCGGCCCAGCCCGGTCGCCAGCCGGAGGCGAAGCCCGCGCTGCGCACGACGCCCGAGGCGCCGGCACCCAAGATCGCACCCGCCGAGGCGGCCAAGGCCGATCCCGCGGATGCCGCGAAGCCGGATACCAAATCCGCCGCGATCGAGAAGGCACCGGAGGCGAATCCGGCCCCCGCGAATGCCGCGCCGGCCAAGCCGGCCTCGGGCGCCGTGGCCGAGGCGCCCAAGCCTGCGGCGCAGGATTGGAAGGATCCGCCGCCGGACAAGAAGCCGGTGCGAATCATCGGCGGCGCCACCATCGTCCCCGGCCCGTCCGAGAAAGAGCCCTCCGCGGCTCAGTAGCGCTACGCGCCCGGGACCAGCCGTTCGGCCCCACTGAAGACCGTCAGCGTGTCGGAGCGGGCGATCGCGCAGAGCGTGATCCCGTGCATCGTCGCGCGCTCCAGGGCGAGAGAGGTCGGGGCCGAGATCGCGACGATCACAGCGGCGCCGAGCCGCGCGGCCTTCTCGACCATCTCGAACGAGCACCGGCTGGTGATCACCAGGAAGCCGTCCGCGGTGTCGGTGCCGGCCCGCATCAGCGCGCCGATCAGCTTGTCCAGGGCATTGTGCCGGCCGACATCCTCCCGCACCGCGACCAGCGTACCGTCGAGCCGGGCCCAGGCCGCGGCGTGAACCGCGCGGGTCTCGGCACCCAGGACTTGGGCGGCATCGAGCCCCCCGAGTGCCCGGGCGATTGCCGGGAGCGCGACGCGAACATCCGGCGCCTCCCGCATCTCGGCCCTGGGCAGCTCGGCCAGATCCTCGATCCCGCAGACACCGCAGCCGGTCCGGCCGCTGATCGCGCGTTTGCGCGCCAGATGCTCCCGCAAGCGGCCGGGGGCGAGCTCGACATGCAGGCGCAGCCCATCCGGCGCGGCTTCGACCCGCGTTTCGCGGATCTCATCTCCGGATTCGACGATCCCCTCCGTCAGGCTGAAGCCGTAGGCGAAATCTTCCAGGTCGGCCGGCGTCGCCATCATCACGGCATGCGGCACGCTGCCGTAGATGAGGTTGACCGGCGCTTCGACGGCCAAAGACCGCACCCCCGCCTCGGGATTACCGGCCGTGTAGGCGACGACCTGCATCGGTGCCCGGACCGTGCAAGGCGGAAGCCCCAGCGCGCGCGCCTCAGGTTTCATCAACATCCAATGCTCCGACGCGGTCCCATAGCATTGCTGACATCGCGTTTCCGAGGCGTCCGAACAGAATCGAAGGCAGCGAAAGGTCCGGCCAACATCGCTCCGGCGGCTCGGGAAAGCGCTGGAATCGGCGCGCTGCGACGCTTGTGCGGTTGCACCCCGACCGCCCTTGTGATCTGAAGCCGCGATCGGATACACGCCGGGTAACACAACCGGCAGTCCGTCACGTCGGCACCATCCCGCGCTCAATCAAGACGGGAAAGGCCGCCGGGAAACCAAATCGTACGGGGAGCAACGAGAGGCAGATGCGGACGGTGCGGACGATCACCCGATCACCCTGGAGCCTCGCCGCCCTCGGCGCTTTGCTCACCCCGACATCCGGTGCGCTCGCGGCCGGCTTCGGACAGCCGGTGCCGTGGGAGATGAGCCGGCAGATCCCGGTCACCGAGAACGCGCGCGATATCCTCAGCTTCGAGATCGGCCTGCACTGGCTCTCGCTGGCCATCTCGGTCTTCGTGCTGGCCCTGATTCTGTGGTGCGTCTTCCGCTTCAACGAGAAGACCAACCCGACCCCGTCGCGCACCACCCACAACACCGCGATCGAGATCGCCTGGACGATCGTGCCGGTGCTGATCCTGGTCGCTGTGGCGATCCCGTCCTTCCGGCTGCTGCGCACGCAGCTGGCCGATCCGAAGGCCGACATGATCGTGAAGGTCATCGGTCACGCCTGGTACTGGTCTTACGAGTACCCGCAGACCGAGGCCGGCGGCGGCTTCACGTTCGATGCCAACATCGACGAGGACAAGCAGCCCCGCCTGCTCCAGACCGACAACGAGATGGTCGTGCCGCTGGGCAAGATCGTGAAGATCCAGGTCACCGCCGCGGACGTGCTGCATTCCTGGGCGATGCCGGCCTTCGGCTTCAAGATCGACGCCGTGCCGGGCCGCCTGAACCAGATGTGGTTCCGGGCCGACAAGGAAGGCACGTTCCACGGCCAGTGCTCCGAGCTCTGCGGCCAGCGTCACGCCTACATGCCGATCGTCGTGCGCGTGGTCAGCGAGCAGGCCTATGCCGACTGGCTGAAGGAGGCGAAGACCAAGTACGCCCGCATCGGCAACGGCACGAGCTTCGCCGAGGCTCGCTAAGCTCCGGTTGACCGAACAGAACCCGTCAGATCCACAAGGCACCCGAATCCATGGCTACAGCCGCAGCCCATGCCGAGGCCCACGAGGTCCACGACCATAAGCCGTCGTTCTTCGCCCGCTGGTTCCTGTCGACGAACCACAAGGACATCGGCACCCTCTATCTGCTCTTCGCCTTCTGCGCCGGCATGATCGGCGCGTTCCTCTCCTTCGGTATCCGGATGGAGATGGAGGAGCCGGGGCTGCAGTACTTCTCGAATCCCGCGACCTACAACGTGTTCGTCACGGGCCACGGTCTCATCATGGTGTTCTTCATGGTGATGCCGGCACTGATCGGCGGCTTCGGCAACTGGTTCGTGCCCCTCATGATCGGCGCGCCGGACATGGCGTTCCCGCGCATGAACAACATCTCGTTCTGGCTCACGGTGGCGGGCTTCTGCTCCCTGCTGTGCTCGCTGTTCGTCGAGGGCGCCCCGGGCGCATCCGGCGCCGGCACCGGCTGGACGGTCTATCCGCCCCTCTCCACCGCCGGCCATCCCGGCCCGGCCGTCGACTTCGCGATCTTCGCCCTGCACCTGTCCGGCGCGGGCTCCATCCTCGGGGCGATCAACTTCATCACCACGATCCTGAACATGCGCGCCCCGGGCATGACGCTGCACAAGATGCCGCTCTTCGCCTGGGCCGAGCTGGTCACCGCCTTCCTGCTGCTGCTGTCGCTGCCAGTGCTCGCGGGCGCCATCACGATGCTGCTCACCGACCGCAACTTCGGCACGACCTTCTTCGACCCGGCCGGCGGCGGTGACCCGATCCTGTACCAGCACCTGTTCTGGTTCTTCGGTCACCCCGAAGTCTACATCATGATCCTGCCGGCCTTCGGCATCGTCTCGCACATCATCGCCACGTTCTCGCGCAAGCCGGTCTTCGGCTACCTCGCGATGGCCTACGCGATGGTCGCGATCGGCGTCGTCGGCTTCGTGGTCTGGGCCCACCACATGTACACGGTCGGCCTGTCGCTGCAGACGCAGTCCTACTTCGTGTTCGCCACCATGGTGATCGCGGTGCCCACGGGCGTGAAGATCTTCTCGTGGATCGCCACGATGTGGGGCGGCTCGATCCGCTTCACCGCGGCGATGCACTGGGCCGTGGGCTTCATCTTCCTGTTCACCGTCGGCGGCGTGACCGGCGTCGTGCTGGCCAACTCGGCGGTGGATAAGTACCTGCACGACACCTACTACGTCGTGGCGCACTTCCACTACGTGCTGTCGCTGGGCGCGGTGTTCATCATCTTCGCCGGCGTCTACTACTGGTTCCCGAAGATGACCGGTCACATCATCCCGGAATGGGCCGGCAAGCTGCACTTCTGGCTGGCCTTCATCGGCGCGAACGTCCTGTTCTTCCCGATGCACTTCCTCGGGCTGGCCGGCATGCCGCGTCGCTACGCCGACTATCCGGATGCCTTCGCGGCCTGGCACAAGGTCTCCACCTACGGCGGCCACATCTTCGGCCTCAGCATGTTCGTCTTCATCATCGGCGTCGTGCTGGCCTTCCGGTCGAAGGAGCGGGCTGCGGACAATCCGTGGGGCGAAGGCGCGACCACCCTCGAGTGGACGCTCCCCTCCCCGCCGCCCTTCCACCAGTTCGAGACCCTGCCGCGCATCGTCGACGAGCCGGGCGCGCACTGATCCATCCTCACGAGGGCCGCATCCGCGGCCCTCGCCCTTCCCCGGAGGCCGCGACGGCGACCTCCCGGCAAGGGCGACCGAGACGGGCGATCCGCACGGGCCGCGTGTTCCACGCGCGCCGACCCTTGGAACTAGTCGATTTCGAAACGCGACCCGGCCGTGACGCGCGTGGCCGGGCGCCGATACAGCAGCGGCAGACGCGATGACGAGCCTGACCAACACGATCGGACCGGACGCACCGGCCCCGGCCTTCACGGCCGTCGGCGGCGACGTGCCGGACTATTTCGCCCTGCTCAAGCCGCGGGTGATGGTTCTCGTCATCTTCACCGCCCTGGTCGGCATGGTCGTCTCGCAAGGCCATGTGCAGCCGGCGATCGGCGTGATCTCGCTGCTGGCCATCGCGGTCGGCGCCGGGGCCTCCGGCTGCCTCAACATGTGGTGGGACGCCGATATCGACGCCGTGATGACCCGGACCGCGCAGCGCCCGATTCCAGCCGGCCGGATCTCCTCCGAGGAGGCGCTCGGCTTCGGCCTGTTCCTGTCGGTAGCGTCCGTGTTGGTGCTGGGCCTCGCCGCGAACTGGCTCGCTGCGGGTCTGCTCGCTTTCACGATCGTCTTCTATGCCGTGATCTACTCGATGTGGCTGAAGCGGGCGACCGCGCAGAACATCGTGATCGGCGGTGCCGCCGGCGCGCTCCCGCCGGTGATCGGTCAGGCCGTGGTCTCGGGCTCGGTCGGGATCGAGTCCCTGGTCCTGTTCGCGATCATCTTCATCTGGACGCCGCCCCACTTCTGGGCGCTCGCGCTGATCAAGGCCGAGGAATATGCCCGCGCCGGCATCCCGATGATGCCCAACGTCGCCGGCCCGGCCTCCACCCGCCGTCAGATCGTCTGGTACACCGTGTTCCTTGCCCCGCTCGGCCTCGTGCCGGTGGCCCTGGGCTTCGGCGGCCTGCTCTACGCGGTGATCGGCGTCGTCGGCGGCCTCGGCATGCTGGCCTTCAGCATCCGCGTCCTGAAGAACCGCGAGGGCGAGGCCGAGAAGCGGGCCGCCATGGGCATGTTCGGGTTCTCGATCCTCTACCTGTTCGCGCTGTTCTCGGCGCTGCTGGCCGAGCAGAGCTTCGGCCTGTTCCGGCCGCTGGTCTGACCGCGATGCCGGATCCCGAGGTCCCGCAGCGTCAGCTCACCCCCGCGGAAGAGGCGCGGCGCCGCAAGCGTTCGGTGGCGATCGCTCTGGCGCTGGGCGCCTGGGTCCTGCTGTTCTTCGTGCTGACGATCGTCAAGCTCGGCCCGCAGATCCTCAGCCGACCGCTCTGAGGCGCACGATGACCGCATCCCGCCCCCCATCCAGCCGCGGTGCCCGACGCACGGCGATTGCCTGCGCCGGCCTGGCCCTCGGCATGATCGGTCTCGCCTTCGCGTCGGTGCCGCTCTACGACGCGTTCTGCAAGGCGACCGGCTATGACGGCACGCCGCGCCAGGGTCCGGCCCTGGCGAGTTCCGCGGCCCGCGCGGACGACAGCATGGTCGTCCATTTCGACACCAACGTCGCCCCCGGTCTGCCGTGGAAGTTCATACCCGAGGCGAACAACGTCGAGGCGAAGCTGGGGGAGACCAAGACGGTCTTCTTCCGGGTCCAGAACACCAGCAGCAAGCCCTCGACCGGCGTGGCGACCTTCAACGTCCAGCCTGGCCTGATGGGCAGCTATTTCGTCAAGATCGCCTGCTTCTGCTTCAACGAGCAGACCCTCCAGCCGGGCGAGACGTTGGACGTGCCGGTGGTGTTCTACGTCGATCCGGCCGTCCGGGAGGACTCGAACACCGCGCATCTCTCCGAGATGACGCTGTCATATACCTATTTCGCCTCGAAGAACGGCCAGCCGGTGACGGCGGCGGTCGCGACCACAGGGGCTTCGGGCACGAAGCGCGATTTCTGATCGCGCATGCGTGACAACAGAGGTCGGCACCGACTAAGTGTGCGGACAAGCTCGGGCGCCTTGTATGCGGCGCCCGGCCAAGAGCGATAGGCCGGATGCCGGGAACGGCGCGGGGCGTCAGGGTGAGGAGCGACGGGACGATGGCCGAGGCGCACGCCAAGAATCACGATTTCCATATTCTGAACCCGAGTCCGTGGCCGTTGATGGGCGCCTTCTCGGGCTTCCTGATGGCGTTCGGCGCCGTGTTCTGGATGAAGAGCCTCCAGATCGGCACGCTGACCCCGGGCCCCTATATTTTCGGCCTCGGCACGATCGGCGTGCTCTACACCATGTTCGCGTGGTGGAAGGACGTGGCGCACGAGGCCAATTCCGGCGATCACACGCGCGTCGTCCAGCTCCATCACCGCTACGGCATGATGATGTTCATCGCCTCCGAGGTGATGTTCTTCGTCGCGTGGTTCTGGGCTTACTTCGAGGCGGCCCTTTACACCGCCGACCCGATCCAGGTCTCCCGGGTCGAGTTCACCGGCGGCGTCTGGCCGCCGAAGGGCATCGAGGCGTTCGATCCCTGGCACCTGCCGCTGCTCAACACGCTGATCCTGCTCACCTCCGGCACCACCGTCACCTGGGCGCACCACGCCCTGCTGCACGGGGACCGCAAGGGCCTGAAATACGGCCTGTGGCTGACGATCATCCTCGGCGTGCTGTTCACCGCCTGCCAGGCCTACGAGTACAGCCACGCGGAGTTCGGCTTCTCCGGCAGCATCTACTCGTCGACCTTCTTCATGGCGACGGGCTTCCACGGCGCCCACGTCATCATCGGCACGATCTTCCTGGCCGTGTGCTTGTTCCGCGCCTATGCGGGCCAGTTCACGCCGCGCCAGCACCTCGGCTTCGAATTCGCGGCCTGGTACTGGCACTTCGTCGATGTCGTGTGGCTGTTCCTGTTCGCCGCGATCTACGTCTGGGGCTCGGGCGTCTTCCACGGCGCCGCGCACTGAAGCATCCATCCCGCCACCGCATGGCGGGCCTGTGAAAGGGCGGCTCAGGCCGCCCTTTTTCGTGTTCAACGCAGCGCGATCCCCATATCGGTGGGGACGGCCGGGCGGCGGCGCGAACGCGGCTTCCCGGGCCGGTCTGGAGTGTTGACGTGGACCAAAGAACCTACCCGCAGCCGCCGCCCGTCCCCACGGGTCTGCGCGGTCGGTGTCCACGCTGCGGCGAGGGCCATCTGTTCCAGGGCTACCTGACCCTGCGCCCGTCCTGCGAGGCCTGCGGCCTCGACTATGCCGGCTTCGATTCGGCCGACGGACCGGCCTTCTTTGTCATGTCCATCGTCGGCCTCCTCGTGGTCGGCCTGGCCCTCTGGATGGAGATCACTTACGAGCCGCCGATCTGGGTCCACGCGCTGGTCGCCGGCACCCTGTCGATCGGCCTGAGCCTGATCCTGGTCCGTCCGCTCAAGGGCATGCTGATCGCGCTCCAATACAGCAACAAGGCCGAGCAGGGGCGCTTCGAGCAGTGAACCGAGCTATGCCGCGCGCATCCGCCTGGCGCGATCTCGTCGCGCCCGGCATCGCCTCCCTGATCGCCCTGGCGATCCTGCTCGGCCTCGGGATCTGGCAGATCGAGCGGAAGACCTGGAAGGAGGAGCTGATCGCGCGGATCGTCCGCCAGACCAGGGCCGAGCCGGTGGCGCCGCCGGCGCCCGACGCCTGGGATCCGGCGCGGGACGAGTTCCGCCACGTGCGCGTGTCCGGCCGCTTCGCCAACGATCGCGAAGCCCTGGTCCACGGCCTGGCGGCCGGCGAGACGCCCGGCCGGGCGCTGCAAGGCTACTACGTGATCACGCCGCTCCTGAGGGCGGATGGCGGCACGGTCCTGATCAACCGCGGCTTCGTCCCGACCGAGCTGAAGGCCCAGGCCGATCGCAGGGACGGCCTGATCGAGGGCCCGACCACGGTGACCGGGATCCTCCGGGCCAGCGAACCGCGTGCGATGTTCGTGCCGGAGGCGGATCCCGCCCGGGGCGAGTGGTTCAACCGCGACGTCGCCGGCATCGCCGCCGCGCGCGGCATCACGGACGCGGCGCCTTACCTCATCGAGGCGGACGCGGTGCCGGGCCAGACGACGTGGCCCCGCGGCGGCCAGCTGAAGGTCGATCTGCCCAACAACCACCTGCAATACGCGTTCACGTGGTTCGCGCTGGCCGCCTGCCTGATCGGCGTCTTCGGGGTGTTCGCCTATCGCCGCCTGCACGATTCGGACGCTGCCGGCACAGTCAAAGAATAAAGGCGCATCGGGCGCAGGCTCTGGCAGAAGAATGCCATCCGGATCGCCACGAAAACGGCATCGCCTTCCTTTGACCTGTGGCCTCTAAGCCAGAATACTTTGCGTGTTCCTGAGCGGTCGCGCAATCTGCATCCTGTATTCAGTTTGCCGCGACCCATCGCAGACGCTGCGGAGCAACGCCTCCGCGCGAACGAGGTAGCGCGCCATGACCGTCGGTTTCGTCCAAGACACGCCGCCTGATCCGATCCGCTTCGCCTATTGGGTGCCCAACGTCTCCGGGGGCTTGGTGATCAGCAAGATCCCGCAGCGGACGAGTTGGGACGCCGATTACAACCGCCGCCTGGCGCAGATCGCCGAGGAATCGGGCTTCGACTACGCCCTGACCCAGATCCGCTTCACCGCGGGCTACGGGGCCGAGTACCAGCACGAATCGGTGGCGTTCAGCCACGCGCTGCTGGCCGCGACGTCCCGGCTCAAGGTGATCGCGGCGCTCCTGCCCGGCCCCTGGCATCCGACGCTGGCGGCCAAGCAGATCGCCACGATCTCCCAGCTCACCAACGGCCGGATCGCCGTCAACATCGTGTCGGGCTGGTTCTCGGGCGAGTTCCGGGCGATCGGCGAGCCCTGGCTCGATCATGACGAGCGCTACCGCCGCTCCGAGGAATTCATCCGCAGCCTGCGGGGGATCTGGACGCAGGACAACTTCACCTTCCGGGGCGATTTCTACCGCTACACGGATTACACACTGAAGCCGAAGCCGGCCGATCCGCTGCCGGAGATCTTTCAGGGCGGCTCGTCCCGGGCGGCGCGCGACATGGCGGCCCGCGTCTCCGACTGGTATTTCACCAACGGCAACACGCCGGAGAACATCCGCGCCCAGGTCGACGACATCCGCGCCAAGGCCGCCGAAACCGGCAACCGCCCGCGCATCGGCGTGAACGCCTTCGTGATCGCCCGCGACACCGAGGAGGAGGCGCAGGCCGTTCTCCAGGAGATCATCGAGAACGCCGACCCGGATGCCGTGAAGGCGTTCGGCCACGAGGTGAAGAATGCCGGCAAGGCCTCCCCCGAGGGCGAGGGCAACTGGGCGAAGTCGAGCTTCAACGACCTCGTCCAGTACAACGACGGCTTCAAGACCAACCTGATCGGCACGCCGGACCAGATCGCCGAGCGGATCCTGGCGCTCAAGGATGCCGGGGCCGACCTCGCCCTGCTGGCCTTCCTGCATTTCCAGGAGGAGGTCGCGTATTTCGGCACCCATGTGATCCCGCGGGTCCGGGCGCTCGAGGCCGCGCGCGAGAGCCGCGCCGAGGCGGCCTGATCGCCGCGCCTGATCTCATCAGACGAAACCGTCCCATTCGGAGTGAGCCATGAACATCGCGGTCGATGCGCGCACGCTCGAAACCCGGACACGCCAGGGCGTCCCAGGCCCGGCGCGGCCGCCCTCCCCCGCCCACGTGATCCGTGACGATGCCGAGGCTTTGGCGGTGGCCCATCGCCTGGCCGCCGAGTTCCGCCTCGGTGCGTCCGAACGCGACCGGAACCACGCGCGGCCCCTGGCCGAACTCGACGCCTTCTCCCAGAGCGGCCTGTGGTCGATCAACGTGCCCAGGGCCTATGGCGGCCCGGAGGTCTCCTACAAGACGCTGGCGCAGGTCATCGCGATCATCTCGGCCGCCGATCCGGCGATCGGGCAGATCGCGCAGAACCATCTGGGAATCGTGGCGGCGATCCGGACGGTCTCGGACGAGCCGCAGAAGCAGCTGCTGTTCGGGGAGGTCCTGCGCGGCACCCGGTTCGGCAACGCCTTCTCCGAACGCGGGACCAAGCGGGCGGCCGATTTCGAGACCCGGTTCACCGATCACGGCGACCACGTGATCGTGCGCGGCCAGAAATTCTACGCCACCGGGGCGCTGCTGGCCCATCTCGTGCCGATCGTCGCCCTCGATGCCGAGGGCCGGGCCTGGTACGCCATCGCCGAGCGGGACGCGCCCGGGCTCAGCGTGATCGACGATTGGTCGAGCTTCGGCCAGCGCGGCACGGCGAGCGGCACGGTGCTGATCGAGGATGTCCGGGTGGAGAAGACCCACCTGGTCCCGGCCTGGAAGGGCTACGAGGCGCCGAGCGCGGACGGGGCGATCTTCCAGATCATCCAGGCGGCGGTGGATGCCGGCATCGGCCGCGAGGCCCTAAACGACACGATCCGCTTCGTGCGCGAGAAGGCGCGGCCCTGGATCGACAGCGGGCAAGAACGCGCCTCCGACGACCCCTACACGATCCAGGCGGTGGGCGACCTCACCATCCGCCAGCATGCGGCCGAAGCCCTGCTCGACAAGGCCGGGCTCGCCCTCGATGCGGCGGTGGCCCGGCCGGATGCGGAGAGCGTTGCCGCCGCGCAACTCGCGGTCGCCGAGGCGAAGGTGCTGACCACCGACATCGCCCTGGCCGCCTCCAACAAGCTGTTCGAACTCTCCGGCACCCGCTCGACGCTGGCCGCCGAGAATCTCGACCGGCACTGGCGCAACGCCCGGACCCATACCCTGCACGATCCGGTCCGCTGGAAGGTCGCCATCGTCGGCAACCACGCGCTGAACGGCGTCGCGCCGCCGTTCCACGCCTGGAGCTGAGCCGTGAACTGAAAATCCGTGTCGGCGTCCCGGCGGCAGGCTCCGGGACGCCGACACGCTTGGTGCACTGGGATGCGGAACCCGTCCGAGTCAGAGGACCGGCAGGCCCCGGGCCTTGGCCTCCTCGCCGGGCTCGACATGGATAGTGACGACCGCCCCGGGAATCGTGGTTTCCAGGGCATTCTCGAGCCGGTCGCAGATGGCGTGCGAGGCCTCGACGGTCATGGTCCCGGGGACCACGAGATGGAAATCGATGAAGGTCGCCTGTCCGGCGGAGCGTGTCCGGACGTCGTGGGCTTCCAGGGCACCCTCCCCGTGGCGGGAGATCAGCGAGCGGATCTCGCAGACCATGTCGGCCGGCGCCGCCCGATCCATCAGCCCGTCGACCGATTCGCGGACCATGCGGAAGCCGGACCAGAGGATGTTGAGCGCCACCAGGCCGGCCACCGCCGGGTCGAGGATCGGATAGCCGGTCAGCCACACCGCGGCGACGCCGACGAGGACGCCGCACGAGGTCACGACGTCGGCCACGATGTGGCGCGCATCCGCGATCAACGCCGGTGAGCGCCAGGCCCGGCCCCAGCGCATCAGCGCCCAGGCCCAGGCGGCGTTGATC
Organism: Methylobacterium sp. GXF4; assembly: GCF_000272495.1. Lineage (NCBI taxonomy): Bacteria > Pseudomonadati > Pseudomonadota > Alphaproteobacteria > Hyphomicrobiales > Methylobacteriaceae > Methylobacterium > Methylobacterium sp. GXF4. Next base: position 351,896 of record NZ_AKFK01000051.1, on the reverse strand, counting down.
CCGCCGGCCCCGAGATTGATGGCGAGGCCCAGGGCCGGCGCGTCGAGGGGCTTCGGCGCCAGCAGGCCGAAATAGGCCTCCCGCAGGATCAGGATCGCGGCCACGATGATGAGCGCGCCTTCGATCACCGCGGAGAAGAATTCCGCCTTGTGGTGCCCGTAGGGATGTTCGGCGTCGGCCGGGCGCGCGGCCACCCGCAGGGCCACGAAGGCGCCGACCGCCGCGACCACGTTGATGATGCTCTCGAGCGCGTCCGAGTAGAGCGCCAGGCTGCTGGTGAGCCAGGCCGCGTAGAACTTCAGCACGGTCACGACGAGGCCGATACCGGCGCTGAGGAGGGCTGCTTTCTGGGTCCGGTCCATGGGATGCGCCGATCACGGGTCGACGTGCCCATACGGGATGCAGCTTGCCTCAGGCCACGGCAAAGCTTCGACGCTGGCGAAAGAGTCTTAGCTTCGGCTATGCCTCGGTGGGTTGTGCGGCCGGGCTCCGGGCGGCTTCGCGCTGGCGGCTGCGTTCGGCCTTGGCCCGCGCATCCGCCGCCTTCCGCAGAATCCGGCGCCGCTGCCAGCCGAAGCGCGCCGACGCCGCGATCGCCTCCAGGCGCGCCGCTTCGCGGTCCCAATAGCTGACGAGCTGGCCATCCAGAGTCACGCGACCGATTCGGCTCGTCTTCAGCATCGTGCTCAGTCCCGCGGTGAAGCCGGCTCGGCGGTCTCCGAGACGATCAGCGCTTCCGCGTCGCCCCGGAAGCTTCCCGCCCCGGTATTCGGCACCGGCACGGCGGGGCTGCCGAAGGGCTCACTCGGATAGGCTTCCTCGAACTTGGCACGGGCGTTGTCCGGATCCTCGGCTTTGAGGACGATCTGCTCGGTGCCGGGCAGCGGCCAGCGGGGATCGGCGGCATCGCGGGGTCGCACGGCGTACCAGGGCATATGTCGGGCCTCTCCCGCTTCGGTGAGGCGAGAACCGGCAGGGGTGCGAACCGGTTCCGAGGTTGAAACCGCGTCCGGTTCGGTGCAGGCACCCGGCGATGCGCGTGGACCTGTTCGATTTCGATCTGCCGGAGAGCTGCATCGCCTTGCGCCCGGCTGAGCCGCGGGATGCCGGGCGGCTCCTCGTGGTGCGTCCGGGCGAAGCGCTGGCGGATTGCAGCGTGCGTGACCTGCCCGGTGCGCTCCGGGCCGGCGACGCCTTGGTCTTCAACGATACGCGGGTGATCCCGGCGCGCCTCATCGGCGTGCGCACCCGCCCGGGCGCTCCGGGGCAGCGCACCGAGGTGATGCTGCACCTGCGCGAAGCGCCGGCGCGCTGGCGCGCCTTCGCCCGGCCGGCCAAGCGCCTGACGGTCGGCGACGCGCTTCAGTTCGGGGACCTCCGCGCCACCGTCTTCGAGAAGGGCGAGGCCGGCGAGATCGTCCTCGATTTCGACCGCGCCGGCGCAGAGCTCGACGCCCAGATCGCGCTGGAAGGCGCCCTGCCCCTGCCACCCTACATCGCCGGCAAGCGCCCCACCGACGCCCGCGACACGACCGACTATCAGACCGTCTATGCCCGCCATCCCGGTGCCGTCGCCGCGCCGACCGCGGGGCTGCACTTCTCCGATGACCTGCTGGCGGCGATCGACGCAGCCGGCCTGCAGCGCCACCACGTCACCCTGCATGTCGGCGCCGGGACGTTCCTGCCGGTCAAGGCGGACGATACCGAGGGCCACCGGATGCATGCGGAGATCGGCATCCTCGATGCCGAGACTGCCGCCGCCCTCAACGCGGTCCGAGCCGCCGGCGGCCGGATCGTCGCGGTGGGCACGACGGCCCTGCGCCTGCTGGAGAGCGCCGCGAGCCCGGAGGGCACGCTCTCGGCGTTCTCGGGGCCGACCGACATCTTCATCACGCCCGGCTACCGGTTCCGCGCGGTCGATGCGCTCGTGACCAATTTCCACCTGCCGCGCTCGACGCTGTTCATGCTGGTCTCGGCCTTCTCGGGCCTCGACACGATGCGGGCGGCCTACGCGCACGCGATCCGGAGCGGCTACCGCTTCTACTCCTACGGCGACGCCAGCCTGCTGTTTCCGGGCCCGCGCGCGGACATGCCATGACCGAGACCGTGCCCTTCGGCTTCACCCTGCACGGTCAGGACGGCACCGCCCGGACCGGCGAGATCGCGACGCCGCGCGGGAACATCCGCACGCCGGCCTTCATGCCCGTGGGCACCGCCGCGACCGTCAAGGCGATGTATCCCGGTCAGGTCCGGGAGCTCGGCGCCGACGTCGTGCTGGGCAACACCTACCACCTGATGCTGCGCCCCGGCCCCGAGCGGATGGCGCGGCTCGGCGGCCTGCACACCTTCATGAACTGGGAGCGGCCGATCCTGACCGATTCCGGCGGCTTCCAGGTGATGTCGCTCTCGGCCCTGCGGAAGATCGACGAGCAGGGGGTGACCTTCCGCTCGCATATCGACGGCACGGCCCATCACATGAGCCCGGAGCGCTCCATCGAGATCCAGGGCCTGCTCGGCTCCGACATCCAGATGCAGCTCGACGAGTGCGTGCGCCTGCCGGCCGAGCACAAGGCGATCGAGAAGGCCATGCACCTGTCCCTGCGCTGGGCGGAGCGCTGCCGGGTGGCGTTCGGCGAGCAGTCGGGCAAGGCGCTATTCGGCATCGTCCAGGGCGGCGACGTCCCGGCGCTTCGCATCGAGAGCGCCCGCGCCCTGACCGACCTCGACCTGAAGGGCTACGCGGTGGGCGGCCTCGCGGTCGGGGAGCCGCAGGCGGTGATGTTCGCCATGATCGAGACCGTGGAGCCGCACCTGCCGCAGGCCAAGCCGCGTTACCTGATGGGCGTGGGCACGCCCGACGACATCCTGGGGGCGGTCGCCCGCGGCATCGACATGTTCGACTGCGTGATGCCGACCCGGGCCGGCCGCCACGGCCTCGCCTATACCCGGAACGGCCGGGTCAACCTGCGCAATGCCCGCCATGCCGAAGACACGGCGCCGCTGGACGAGACCTCGTCCTGCCCGGCCGCGCGGGACTATTCCCGGGCCTATCTGCACCATCTCGTCCGGTCGAACGAGATCCTGGGCATGATGCTGCTGACCTGGAACAACCTCGCCTACTACCAGGACCTGATGGCGGGCGCCCGGGCGGCGATCCGCGAGGGGCGTTTCGCAGATTACTGCGCCAGCACCCGGGCGGGCTGGGCGCGGGCCGAGCGCGCCGCCACCGGATAGGCGCGTTACGGGTGGGCCAGGACCCGGTAGAACCCAGCCGGGTCGCCGGCGCCTGCGCTGACGGCCTCTTTCAGGCCCGCCACGATCCGCGCCGCCACCGGCAGGCGGTAATGCAACGCGTCCCAGTAATTCGCGTCCTGCGTGGTCACGGGCGAGGCGAAGCGGAAATCGACCACGACGGCCCCGTGTCCGGCACCGATTGCCGCGACACGGGCCTTGCAGGCCTGCTCCCGCCGGCCCGCCGGGGTGCCGGGCGCGCCCTGCGCGGCCACGTGGACCGGCATGAAGGCGATGAGCTTCATGGCGTTCGGCGGGACGCGTCCGAGGAGCGCATCGAGCCGCGCGAGCGCCGGCATCGGGGCATCCGGCCGGTCGGATGATGCCGCCGAATCGAGGGCGCCGGCCCGGATATGCGCGCGGGCACGCGCGGCATCGTACAAAGCCTCGGGCGGCGTGAAGACGGCGTAGCCGTCGGGGCGGATTCGCGCGCGGGTCAGGCCGAGGCGCGTGAGCCCCGCCTGCGTCGCGGTCGTGAGCGCGCGCAGGCTGAACTGGTGCAGGACGCCCCAGGGTGTGCCGGTCTCGTAGAGCCAGTCCGGAAAGGCGTTGGCAGTGCGGGCCGGCGGATCGGCGGCGCACCAGGTCGTGTCGAGGCCGAACAGGACCGCCTTCACCGGCTGGTGCGCGAGGAAGAGTTCAGCCAGGCGGATCTGCTCGTCCGGGGTCGCGGCATTCATGGCTAGATTGGCGAAGCGCGCGTCGAAGGCGGCATCGAGGGCTGCCGGATCGAGCAGACGCGCCGTCGAGGTCCCGAACACGACGGCGTCGAACGTACCGCCCCGGGCGATCTGCGGGTAGGAGAGCCGCTGGTTCGTGTCCATGATTGGGCCCGGCGGATGCCCGGGGACCGCACGCAGACCATAGGGGTCGAGGATCGCGATGCCGAGCAATGCGGCGAACCCTACGACAGCCGCGGCGATCAGAAACAGCCGTGCAAAGAAGGCCCAGACGGCAGGCGACGTCTCGACGTGGCGGAGACCGGCTTGTGCTTCAGAGGCCATAGACAGGCCGCATACAAGGTTCGACGGAGGCCGTCGCCCTCGGTCGAACCGCTCCCGCCGAGCAGGGTGCACCGATCCGCTCAAGACCGTGAGGTCGACAGATTTGTCCGAAAGGATCGCCAAGCGCCGGCGAGCACGTTCCAGGGAACGCGATCGAACCAACAATGCGATAAGGCGGGAAGACCTCCGCTCCCTGAAGGAGCTTGGTCGGAGTGGCAGGATTTGAACCTGCGACCCCCACGTCCCGAACGTGGTGCGCTACCAGACTGCGCTACACTCCGAAGGCCGAATTGCGTGTCCGCAACTGCCGGCAGCGGGCTTATAGCCGCGCCTTTCCCGGACCGCAAGGCCGGTGTTGGGCTATCTGCGCAGACGGCTCGGCCAGTCCTGGGCCAGATGCCGGACCGCGACGGTAGCCGCGCCGGATTGCACCGCCGCCGTGGCTGCGTAATCCGGTCCGGCATCGATGTCGGCAAGGGTCATTGCGCCGCCGTTGGTCATACGAAGAAGGCGCGCGGGCGCGGGCGGCACGCTGACGCTGAAGCGGTCGAGGGGCAGTGACAGGCCGGTGCCCAAGGCTTTCACCACCGCCTCCTTTCGGGTCCATAGGCCGAAGAAGGCCGCGTTGATCGCCTGCGAGGGCTGTGCCGCCAGGGCTGCGGCCTCTTCGGACGCGAACTGCCCGCGTGCGATGCGCAGGACGTCCGGGATGGGCCTGATCTCCTCGACATCGACACCGATGGCTACAGTCTGCGCCAGTCCGACGAGGGCGCGTCCCCCGGAATGCGACAGGTTGAAGCTCACGGAGCCGTCGACGAGCTCGGGCTTGCCGGCAGCGCCGGTTTTCAGGCGGATGTCGCCCGGCGGGAGGCCGAGCGCGTCGCCCAGGATCAGCCGAAGCGCTGCATGGCTCGCCTGGTAGCGGGCACGGTCGGCCGCACGGAGGAATCGGCCGGCACGGTCGCGCTCCTTCGCGTCGAGAACGGTGCCGCAGCGTTCGAGCTGCGCGGCCGAGAGCGCGAGATCGACGATCCAGACTTCGGCCGCGCTCACGCGACGCGTCCCGGCAGGGCTTTGCAGGCCGTAAGGTGCGTGTGACGGAGCGGCACGGGTTCGGGTCCGGTGACGGCGGGGGAAGGAGCATCGTCGTGCGGCAGCGGGCCGGCAAGTGCATCACGATTTGAGCAGCCGGTCCGGTCGGGGATGGCTGCAGGCTCCGAATCTGGCCGGGCGGCGCATCCGCTACGGTGTGTTCTTCGCGACCTATCTCTACCAGGGGCTGATCGCTGGATTCTCGCTGACCGCTCTGGCCAATCACTTGGCCGCGCACGGCGTCGCCGCCACGGAAGTCGGGTTTCACTTCGCCCTGGCCGGCCTGCCCTGGACGCTGCAGCCGATCCTGTGGGGTCCGCTGGTCGATCGCTCCGGGGATCGGCGCATGGGCCGGCGCCGGCCCTTTGCGGTGGCGGCAATCCTCGGGTGTCACGCGACGATCGCCCTGATGCTGCTGCTCGGGGTCGATCAGGTCGGCCTGCTCGGTCTCGCCTTCCTGGTCCATAGCCTGTTCGCGTCCCTGCTCGACACCGCCTGCGACCGGCTGATCATGGACCACGTCCCCGCGGCCGAGCTCGGCCGGGTCAGCGCCTGCACGCGGGCCGGGTTCGTCGCCGGGACCAGCCTCAGCGCCGCCGGTCTCGGATGGATGCTGGCGGGCTACGGGCTGAGCGTGAGCCTGTCCGCGCTGCTTGCCGCCGGCATCCTGGCGAGCCTGCCGATGCTTCTCGTGCGCGAAGCACCCGGCGATGCGCTGCTGCATGTCGCCAGGCGCGGGCCGCCGCCGCGGCGCGTGCCGTTCTCGCGTTTCCTGCGCCGTCTCGGCCTCGCCCTGCGGCGGAAGCGGGCCCTGCAGCTGCTCGCCCTCTGCTTCGGCCTAGACGCCGCCCTCGGGCTGTTCGAGCTGCCCTTCTCGATCGACCTGCTCCAGGGCCGGGGCTGGGACCCGGCGACCCTGTCCCGCCTCCAGGCGGGTCTGGCACTGGTGAGCGGCACCGCGGGCGCCTTCGCGATCGGCCTGTGGTCGGATCGTGCCGGGCCGGTGCGGCCCCTGCGGGCCCTGCTGCTCGCGAGCGTCGTGACCTTCGTGCTGGCCGGCATCCTGATCGCGACCGGCCTGCTGGGGTCGGCCGCCCCCCTGATCCTGGCGCTCCCCCATGCGCTGCCGGGATTGCTGATCGTCGCGCTGATGCCGGCCCTGCTCCAGGCTAGCCGCGGCAGGGCCGGCGCCGCGACGCAGTTCGAGGTCTACATGGCCGCGATGAACCTCGGCTCGGTCGCCGGCACGGCGCTGTCGGGCTGGCTCGTCCCGGTGCTGCCGCTGGCAACCCTGAGCGGCGTGGTCGCCGCGATGTTCCTCGGCGCCTTCCTGCTGGTCGGGCGCGGCGATCTGCTCGCCCCGCGCGGTTGAGAGAAGCGGGGATGCCGTCCCGCCGCAGGCTCCCGTAGGGCCCGCGATGCGCTAGAACGCCCTTATGCCTACCGCAAAGCCCGATACGCCCGAGCTCGATCTCACCGCCGAGGAGGCGCGGAGCGAGCACACGCGGATCTCGGACGCGATCCTCGAGGCCGACCGCCTCTACTACCAGGAAGACGCGCCCGAGATCTCGGATGCGGAATACGACCGCCTGCGCCGCCGCCTGGAGGAGATCGAGACCCGTTTCCCCGATCTCGCCGGGACCGGTGCCGCGAGCACGTCGGTGGGCGCCAAGCCCTCGGAAAAGTTCGCCAAGGTTCGGCATGCCGTGCCGATGCTGTCGCTGGGCAACGCCTTCGACGCGGAGGAAGTCGCCGAGTTCGTGGCCCGCGTCCGGCGCTTCCTGGGCTGGCCCGACGAGACGCCCCTCGCCTTCACGGCCGAGCCGAAGATCGACGGCCTGTCGCTGTCGCTGCGCTACGTGAACGGCAAGCTGGAGACCGCGGCAACCCGCGGGGACGGCGAGGTCGGCGAGAACGTCACGGCCAATGCCCGCACGGTTCAGGACATCCCGGCGGTTCTCAGAGGCTCCGGCTGGCCGGAGATCTGCGAGGTGCGCGGCGAGGTCTACCTGTCGCATGCGGATTTCGCCGCGATCAACACCCGCCAGGAAGCCGCCGGCAAACCGCTCTTCGCCAATCCGCGCAACGCCGCCGCCGGGAGCCTGCGCCAGCTCGATCCGAGCATCACCGCCTCCCGCCCGCTGAAATTCTTCGCCTATGCCTGGGGCGAGCTGTCGGAACCGATCGCCGACACGCAATTCGGCGTCCTCCAGCGCTTCGCCACCTGGGGCCTGCCGGTGAATCCCCTCACCCGGACCTTCACCGATATCGAGGCGATGCTCGGCCATTACCGGCAGATCGAGGCGGACCGCGCCGGGCTCGGCTACGACATCGACGGCGTCGTCTACAAGGTCGACGACCTCGCGCTGCAGAAGCGGCTCGGCTTCGTCTCGCGCTCGCCCCGCTGGGCGCTGGCCCACAAATTCGCCGCCCAGGAAGCCACGACGATCGTGGAGGACATCGTCATCAATGTCGGCCGCACCGGCTCGCTCAATCCCCTGGCGAAGCTGCGGCCCGTGACGGTGGGCGGCGTCGTCGTGTCCAACGCGACCCTGCACAACGAAGGCTACGTGAAGGGTGTGGGCGCCGACGGCGAGCCGATCCGCGACGGCCGCGATATCCGCGTCGGCGATACGGTCACGGTGGTCCGCGCCGGCGACGTGATCCCGAAGGTGATGGATGTCGACCTCACCAAGCGCCCGCCGGATTCGAAGCCCTACGCCTTTCCCGAGACCTGCCCGGCCTGCGGCAGCCGCGCCGTGCGCGCGGTCAACCCGCGCACCGGCCGCCCCGACGCGATCCGGCGCTGCACCGGCGGCCTGATCTGCCCGGCGCAGGGTGTCGAGCGGCTCAAGCACTTCGTGTCGCGCAACGGCTTCGACATCGAGGGTTTCGGCGAGACCTATATCGAGGTCCTGTTCGAGGCCGGGCTGGTGCGCCAGCCCGCCGACCTGTTCCGGCTGGATTTCGAGACGCTGAAAGCGGCGGTCGTGGCGCGGCGCGAGGCGCTCTCGGCCGAGCGGCGCGCCGAGTCCGGGGCCACCGAGCCGCCGAAGAAGGCCGCCAAGAAGAAGGGCGAGGAGGAGGACAAGGCGATCAAGAACCTGCTGGCCGGGGTCGAGGCCCGCCGCCGGGTTCCCATGAACCGCCTGCTCTTCGCGCTCGGCATCCCGCAGATCGGCGAGGCCACCGCGAAGGCGCTGGCCAAGCGCTTCCCCGACATGCCGACGCTGATCGCCGCCATCAAGGAAGCGGCGGCCGTCCAGCCGGGGCCGGACTGGGTCGAGCTGACTGCCGTGCCGCGGGTCGGCGGCACGACCCGGGACCGGTTGCTCGATCTCGGCTTCCCCGACGACGCCCCCTCCGACGGGCCGCGCGCGCGCCTCAGCGCGCCCCAGCGCGAGAATCTTCTGAAACATTACGGCGACGCCGACGCCGTTCGGGCCGCGCTGGCCCGCGCCGCCGAGCAGAAGCCCGGCGATGCCTATCGGCTGTTCGCCGACGACGGCGAGATCGGGCCGGTCGCGACCGATGCGCTGATCCTGTTCTTCTCCGAGCCGCACAATTCCGACGCCGTCGCGGCCCTGCTGGAGGAGGTGACGGTCGAGCCCATGGAACGGCCGGCCGCCGCTTCGGCCTTTGCCGGCAAGACCGTGGTCTTTACCGGCACCCTGGAGAAGATGACCCGCAACGAGGCCAAGGCGGTGGCCGAGCGGCTCGGCGCGAAGGTTTCGGGTTCGGTCTCGGCCAAGACCGACCTCGTGGTGGCGGGCCCCGGGGCCGGCTCGAAGCTCAAGGACGCGGAGAAGCACGGCGTCCGGGTCGTGTCGGAAGACGATTGGTTGGGGATGGTGGCCGAGGGTTGATGCGCGAGTCGCGCGGGCTTAGACCGGTCGGGAACACCCCGAGAACGTTCCCCGGCATGGTCCACCCGCGATGACGGTCCTGGCCCTCGACTTCGAGACGGCCAACGAACGGCGCGACAGCGCCTGCGCGGTGGGTCTCGCCTGGATCGCGGACGGGCGCATCGTCCGCCGCGAAAGTCACCTGATCCGCCCGCCGGAGATGCGGTTCTCGCCGGGCAACATCCGGGTCCACGGTATCCTGCCGGCCGATGTTGCCGACCAGCCGGATTTCGCCGGCGTGATGGCGCCCTATCTTGGCGACCTGACGCGCGGGCTGATCCTCGCCCACAATGCCAGCTTCGACATCGGCGTGCTGCGCGCCGGCCTCGCCCGCGCCGGGCTGCCGGTGCCGGCCCTGTCCTATCTCTGCACCGTCCAGATCGCCCGCCGGGTGTTTCCGGCGCCGGAGGGGTGCGGCCTCGGCAAGGTCGCCCGGCGCCTCGGCATCCGGTTCGAGCATCACGATGCCGGCGAGGATGCCTATGCCTGCGCGGCGATCGCGCTGGCGGCCATGCGCCAGACCGAGACGCCGGACGTCCACGGCCTCGCTACGGCCATCGGCGTGCCGGTCACCCGTGTGGCGAGCGGTCCGCCGCTCCCCCGCCGGGCTCCGGGGGCGATCAGCAATCGGGCGCTGGCCGCCTTTCCGGCAGCGCCTTCGGCGCTCAGCTTCACGATCCGGGGCTCCACCGGCAACCAATACAGCGTCGTGCTGGAAGAGCGGGCCGGCGGCCCGCAGCTGCGCTGCACCTGCACGGCCAGCCGCTACGGGATGCGCTGCCGCCACGTGAAGGCACTGGAAGTCGGAGACATCACCGACCTCCTCTCCGACAACGCCAACGATGTCGAACTGCTCGCCCGCATGCTCGGCGCGAAGGTCCGCGTCGCCTGAGCGGATCGGTTCGCGGCCCGTATTTTATTCTTCGCAGCCAATTAAGCTTTGCGATAGATCAGCCGGGTGAATCTTGCCGGCGGAGATGTCATGCGAACGATCGGCCTGCTCGGCGGCATGAGCTGGGAAAGCTCGGCAGAGTATTACCGCATCCTGAACCAGGGTGTTCGCGATCGGCTGGGCCCGACGGCCTCGGCCCGCTGCGTGTTGTGGTCGTTCAACTTCGCCGAAATCGAGGATCTTCAGCACCGGGGCGATTGGGACGGGCTGACGACACGCATGGTCGATGCCGCCCAGCGCCTCGAAGCCTGCGGCGCCGACTTGCTTCTGATCTGCACCAACACGATGCACCGGATGGCGCCGGCCGTTGAGGCAGCGGTGCGCGTGCCCCTCCTCCACATCGCCGATCCCACGGCGGAGCGGATCAAGGCGGCCGGCTTCCGGAAAGTCGGGCTGCTCGGCACCGCCTTCACGATGGAGCACGCCTTCTACAAGGGCCGGCTGGCCGAGCGGTACGGCTTGGACGTTATCGTGCCGGGCCGAGACGACCGGGCGACGGTTCATCGGATCATCTACAAGGAGTTGGTGACCGGGAAAGTGATCCCTGAGTCGCGAGCGGCCTATCGCGCGATCATGGCCCGATTGGTCGAGGATGGCGCCGAGGCCATCATCCTGGGCTGCACAGAGATCATGCTTCTGGTTCAGGCGACGGGCAGTCCGGTCCCGCTGTTCGACACGACCGCGCTCCACGCCGAGGCGGCGATCGAGATCGCCTTGGCCGGCTGAACAGAAGCGTCCAGTTAGGTCCGGAACGCAGCAACCGCGCGCGACATCGTTCGCATCACTATGCTGGTGCTAGACCAGCCATAGACGCCGCGAGCTGAGCCGTTCCCGCGGCGATCGGGAACGGCTCTCTGGCCCTAGTCAGACAGGCTTTCGCCAAAATCAGGCCGCGCGCTTCTGCTCCCCATAAAACGTCCCGCCCCGCTCGGCCATGGCGACCAAGCTGTCGGGCACCCGGAATCGGGATCCGTGCTTGGCCTCCAGACCGCGGGCGAGTGCCACGAAGGCATCCGCGCCCATGAAGTCGATGTAGGACAGGGTGCCGCCCGTGAACGGGGCGAAGCCGAAGCCGAGAATCGAGCCGACATCGGCCTCTCGGGGATCGGTGACAACGCCCTCGCCGACGGTCCGTGCAGCCTCGAGCGCCTGGACCACCAGCAGCCGCTGCTTCAGCTCGGCGAAGTCCACCGCCTCCGGGTCGAGGCGGTTGGGCTGCAGCTCCGCCAGGCCCGGCCAGAGGCGCTTGGGCGCGCCCTCCGGGTAATCGTAGAACCCCTTCCGGTTCTTGCGCCCGAGCCGGCCCTGGCCCTCGACCATGGCGGTGAGGATCGTTTTCTGGGCCGGATCGACCGCCCCCGCCCCGACCTGCGCCTCGGTGGCCTTGGCGATCTTGAGCACGAGATCGAGGGCGACCTCGTCGTTGAGCGAGAGCGGGCCCACCGGCATGCCGGCCTGGCGCCCGGCGCTCTCGATCATGGCGGGCGGCACGCCCTCGGCCAGCATCTTGTGGCCTTCGAGGATGTAGGCGCCGACGCAGCGGTTGGCGAAGAAGCCGCGGGCGTCGTTCACGACGATCGGGGTCTTCTTGATCAGCCGCACGTAATCGAGGGCGGTCGCGAGCGCGGCGTCGCCGGTGGCCTCGCCCTTGATGATCTCGACCAGCATCATCTTCTCGACGGGCGAGAAGAAGTGGATGCCGACGAACCGATCCGGCCGCTGCGAGTGCTTCGCCAGGCCCGTGATCGGCAGCGTCGAGGTGTTGGAGGCGAAGATCGTGTCGGGGCCGATCACCGCCTCGACCTTCTGGATCACCTCGGCCTTGACCGTGGGGTCCTCGAAGACCGCCTCGATCACGAGGTCGCAGCCCGCCAAAGCGGCATAATCCGCCGTGGGGGTGATCCGTCCCAGCAGCGCGTCCCGATCGGCGGTCTTGGCGCGCCCCTTGTTGATCTGGCCGGTGATCAGCGTGTGGGCGTAGGCCTTGCCCTTCTCTGCGGCCTCCAGCGACTGGTCCACCAGCACGACGTCGAGCCCCGCCTGGGCGGTGACGTAGGCGACGCCGGCGCCCATGAAACCGGCGCCGATCACCCCGACTCGCTTCAGGTTGGTGGCGGGCACATCCTTCGGCCGGCGGGCACCCTTGTTCAGCTCGCCCATGGAGATGAACAGCGTGCGGATCATCGCCGCCGCCTCCTTCGAGCGCAGGATATGGGCGAAGTACCGGCTCTCGACCCGCAGAGCGAGGTCCATGGGCAGCTGCAGGCCCTCGTAGACCGAGGCCAGGATCGCCTTCGCGGCCGGGTAATTGTCGTGGGTCTCGCGGCGGTAGATCGCGTTGGCCGGCGGCCAGATCATCATCCCGGCCGGCGAATAGACCTTGCCGGAGGGCGCCTTGAACTTCGGCACATCCCAGGGGGCGACCGCGGAGCCGCCCTCGCGGATCCAGGCCTTGGCGCGCTCGACGATCTCGGCCTGCGGCGCCACCGCGTGGATCAGGCCCATGCCCTTGGCCATCGGCGCGCGGATCTGCTCGCCCTTGAACAGCATCTGGAGCGCGTCGCCGGTCTGCATCAGCCGGGCGACCCGCTGGGTGCCGCCGCCGCCCGGGAACAGGCCGACCTTGATCTCCGGCAGCCCGACCCGCGTCTTCGCATCATCGGAGGCCACCCGGTGGTGGCAGGACAGGGCCAGCTCGAAGGCGCCGCCCAGGCACAGGCCCTGGATCGCCGCGGCGAACGGCTTGCCGCAGGTCTCGAGCCGACGGAACAGCAGCGAGAGACGCCGCGACGCCTCGAAGAAGTGGCGCATGGCCACCTCCTCGCCCTGCTCGGCCTTCAGCTGCTCATAGGCCCGGCCGAGCCCTTGCAGCATGGTGAGGTCGGCGCCGCCGGAGAAATTGTCCTTCCCGGTGGCGATGACGCAGCCCTTGATCGCGGCGTCCGAGGCGACCTGCTCAATGATCTGCTCGAGCTGGTCCATCACCCCTTCGGTGATCACGTTCATCGACCGGCCGGGCATATCCCAGGTCGCCACCGCAATACCGTCGGCGTCGGTCTCGAAGCGGAAATCCGTCAACGTCATGGTGCCGTCCTCCCAAAGTCTCGCCGTCTAAATGCCGAGGGTTTTACGTTAAGGTTGCATTGAGTGCTGGGGCGCATGATCCGCTGGTCGGGGGGAACCGACGGAATCGCTCCATGACGAAGGACAAAGGCTGTCGCGCGTGTCGCGACGGTGCCGCCCTCGATTTCGACTTCACGATGGCGTTCCAGCCGATCGTCGATGTCGGATCCGGACATGTCTGGGCCTACGAGGCGCTGGTGCGCGGGCCCAACGGCGAGCCGGCCGGCACGATCCTCGACCGGGTCACAGACGCGACGCGCTACCAGTTCGACCAGGCGGCGCGCGTGAAGGCGATCGAGCTGGCCGGGCGCCTCCTGCCGCGCGACAGCGATACGCGCCTGTCGATCAATTTCATGCCGAACGCGGTCTACGAGCCGAATGCCTGCATCCGCGCCTCGCTGGAGGCCGCACGGCGCGTGGACTTCTCTTACCGCCGCATCATGTTCGAGTTCACCGAACAGGAGCGGTTCCAAGACATCGAGCATGTGAAGCGGATCGTGGCCGCCTATCGCCAGCAGGGCTTCCTGACGGCCCTCGACGATTTCGGCGCCGGCTTCGCCGGGCTCAACCTGCTGGCGAATTTCCGGCCCGATCTCATCAAGATCGACATGGAGCTCGTACGCGGCATCGATACCGATTCGGGACGGCACGCGATCGTCGCGGGCATCATCGCGATCGCCCGCGCCCTCGGGGTCACCGTTCTGGCCGAGGGCATCGAGACCGCGTCGGAGCGCGATGCCCTGCGCGGCCTCGGGATCACGCTGATGCAGGGCTATCACTTCGCCAAGCCTCAGCTCGAGGCGCTGCCCGAGGTGGAGGGGTTCACACCCCGGGCGGCCGCGCGCGCGGCCTGAAGCCAGCCCATCGCGCGCGGGGGACGGCACCGGCTACTTCGGCGCCGGAGCGGGCGGAGCCGCCGGCGGCGGGACCGGCGGCGCACCGGTCTTGGGCGCGTTGTCGGTGGCTGCGGCCACCGCCAGCATGTTGAGCAGCTTCGTGACCGAGTTTTGCGAGATCGCGGTCACCGCCGAGTTGGGATCGGCGTTCATCGTCTGGAACTTGAGGTAGGTCGGATCGGAATAGATCTCGTCGAGATGCTTCAGCTCGGCCAGCGTGAACTTCTGGGCGTATTCCTTCGACAGGCCTTCGATCATGAGGCCGCGCTGCTTCTCGAACTCGTCGGAGAGCTCCTTGCGGACGGCCTCCGCGCGCGATTCCGGCATCGGCGCCACGGTCTTCTCCAGGGCGACGTTGAAGCCGGTCTGCAGGTTCTTGATCAGGGTCTTGTTCACGAGCGAGGTCGCCTCGGCGACGCGGTCGGACGCCTCGTCGGCACGTGCGGCGAGCGGCAGGCTCAGGGAGACGCCCAGGCAGAGCGTCGCGATCAGGCGGTTCAAGGGCTCGACTCCCAATGTTTTATCGTCCGGACCCGATTTGGGCCGACCGTCGCCCGCGCCTCTAGCAGCGTTCCCGGGCTTTGGGGAGCGGCCGTGTTCCGCCCCCGCGCCGCACCCCCGCTCAGACGCGCTCGATGATCGTGGCGGTGCCCATCCCGGCACCGATGCAGAGCGTGACCAGCGCCCGCTCCTTGCCGGTGCGCTCCAGCTCGTCGAGCACCGTCCCGAGGATCATCGCGCCGGTGGCGCCGAGGGGATGGCCGAGGGCAATCGCGCCGCCGGTGACGTTGACGACCTCCGGATCGAGATCGAAGGCTTGGCAGAAGCGCAGGACCACCGCCGCGAAGGCCTCGTTCACCTCGAACAGGTCGATGTCCGACAGGCTCAGCCCGGACCGGGCCAGGACCTTGCGGGTCACGTCCACCGGGCCGGTCAGCATCAGGGCGGGGTCCGAGCCGATATTGGCAAAGGCCCGGATCCGCGCCCGCGGCCGCAGCCCTGCCGCATCGCCGGCGGCCTTCGAGCCGACCAGCACCGCGGCGGCGCCGTCGACGATGCCCGACGAGTTGCCGGCATGGTGGACGTGGTTGACCGTCTCGACATCCGGGTGCGCATCCGTCGCCACGGCATCGAACCCGCCCATCTGCCCCATCTGGACGAAGGAGGCCTTCAGCGCGGCGAGCGACTGCATGTCGGTGCCCGGCCGCATATGCTCGTCGCGGTCGAGCAGCGTGATGCCGTTCACGTCGCGCACCGGGACCACCGAGCCGCCGAACAGCCCGTCCGCCCAGGACTTGGCCGAGCGCGCCTGCGAGCGGACCGCGTAGGCGTCGCAATCGTCCCGCGAGAAGCCGTACTTGGTGGCGATCAGGTCGGCCGAGACGCCCTGCGGCATGAAATACGACTTGATGGCGATCGCCGGATCGACCGGCCAGGCGCCGCCCGAGGCGCCGATGCCGATGCGGCTCATGGATTCGACACCGCCGCCCACCGCCATCTCGTGCTGGCCGCTCATCACCTGCGCGGCGGCGAAGTTCACCGCGTCGAGGCCCGAGGCGCAGAAGCGATTGATCTGGACGCCCGGGACATGGTCGCCGTAATCGGCGACCAGGGCGGCGGCGCGGGCGATGTCGCCACCGGCCTCGCCCACCGGGTCGACGCAGCCGAGGATCACGTCGTCGACCAGCGCCGTATCGAGGCCGTTGCGGTCCTTCAGCGCCCGCAGGGCCGTTTCGGCCAGGCGCAAAGCCGTCACCTCATGCAGCGCGCCGTCCGCCTTTCCACGGCCGCGCGGCGTGCGGACGTGATCGTAGATGAAGGCTTCGGGCATCGGCGTTCCCCAGCGTGTTCTTGCCTCTTGGCGACGCGGCCTTAACGGGTCGATTCGCTGAGCGCCAGTCTGCCACGGCGGGGGTGCCTCCGACCATCCCGGGCCGTCGCGAAACGGTCAGCCTGCAGCCCGGTGAAACAGAAGCGCGCCCGATCGGGGTTCGATCGGGCGCGCTCGGGAGAACGGTTGACGGGTGGCCTGGAGCCCGTTCGGGATCCTAGGGCGTCTCTGCAAACTCATGTGAGCCAGAGCATGGTCATGCCGAGCGTGACCATAGCGAGGTAGTTTGCGGCTCGCTTCTCGTAGCGGGTGGCGATGCGGCGATACTGCTTGAGCCGACCGATCAACCGCTCGACCTTGTTGCGCTGGCGATAGGCGGCTTTGTCGAAATCGAGCTGGCGGGGCTGATCCTTGCGGGTGGGGATCACCGGCTCGACCCGGCGTTGTCGGAGGCGACGACGGGCCGGCGGACTGGAGTAGCCCCGGTCGCCTGCCGTCCGGCGGGGACGTAGGCGCGGGCGGCCTCGCCCTGGACGTGGCACCGCGCCCTTGTCCATGAGAGCATCCAACGCAAACTGCTCGTGGCGCTCGCCCGCCGTCAGCACCGCCGTGATCGGCTTACCCCCGCCCTCGGCACGCAGATGCAGCTTGGTCGAGAAGCCACCCTGGCTGCGCCCGAGCGCTTCGCCCACGCCCTCGACGGTCGCCTCACCCCCCGATGGCGCCGGACCGGCGTGCCCCGGCGGCGTGCTGGTGGGCGCGCACCACCGTGGCGTCCACGAAGTGCAGGTCCCAGTCGAGGTCGCCGCGCGCATCCGCCTGCGCCTGCAGCCGCCGCAGCACCCGGTCGAACACGCCGGCCTTGCGCCACCGGTAGAACCGGCTCGACACCGTTCCCACAGCACCGTAGCGCGCCGGTAGATCCTCCCAGGGTGCGCCCGTGCGCAGGATCCAGAGCATGCCGTTGAGGACTTGCCGGTGATCCTCCGCAGGCCGGCCCGTGCGCGGCTTCTGCGGAGGCAGCAACGGGACGATCTGCTCCCACTGCGCGTCAGTCAGTTCAAAGCGTCGCATCAAGCCCACATGGGCCTGACCTCCCAGCCTGTGAACCCCTTTGCAGAGACGCCCTAGTCCTGCAGCATGCGCTTCAGGAGCTCGACCTCGTCGCCGAGAACCGCGTCCTCGCCGATCTGCTTCTCGATCTTGCGCACCGCGTGCAGCACGGTGGTGTGGTCGCGCCCGCCGAACCGGCGGCCGATCTCGGGCAGCGAGCGCAGGGTCAGCACCTTCGACAGGTACATCGCGATCTGGCGCGGCTTGACCACCGCAGCGGTGCGCCGCTCCGACAGGATGTCCGAGC
This sequence comes from Methylobacterium sp. GXF4, assembly GCF_000272495.1. Lineage (NCBI taxonomy): Bacteria > Pseudomonadati > Pseudomonadota > Alphaproteobacteria > Hyphomicrobiales > Methylobacteriaceae > Methylobacterium > Methylobacterium sp. GXF4. Next base: position 334,442 of record NZ_AKFK01000051.1, on the reverse strand, counting down.
GCGAGACGTTGTAGCGCGAGGCGACCAGCTTCTGGATGTCCTCGATCTTGATGCGCTTCGGCTCGCGGTTTTTCACGAGGTCACGGATCGCGCTCTCGGCGGTCTCCATGGTGACGGCCGTGCCGGTGAGCGTGGCATGGGCCAGAAGGCGGTTGACCGCCCCTTCGAGGTCGCGGCCATTGGCGGTGATCGCCCGGGCCACGTAGGTCGCGACCTGCGGCGACACGTCGAAGCCCGGATGGGCCGCCCGCACCGCGGCGAGACGGGCCGACAGGATCGAGACCCGCAGGGCTTCGTCGAGGGCGGTGATCTCGACGACGAGGCCGCCGCCCAGGCGCGAGCGGACGCGCTCGTCCAGCGCCTCCAGCTCGGTCGGCGGCCGGTCCGAGGCGACGACGACCTGGCGGCCGGCATCGATCAGCGCGTTGATGGTGTGGCCGAACTCGGCCTGGATCGACTTGCCCTGGATGAACTGGACATCGTCCAGGATCAGCAGGTCGATGCCGCGCAGCCGCTCCTTGTAGGCGAGCGCCGACTGGGTCTTCAGGGCGTTGACGAAGCCGTACATGAACCGGTCGGCGGTCAGATAGATCACCCGGCGGCCGGCCTCGCGGGCGGCGTGGCCGATCCCGTGCAGCAGGTGGGTCTTGCCCAGGCCGACGCCGGCATGGAGATAAAGCGGGTTGTAGAGGGCGCCCTCGCCCTGGTGCCGGGCGACCCGCTCGGCGGCGGCGTGGGCCAGCGCGTTCGAGCGGCCGATGACGAAGCTCGCGAAGGTCAGACGCGCATCGAGCGGCGTGCCGCTGAGGTCACCCCCGGCATCGGCGGAGCGATGTTCCGACGGCGTCGCGACCGCCGCCACGGGGGCCGGCGTCCCGGTCGCGTGGAGCCGGGCGAGCGGACCGCTGGCCGGGCCGGCCTTCGGGGCACCGATCGCCGCCGGACGAGCCGGGGCGGCCGTGCCGCGCACCCCGACCTCGATCCGGGCGATCTCCTCCGCCTCGGCCTTGAAGGTACCCAGAACCCGGTCGAGGTAGTGGGATTCGATCCAGCTCTTGAGGAAGCGCGTCGGCACGGTCAGCCGTGCCGTGCCGCCCGCCACGCCCTCGAGTTCCAGACGGGCGAACCAGCTGGCGAACACGTCCTCACCGAGCTCGGCGCGCAGCCGCCGCTTCACCCGCGCCCAGGCGGATCCGAAATCCGTGTTGCCGCCGCCGCGGCCGCCCTCGTCGTCGCTCGCCACCGTTCCGTCGACACGCATCACTGGCTCTCCCGACGCCGCCGGCGGAAACCCGCAGGCAGCGCGTACGCACGATTTACGCCCTCAGCGTCCCGCATGACCGGGCGGGACAGACTCCGTTGGCGGAGTCAACTCCCCACCAAGGAACTTTTGCCGATTGGAAGAGCCTATCAACAATTACCTACAGTTCCTTTAACAGTGGGACTTGTGGGGACGGCCCAGATTCCCAACCGCAAGTGTTTCCTGACCCAACCAAGCCGCTTGCTAGAGTCTTGGCGAATCGGATTGATTCGCTCTCGTCCCGATATCGGCAGTTTTTGCTTGAACCCAGTTAGTTTCTGTTAAGCTACACGCCGCCCCTAGACTCTGCAACGCGCGAAATTCTGGTCTAGGGTTAACGCTTCGCGAGGCCGGCGCGTGCGGATCGGAAACGGGCGTCTGGAAAGCGCGCACGAAAAAGCCCGGCGCGAAGGCCGGGCTTAATGTCGTCCAGTGATGCGGTAGCGGCTTAGGCGGCCAGCGCCTTCACCCGGGCGGCCAGGCGCGAGACCTTCCGCGAGGCGTTGTTCTTATGGACGATGCCGTGCTGGGCAGCGCGCATCATCTCGGGCTCGGCGGCGCGCAGGGCGGCCAGCGCGTCCTGCTGGTTGCCGGTGGCGATCGCCTCCTCGACCTTGCGGACGAAGGTGCGCATGCGCGAGCGGCGCGAGCGGTTGATCGCCGTACGCTTGGCGATCTTGCGGGTCATTTTCTTGGCCGAAGCGGTGTTGGCCATGGAGTCCTCGTTCTCTTCGTCGGGCGATGCCGACGGGCCGGCTCAGCCGGAAATCGGTCGTCGCATCAGGTTGTCAGGCGATGGCCGAGACGCAGCGCGCGCGAAAGCGCGGCCCCTCGGCGAAGCGGCCTCTATAGTTAGCGCGATGCGGCGCGTCAACGCGGAACAGCCCGCAGCTGTCGGCGCGAGCCCAAATTCTTCGATCTTGACATTTTTCCTACGTTCTTGTTTTGTTCAGGCGGCCACGGAATGGGCGGTCTGGCAGGGCTTGGCCACGATGCGTGAAAAGTCTCAAGCGCACAGCGAGTCTATCGTCCTGCGCAACGTTCTCGCCGGTCTCGTACTGGAGACCAAGCTGATCCGCCTGCAGCGGCAGTTCCAAGCCAAAGGTTGGGAGACGCAGCCACGCGCCCCAGCAGGACAGCCAAACGGCGGCGAGTGGGTGCAGGGTCCCGGCGGTGGCCAGTGGGCCTCGCTCCACGAGGATAGACCCGGCGGACCGTCCCCACAGGATCCGCCCGCACTTACGGACAGCACGACGCTCGAGGATGGGACGCGCGTCCTCTCGATCCGAGTGCATGCTGGGCGAAAATCCTTCGATGAACAACACACCGTTACAGCGCCGGACGGCGAGAGCCGGATCTTCGAGACATCCGGCGCTACGCAAACAATCCTAGACGGTCAAACCGGCGATGGGCTGTCGCGGAGTACCTTCACGGCGACGGACTTCGTCTCGGAACCCCTCGTGCAGCCGGCTTTCCTGCCAGCTGTGCCGTTGGCGATCGAAGGCGCTCTTGCGGCGATTCAGTCAGCGCGAACGCTCGAACTCGCCCTATCGCTGCTGACGGTTCTGTCAGCGCGCAAGAACGGCTTCGGAGCAGTGCTGGGGCTAACTGCGCACGAATATGCGCTCGACGCGAGTTCTCAGGCGAACATGGCGATCTGGGTCGGACCAATCGGTCAGCAAGCTCTCGACGGTGCTTGCCCACGCAACGGCGAAGTTCGAGCCATGACCAATGAAGTCGCGAAAACGGTCAGGGCGTCGGGAAACTATCGGAACGCGACGGATTTCGGCAACAAAGTCCATATCGAAATCGCGAGACGGATGAATTTACAAGCGGATCAGGATTTCAAAGCCTAACTCCTACTTGACCCTTCTGGACATAAGCCGAATGCACGACGCCCTGGAAACGTCAGGCTCGACCTGCTGGAAAATGTCAGAGCCTCGCAGACCGTGTGCATCTACGACTACAAAACCGGCAACGGGGAGATTTCGATGGCCCGCGCTGCGCAGCTCGTTGCAGCCGCGGCAAAATCATATCCTGGCCTTCGACGAATCATCATGATTCAAGTGAGACCGGAATTATGAGCTCGGCTCCGCAGATCAAAAGATTAGCCGGCCCTTTGTTCGCCCGGCATAACAATCTGGTGATGGTCGCCGGAAACATCGTATGTTTCTGCCCAGTTACACACTGCACTCGGTATATTTACATCAATAATCGACCAAAGCGAGGTTACTTCACCGTCGAATGGCATGTCGACACCCTGTTCGAGCCTTCGGACTCTGCCTACATCGCCTTGGGCAGAACGTTCGGACTGCTTGGCCGGTCGCTGCGCTACCGGCCCAAGGGGCAGACCGGTCTCTTCGAGTGGGATGACCCGACCATGCCTGGCGATTTCGTCGATCAGGTTGAGGCCGAGATCATACCTCTGTTCGATAGCCTCGACACTTTGGAGAAGACGATCGCGTTCCTGCGACCACACCCGCAGAACCCCTTCGCAGATTATCCACCCTGGAAGACGCTCATGCATGTCGCCCTCGGCGAGATTTCGGCCGCACAGGTGACGTGGCGGCCCGTGATGCATCAATACGTGACCGGGACGGTCCTCCAGGACGCTCGGAGCCAACGCCAGTACGATCAGTGGTGCTTATTAACCGAACCGCTAATGGCTGACGATCGTGCGGCATTGGCGCGGTTGCTGCACGGCTGGGAGGCTTCCAACGTCATCGGCACGAAGCTTGAGTCTTATTGGCTTTCGACACCATTCCCACTTGAACTCGGCGCGTGAGGTATCGTCTGACGGGTTGAAGATCGCAGCATACAGTGCACGACAGCAAACGATCACTCCGGCCAGCGCAAAGCCGCCGCCGCCGCCAGCGTGCCGACCACGGCGGCGATCAGGGTCAGCGCCGCTAACACCGCCAGCGGCACCAGGAACGGCACCGTTCCGCCCGTCGCCGCCTGGGCGGCCGAGACGCCGAAGATCAGGCTCGGAATCATCAGCGGCAGGACCAGGACGGCGAGAATCAGCCCGCCCCGGCGAATCGAAGCGGTCAGCGCCGCCCCGACCGCGCCGATGAAGCTGAGCGCCGGGGTTCCGGCGAGCAGGGTCAGCGCCGTGGCGCCCATGGCGGTGCCGTCGAGGGCGACGAGCAGGCCGAACAGCGGTGAGGCGAGCGCCAGGGGCAACCCGGTGGTCAGCCAATGCGCCGTGACCTTGGCCAGCACGACGCCCTCGAGCGGCACCGGGGCGGCACTCATCAGGTCGAGGGAGCCGTCCTCCTCGTCGGCCTGGAACAGGCGGTCGAGGCCGATCAGGGTCGAGAGCACCGCGGCGAGCCAGAGGATCGCCGGGCCGATCCGCGACAGCAGGTTGAGGTCGGGCCCCAGCGCGAACGGCACCAGGGCGACGATCATCAGGAAGAACACCAGCGACAGGGCGCCGGAGCCGCCGACCCGTCCGGCCAGGCGCAGGTCGCGGGCGATGAGGGCGAAGATCGCACGGGTCACGCCCAATCCTCCATGGGCTCGGGCTCCGGGGCGACGGAGGCCTCGATGCGCAGCTCCGCCGCGCCGTCGAGGCCGAGCGCCTGATGGGTGGCGGCGATCACGAGGCCACCATCGGCCCGATGCGCGGCCATCAGGTCGGCCAGCAGGGCCTGCGAGGCGGTGTCGAGGGCGGCGGTCGGCTCGTCGAGGAGCCAGAGCGGTCGCTCGCAGACCAGCAGCCGCGCCAGAGCCACCCGCCGCCTCTGGCCGGCCGACAGATAGCCGACCGGGAGGTCGTGGGCGTGTCCGAGGCCGAGCCGCTCCAGCGCGCCCCGGGGCGGCAGGCGCGCCGCGCCGAGGAGCTTCTGCGCGAACAGCAGGTTCTCGCCGGCGGTGAGCGCGCTTTTGAGCCCGTCGCGATGGCCGACGACGTGGAGGCATTCCGGCAAGCTCGCCTCACCGACCTCGGCCAGGTCGATACGTCCGGCATCGGGCCGCAGCCGGCCCGACAGGATCGCGAGCAGGCTCGATTTCCCGGCGCCGTTCCGCCCGGTCACCGCCAGGGCATCCCCCGGCCCGAGGGCGAAGGTCAAGCCGGAGAAGATGCGGCGCCCGGAGCGGCGGCAGGCGAGATTGTCCACGCTGAGCCGCAACCCGATACCCCGCCCTTTCGCCAACGCTTGGCGCCTCCATGCCTGATTGCCACGCGCAACGGAACCGTGCCGTCACGCTCCATCTTTCCTCCCGATACGGAGGCTCCGATGAACGAGGCGAGACACCCGAGCGAGGCCGACATCGCCGCGACGGCGGATGCGGTCGCGGGAAGGGCCCTGGTCGAGGCACGGGTGGCGCAATGCACGCCCGAGGAGCAGGCGGCCTTCTGGGAGGCGGTTGGGCGCTGCTTCGGCGGCGGCGCTCCGCCCGACATGCAGGCCGCCGACTGATCAGGACCCCTTCCGCGTCAGGGCCCGCAGCGCGCCGCGGAAGGTGCGGACATCCTGCTCAGTCAGGCTCATGCGGTGGAGCATGTCGCGCATGTTGCGGGCGATGATGTCGCGCTTCTCCGGCGGGTAGAACCGGGCCTCGTCGAGGGCCGTCTCCAGGCTGCCGAACAGGGCCACCAGAGCCTCGCGCGTGGCCGGCGGCGACAGCAGCTCCCCCGAGAACGGCAGCACCGCCCGCCCGCTGGCCTGGCGCCACGCATAGCCCACCAGCAACACGGCCTGCGCCAGGTTCAACGACGGGAAATCCGGCGAGACCGGGAAGGTGATGATCGCGTCGGCGAGCGAGACTTCGTCGTTGGTCAGCCCGACCCGCTCGCGGCCGAACATCACCGCGGTGCGCTGCCCCTCCCGGGCGACCAGCTCGCCCATGGCGGCCTCGGGGGCGAAGACCCGCTTCATCTGACCGCGCTCGCGCGCCGTGGTCGCCAGAACGTATTGGAGGTCGCCGATCGCCTCGGCGACGCTGCCATGGATCGTCGCCCGATCGAGCACATGGGTGGCGCCCGAGGCCGCCTCGCGCACCCCCTTCTTGGGCCAGCCGTTCTTGGGATTGACGAGACGCAGCTCCGAGAGACCGAAATTCGCCATGGCCCGGGCGGTCATGCCGATATTCTCGGCCAGTTGCGGCTCGACCAGGATCACCACCGGGGCGAGTCCGGGCGGCAGTTCGGTGATCTTTGCCGGCGTCTCGCCGGATGCGTCTGGGGTCGTCATGCCGGCCCTCTGGCACAGGGGGCGACCGCCCGTCGAGGGTCGGGTGACGAAGCCGCCCGGATGACAGCCCGCGGCTTCCGCTGCCGAAAGGGCCGCGCTATGTCGCCCGAGCGATACGTACCCGATGGATATTCGGGCAGGCGGCCGCACGGCACTTGCAAACCGTGCGCGGGGACAACGCGAGAAGGCATCGGTCCATGGCGAAGATCAAGGTAGCGAACCCCGTCGTTGAACTCGACGGCGACGAGATGACCCGGATCATCTGGGCCGAGATCAAGAACAAGCTCATCCACCCCTATCTCGACGTCGACCTCGAATATTACGACCTCGGCGTGGAGCACCGCGACGCCACCAACGACAAGGTGACGGTCGATGCCGCCGAGGCGATCAAGCGCCACGGCGTCGGGGTGAAGTGCGCGACCATCACGCCCGATGAGCAGCGGGTGAAGGAGTTCAACCTCAAGGAGATGTGGCGCTCGCCGAACGGCACGATCCGCAACATCCTGGGCGGCGTGATCTTCCGCGAGCCGATCATCTGCAAGAACGTGCCGCGGCTCGTGCCCGGCTGGACCCAGCCATTCGTGATCGGCCGCCACGCCTACGGCGATCAGTACCGCGCCACCGACTTCAAGGTGCCCGGCAAGGGGCGCCTGACCATCAAGTTCGAGGGCGACGACGGCACCGTCATCGAGAAGGAGGTGTTCAAGTTCCCGGACGCCGGCGTCGCGATGTCGATGTACAACCTCGACCAGTCGATCATCGATTTCGCCCGGGCCTCGCTGAACTACGGCCTGGCCCGCAAATACCCGGTCTACCTGTCGACCAAGAACACCATCCTCAAGGCCTATGACGGCCGGTTCAAGGACCTGTTCCAGAAGGTCTACGAGGAGGAGTTCGAGGCCAAGTTCAAGCCGCTCGGGATCACCTACGAGCACCGCCTGATCGACGACATGGTCGCCTCCTGCCTGAAATGGTCGGGCGGCTACGTCTGGGCCTGCAAGAACTACGACGGCGACGTGCAGTCGGACACCGCCGCGCAGGGCTTCGGCTCGCTCGGCCTGATGACCTCGGTGCTGATGACCCCGGACGGCCAGACCGTCGAGGCCGAGGCCGCCCACGGCACCGTCACGCGCCATTACCGCGAGCACCAGAAGGGCCGCGAGACCTCGACCAACTCGATCGCCTCGATCTTCGCTTGGACCCGTGGCCTGTCGCACCGGGCCAAGCTCGACAACAACGAGGAACTGGCGAAGTTCTCGGCGACGCTCGAGAAGGTCTGCGTCGACACCGTCGAGGCCGGGCACATGACCAAGGACCTCGCGCTCCTGGTCGGTCCGGATCAGAAGTGGCTCTCGACCACGGGCTTCCTCGACAAGGTCGATCAGAACCTGAAGACCGCGATGGGCGTCTGAACGTCCCTACCCCGGTCGTGTTTGTGCGGCGGGCGCCTCGGGGCGCCCGCCGTTTTCATGTCGATTCATTCCTCGGCGGCGCTGCGGCCTACGAGGACGGCGATGACCTGACTGAAGGCCATGAGGCCAGCCGGGACCGCGCCCCAGGTTAGCGAGCCAGACGGCGATAACGGCGCCCCGGAGCGGCGTGAGCGGCACATGTCTGCTGGCGGCTCCGACGCCGATCAGGGCGATCGGCATCGGATGAAAATTGTTCATCGCGGCCCCGCCGACCGGGGCCGCGATGATTGCGGCGCACGATCAGGCTTCGGCGCGGTGATCCGGCGCGCAATTCTCGGCAAGCGCCTTGCCGACCTCGATCAGCAGCAGGTCGATCGCCGCCCGCATCAGCGGATCGCCGACCGAATCGATGAGGTCGCGCACCGAGAGGCACTGCGCCGCAAGGGCGTCCAGCGGGGCATCGTTCATGTCGGGGTTTCTCATCACGCGGCCAGGTAAGCCGGCTCGGATACGAGGACGGACCGGCTATCGCCGTGGACCGTGCGCAGCCGCGCCAGGGTGCGGTCGTCGAAGGCGGCGGTGGCCGCCATGATCTCCTCGCCGCCGATCTGGATCGGCAGGCCGAGCGGCTGGGCGCGGAAATGCAGCTGGATGACGTGGATCATGTACAGGGTCGGCATCTGCAACAGCAGCGCCGTGAGGCCGTGCTCCCTGCCCCACTCGACGATGCCGGTGAGCAGCGCGATCGAGACCGGGTTGACCACCCGACCGCGGGCGCGATGCGAGCGGGCGACGCCTTGGCGGGTCCATTCCCAGAGATGCGGCCCCACGGGGCGCTCGCCTTCGCAGAGCTGCGGATAGACATCGGACAGGAGATGCGGCCGCGTCGTCGGCAGGAGGCGGCTGTAGCCGATGACGGTGTCGCCCTCCATGGCAAGGAAATGCACCGCGTGCGGCGTGTCGAACTGGTCGATCTCCCGCCCGTCCGGCCGGGCGAGATCGGTCCAGCCCTTTTCCTCGACGAAGATCTGGTGCCGCAGGCGCCAAGCCTGCTCCATCGCGTCGCCGTAGCGATGCGCGTTGGCTGGGGTGACCACATGGATCATGAAACAACCTCACGTCTCTATGCCGTGAGTGTCCCGCCTTCGTGGTCGCGTGTGTACTACGTGAAACCGTAGGGTTGCGTGTAGCGCGCAGGCTCGATGCAACCGTGAATTTCCATCGCGGATCGCGGTTGGGCCGGCGGAGCGGCGCGAACTCTACGTTATGAGTCCGGCCCGCAGGGCCTGCGCAACGGTGTGCGCCTTGTTCACCGTGTCGAGCTTCGCGCGGGCCGAGCGCAGGTGGTAATCGACGCCGGACGCGGTGATGCCCATCACCACGCCGATCTCGGCGTCGGTCTTGCCCTCCGCGGCCCATTGCAGGGTCTCGCGTTCCCGGGGCGACAGGCGTACCGGCTCACCCGGCACCGGACGTGCGTTCATCAGCAGCAGCTGCCCGACCGCGTAGGTCGCAACCAGATTGACCGCGATGCGGTCGGCCGCCTCGATCTCGATTGCCGCTCCGGAGAAGCTGATACCGCCCGGCTCGCCATCGAGCGTCACGAACGGAATCGTGAGCCCGGCCCGGATTCCGAATTCGCCGGCCTCGTTCATCACGCGACCGGCCACCGGGGTGTCGGGCTGCACGGCACTCCAATCGAACGGGGAGGCGGTGGTGCAGAGCCGGCGAACGGTCGGGTCGTGCAGGGCGTAGCCGCGGGTCACGTAGCGCCGGGCCCATTCCTCGGGCATCGTGCTGGCGAGGACGTAGCCCGCATGGCGGCGCGTCGGCAGGTTCGGTTCCGGCACGATGCCGGCCATGACGTAGGAAATCCCGTGGCCCTTGAAGGCGCCGACCAGCAGGCCGGCGATCTCGTCCGGCGTCGCGGCGCGGTCAAGATCACGCAAGATATTGAACGTCCGGTCTAAATGTCTCGAATGCGGCATGCTCGACCCGGGGTTTTGCACGTTGCGCGACAAATCGCAGATCACCACAACCTGAGGATGGCATCTGCGGCGCTTCGGCGATAGGTTGTCGGCGAAATCTCCCCCCGTGGCGGAAATCTTTTCGGCCGCGATATGTGACACGGTCGGGTGCGAGCACCGAACCAATGATCGACGATGAAACGCCCCCAACCACGCGCTACCTGCTCGAGCGCATCGCCGAGACGCTGGACGTGCCGCCGTCCTACTTCTTCCGCGTCGACTCGGTCACGGTCGATCCGAACGGGCCGAGCGCGGCGCAATGCGAGGAGGCGGCGTCCCTGTTCCGGGCCATCAAGTCGCCGACCCGCCGCGGCGCGGTGCTGAAGCTGCTGCGGGAGATGGCGGCCGATTCGTGAGTAGGTGCGCCCGACCGAAGTCGGCTAACGGCTGAGCCGAGGATCGGCGTTGCCGGGACGTCGCGCGAAAGCTCAGGCCGAGACCAGCAGGGCGGCGCCGGCCACGCCCGAGAGAACGAGCCGCAACCGGCCGAGCCAGAGGGGCACGAGGCCGCGGCGGGGCAGGTCCTGGTCGATCAGGCCCCAGGCCAGAACCAGGGCGCCCAGGACGCGCAGATCCCACGGCGCGGGCGCGGCCATGGCGGCCCAGGCGACCAGGGACGGGACGATAGCGATCACGTAATCGCCGTTGCCGGAATTGCGGGCCGCCGCCGCGCCCCAGCGAATGCCGCCCAGAAACGACGCGATCACCGCCCCGTACGCCGACAGGATCGTCCGTGGCGAGAGGCCGATGCTGCTCAAGCCGCCATCGGTGCCCGAGACAGCCAGCGCCGCGAAGCCCAGGAACGGGATCAGGCCGGCCACGCCCAGCACGAGCGCGCTGATCGGGACCGAGTTCCGGTGCGCCATCCATTCTCCGAGCCGCCACACGAGCAACGGCTACGCCTTCTTCAACGCAGGCGGGTGCCGCCCGGGCCAAGCGTTCCCGCATCGGGGCTGAGCGGTCAAGCTGCGACCAGGGCGGCAAAAGAGAGCATCGTCCCGGGAGGCCGCGGACGGATCTTCGGGACGATGCTTCGGGTTTCGTGAACGCGCGACGCTAGGACTTGCGCGACGGCGCGGTGAAGGCCGTCGGGTTCGGCGTCGGCGCACCCAGCAGTGACATCGGCGCCGTGACGCCGTCCTTCGGTGCGGGCGGCTCGTTCACCGCCGCGTCGATCTTGCGCGGCTTGAAGGTCGCCGCCAGGCTCTTCGCGCTGGCGAGGTCGGCGGGGCTCAGCTTGTTGGCCACGTCGTCGCGCTTCTTGGCGGCGTCGTCGTCGCCCTGCGCCGCGGCGGCGGAGAACCACGCGTAGGATTGCACCAGATCCTGCGTCAGGCCGAGGCCGCGGGCGTAGAGCACCGCCAGATTGTACTGGCTGTCGCGGACGCCGAACTCGGCGCCCTGCCGGAACCACGAGGCCGCGGAGGCGAAATCCGGCTTGCCGTTGGCGGCGGGGTTCTCGGCGTAGAGCACCGCCAGGTTATGCATCGAGCGGGCATGGCCCTGCTCGGCCGCGCGCCCGTACCAGAGCTTGGCCTTGTCGAGGTCGCGGACGACCCCCGAGCCCTTCTCGTAATGGCCGGCGAGCTTGTACTGGGCGGGTGCGTAGCCGGCGACCGCCAGCTTCTCGAAGAGCTTTGCCGCCATAGCGAGGTCGCGCGGCATGCCGCGGCCATCCGCCTCGCGGGTCGCCAGATCCCAGATCGCCGTCCCGTCGCCGTCCAGAGCGGATTGCTTCACCTTGGCGAGGGCGGGCGGCAGGGCGCCGAGATCCGCCTGCATCGTGTTCATGCCCGAGACCTGGGGCACGGCTGCCTTGGCATTGGCCGGACGCGCCTCGGCGGGAGGCGGAGTCGGCAGGGCCTGCGTGGTCACCGGATCGGCGATGGCCGGCTTCGGCGCCGAGACCTCGGCGACCGCCTCCTGGCGCGGCTCCCGGGCCGGCTCGATGCGCGCCGGGGCGACTTGCGAGGTCTGGACCGGGCGGGGCGCTTCCTCGGGTGCGCGCAGGCTGATCGCCTGGAGCGCGCCGAGCGCCAGCACGATCGCCGCGAGCCCGAGCAGCAGCGGCCGGCGGCGGCGGTTGATCTCGGCGCGCAGGCGATCGAACCGGCTCTCGCCCGTCGTGGCCGCTTCCACCTCGTCCTTGCCGGCGCGCAGGTCCCTGCGATCGGCCGGGGCTTCCGCGGCGAGTTCCGCCTGGGCGGCCTGGGCGGCGCGGCGGGCCGCCGCGATGAAGCTGGTCTTGATATCGGTCTCGCCGGCCTCCGGAAGCGGGCGCGGGCGGGACGCCTCGCGGTTCGGACGGCGCACCGCGGTCTCGCGCGACACGCGCGGCTCACGGCCCGGACGTCCGCTGCCCGGCTCCAGCAGATCGTCGGTCAGGCGCGACGCCTCGGGCGCGGCGCCCCGGGCGATCTCCGGGCTCGTCGAGGCCATCAACCGCTCGTCGAGAGACGGCATGCGCGGGTTCGCGGCTTCGGCGGGGCCCAGCCGGTTGACCAGGCGCTCGAGGGCGGATTGCACGCCCTCCAGGGTGGCGCCGAGACGCTGGTCCGACGCGATCTGGCGCGCCTGCATGTCGGCGAGGCTCGCCCGCAGGAGCCCGATCTCCCCGAGATCGGCACTGGGGAGGGTGGATCCCTTCAGGGTCTGGGCGACGGCATTGCGCGCGGCGCGCTCCACGACAGCCTCGCTCGGCGCCGATTCGCGCAGGGCCGCGACCTGCTGCAGGAGGTCGTCCATGGTCCGTTCGAGCCCGGCCAGGGCCGGATCGCCGCCGCGGGGCGCATCGAGCCGCCCCGCCAGGGAGACGACCTGCTTCTCCAGCGCATCGAGGCCCTCGTGCTCCGAGCGGCTGCCGACCTGGTCGACCTTGTCGGCGAGGCTGCGCAGCATGGCGTGGATCGAGGCCATGTCATTCGACTGGGCCGAATCCGGCTCCCCGGCGCGATCGAACCTCTGGTCGCGCGTGTACAAACCATCGACCTTGTCGGCGAGCGTCTGGATCTGCTCGGCGATGGCGGTCGGCGCGCCGGTTCGCACGTCGCTGCGGATCTCCTCCAGAAGCGGGCGCAGGCTGGCATCGGTCCCGGTGCGCTGCAGCTGCGCGATCTGGGCGCTCACGGCCTGCAGGCTGTTCGCCAGGCCCTGGATGCGCTCCGGACCCGCCAGGGCCCCGATGAGGCGGCGGATCTCCTCGAGCTCGGCGAACAGGCCGGCCAGGGTATGGCCGTCCGACCCGGCCGGGCCGGACGCGGCGACGCTGTCGAGACGCTCGGCCAGGCGGCGGACGTCGTCGGCGACCCGGGTGTGGACGTTCTCGGCGACCTCCTCGGCCAGGCGCTCGACCTGCGCCCGGACCTGCTCGACCGGAGCCGCGATGGCAGCGAGATCGGTGCCCACCTGAGCCCGCTCGATGCCGTGGGCCAGCGTGGTGACCGCCTGCTCCAGGGCGCCGACATCCCGGCTGGTCGCCAGTTGGTTGATCGCCTCGCGCAGGCGGACGGTCTCGCGCTGCAGCTCGGAGACCGCGGCCGACGGGGCGGACATCTCCTCGACCCGCGCCTCCAGGCGGCGGGCGAGGTCCATGCGCATGCTCGCGACCACGCCGCCATCGGCCGGGCCGCCCGAGAGCGCGCGCGCACCGACGCCTTCCGACAGCTCGCGCTGGCGCTGGCGGATATCCTGGACGGCGTTGCGGATCTCGACCGCGTCCGGGCGTCCGCGGCGGGCGGAGGGACGCGCGGAGGCGAATTGCTCGCCGAGCTGCGACATCCGCCGCTCGATATCGCCGAGCCGCTCGGTCACCTGCTGGACCGGGTTCGCCTTCAGGGCGCGCTCGATCCGGGCCTCGATCTCGGCCAGACGCCGGGCCTCCGCCTCCTGGGCTAGGCGCCGCTCCTCGTCGAGCGTCCGGTTGAGGCCGTCGATGCGGCTCATCAGGGCGGCGAAGCCCTGGCTGTAAGAATCCGGTGCCGGGTCCGGGTGGGTCTCGGCATGCCGCTCGAACCGGGCGTCCTGATCCGCGGCAGCCTCGTGCTGGTCGATCTCGTGCCGGGAATCCAGGCGGGCGGCCTGCTCGGCCCTCTGCCGGCGGCGCTGCCGGCGGTTACCCTGGAGGCCCTGCTGCTGCGGCACCACCGAGGCGATCCAGGTCTCGAGCGGAACGCCGGCTCGCGCCGCCACGTCCCGGGCGGCGTCCAGCACCTCCGGGTCGAAACTGTCGAGCTGCGGCATGGCGTTGCGGGTCATCGATGGCCTGTCGTCGGCAGCGTTCGGCGTTGATCCTGTTCGCGGGACGGGACCGAGAGACGGTATCCACGGAACGCGGGTGCCGGATCGTTCGAGGGGACCTTTAACTTTCTTGGTAAACACACGGTTAAGGTGCGGTTGACCCAGTAATCTTCAGCGCCGGCGCGCGGAGGCGTGACACATCCCGCGGCCGCGACGGCAGAGCCGTTGCTCCCGGCGCGACGGCGCGCTTAGATGCTCGCAAACGGGCGGGCCGAACGTGGCATCAGCCTGAGCGAGGGGGAATCCCGTCATGCCGCACTACCGCGCCCCGGTCGACGACACGCTGTTCCTGCTCAACGATGTCCTGGGCTTCCATAACCGGGACAACCTCGCCGGCTTCGCCGACGCCTCCCCGGACGTGGTCGAGGCGGTCCTGCGCGAGGGCGCGAAGCTCGCCGAGGAAGTCCTCGCCCCGGTGAACCGGGCGGGCGATCTCGAAGGCTGCCGCCGCGAGCCCGACGGCAGCGTCCGGACGCCCACCGGCTTCAAGGCGGCCTACGACGCCTACGCGCAGGGCGGCTGGATGGGTCTCGCGGTCCCGGAAGCGTTCGGCGGCCAGGGCCTGCCGCACACCATCAACACGGCGATGCAGGAATTCGCGTCGGGGGCGAACCTCGCGCTCGGCATGTATCCGGGCCTGACCCAGGGCGCGATGGCCGCGCTCCTCGTCCACGGCACCGAGGAGCAGAAGGCGCTCTACCTGCCCAAGATGGTCGAGGGCGCCTGGACCGGCACGATGAACCTCACCGAGCCGCATTGCGGCACGGATCTCGGGCTCCTGAAGACCAAGGCGGTGCCGAACGGCGACGGCTCCTACAGCCTCACCGGGACCAAGATCTTCATCTCGGCCGGTGAGCACGACCTCGCCGAGAACATCGTCCACCTGGTCATCGCCCGGATCGAGGGCGCCCCGGCCGGCACGAAGGGCATCTCCCTGTTCGTGGTGCCGAAATTCCTGGTGAACCCGGACGGCTCGCTCGGCGCCCGCAACGGCGTGTCCTGCGGCTCCCTCGAGCACAAGATGGGCATCCACGGCAACGCCACCTGCGTGATGAATTACGACGGCGCCACAGGCTGGCTGGTCGGTCAGGAGAATCGCGGCCTCAACGCCATGTTCGTGATGATGAACGAGGCGCGGCTCGCGGTCGGCGTCCAGGGGCTGGGCCAGTCCGAGGTCGCCTACCAGAACGCCGTCGCCTACGCGAAGGAGCGGCTCCAGGGCCGGGCGCTGACCGGCGCCAAGGCCCCCGACAAGGCCGCCGACCCGATCCTGGTCCACCCGGATGTCCGCCGCACGCTGATGCAGATCCGGGCCTTCAACGAGTCCGCCCGAGCCCTGATGCTCTGGACCGCCCTGCAAGCCGACATCCTGCACCGGTCCGAGGATGCCAAGGAGCGCCAGACCGCCGACGACCATCTCGGCCTGCTCACCCCGGTGGTGAAGGGCGTGCTCACCGATCGCGGCTTCGCCAACGCGGTGGATGCGCAGCAGCTGTTCGGCGGCCACGGCTATATCGAGGAATGGGGCATGTCGCAGTTCGTGCGCGATGCCCGCATCGCCATGATCTACGAGGGCGCCAACGGCATCCAGGCCATGGACCTGATCGGGCGCAAGCTGCCCAAGGACGGCGGCCGCGCGATGATGACCTTCCTGGGCGAGGTCCAGACCTTCCTGAAGGACCACGGCGAGGATCCCGCGATGGCGCCGTTCACCCAGCCGCTCCAAGCAGGGTTGAACGATCTCCAAGGCGCCGTGATGTGGCTGATGCAGAACGCCTTCTCGAAGCCCGACAATGCCGGCGCCGGCGCCACGGACTTCATGCACCTCTTCGGCCTGGTCGCCCTCGGCTACATGTGGGCGCGGATCGCCAAGGCGGCCCAGGTCCGCAACGCCGAGTCGGCCTCGCCCCGCTGGGAGTCCAAGCTCACCACCGGCCGGTTCTTCATGGAGCGGATGCTGCCGGAGACCGGCCTGCGCCTCGCGCGGATCAAGGCCGGGGCGGAGAGCACGATGGCGCTGGCGGACGAGGCGTTCTAGCCCCGACCTGCGGTCCCTCCCCGACCCAACATCCTGAGACGCCCGCTCCGCGGGCGAACCTCAGGATGAGGCGACCCGATCGTATTGGCGCCTCAGGCGCTCAGCGCGCCGTCCAGATCCTCGATCAGGTCGGCCGGATCCTCGAGGCCGATCGACAGCCGCACCACCTCAGGGCCCGCGCCAGCGGCACTCTTCTGCGCGTCGGTGAGCTGGCGGTGCGTGGTCGAGGCCGGGTGAATCACCAGCGAGCGGGTATCGCCGATATTGGCCAGGTGCGAGAAGAGCTGGAGGTTCGACACCAGCTTGACCCCGGCCTCGTAGCCGCCCTTCAACCCGAAGGTGAAGACCGCGCCGGCACCGTTCGGCGTGTAGCGCTTGGCGAGTGCGTGGTAGCGGTCGGTCTCCAGCCCCGGATAGCTCACCCAGGCGACCGCCTCGTGCTGCGCCAGATGCTTGGCCACCACCAGGGCGTTGTCGGAATGGCGCTGCATCCGCAGCGGCAGGGTCTCGATCCCGTTGAGGATCAGGAAGGCGTTGAACGGCGACAGCGACGGACCGAGATCGCGCAGGCCGAGCACGCGGCACGCGATAGCGAAGCCAAAATTGCCGAAGGTCTCCGCGAGCACCATGCCGGAATATTCCGGCCGCGGCTGGCTCATCATCGGGTAGCGGGCATCGCCGGCCCACTGGAACGAGCCGCCGTCGACGATCAGGCCGCCGATCGAATTGCCGTGCCCTCCCAGGAACTTGGTGGCCGAGTGCACGACGATGTCGGCCCCATGCTCGAACGGCCGGATCAGGTACGGCGTCGCCATGGTGTTGTCGACGACCAGCGGGATGTTGTGCTTCTTGGCGACCTGGGACAGCGCCGCGATATCGGTGATGACCCCGCCCGGATTGGCGATGGACTCGCAGAAGATCGCCTTGGTCCGCGGCGTGATCGCCGCCTCGAACGAGGCCGGATCGTCGTTGTCGGCCCAGGCCACCGACCAGCCGAAGTTCTTGTACGAGTGGTTGAACTGGTTGATCGAGCCGCCATACAGCTTGTTCGAGGCGACGAACTCGTCCCCCGGCTGCATCAGCGCGTGCATGGTCAGGAACTCGGCGGCATGGCCCGAGGCCACGGCGAGCGCCGCGGTGCCGCCCTCCAGCGCCGCGATGCGCTCCTCCAGCACGGCGTTGGTCGGGTTGGTGATGCGGGTGTAGATGTTGCCGAAGGCCTGGAGCCCGAACAGCGAGGCGGCGTGGTCGACATCGTCGAACACGAAGCTCGTGGTCTGATAGATCGGCGTCGCCCGCGCACCGGTGGCTGCGTCGGGCGCGGCGCCGGCATGGATCGCAAGGGTGTTGAAGCCGGGCAGGCGGTCGGTCATCGTCTGGTCTCCTCGCACCGTCCCGCCTGTATGCCCGGCCCGGTGCGGCGCGCAAGGTTCCGACCGGCGCCCGGCCCGATTCGGCTACGCGTCGTGCGAGGCGCCGATATCGACGTGCGGCTGCCCGGCATCGACGAGGGCGCGGTCCACGGCCTCGATCGCCAGCAAGGTCCGGGTCAGGTCCTCGGCCATGGAGATCGGCGCGACGTCGATCCCGCCCAGGCGCTTGGCGATGGCGTTCCTCTGCCGCGCCAGGGCACCGCGTGCGCGTTTCAGGTCTTCGACCTCGTCGACGGTCATCCGCTATCCCTCTTTGAGGCCCGAGCCGTTCAGTCGCCCGGCGTCCAGTCGATGTTCGGCCGCTGCGCCAGCATCCGGTCGAAGTAGTTGGCGACCGCCTGGGCGCCATCCGTGTGCATCATCGCGACCGGATGCGCGAGGTAGGCGCGGGCGAGATCCATCGGAATCTGCCCGGACTGGAGGGCTTTCAGCACCTCGTCGATGAACGCGTCGTTGGCCTCGTTGAAATCGCTCGACAGCTTCTTGCGGTCGTTGAGCGCGTTGATCGGCATGCCGGGTCCTCTGTCGCGGGCGGGTGGGGAATGGTCATCAAGCCGGTGCGCGGCCGCGGAGATCCGTGCGGGGACGCGGGACTTTGTGGGCGGCCCTTGCCGCGCCGTCCTCACATCGGGCGGTCACGGCAAACGGATCTCCGCAAGAACCGGCCCGCCGATGCAACTCCTACGAGCGTGCGATTGCACACTTAAGTAACTGCGCCGCCACGTCGGTTGGAGCGGATTTCCGGCGTGACACGTTAATCCACCATGTCGAGTGATCTGATACCCGCCCACAGCGTCGAAGTCATTCCCTGCGCGAGCGATCCGCGGTGCTTCCGCTGGATCATCCGGGCCGGCGGAGGCGCGGTCGTCGAGCATTCACCATACGCGTTCGTGACGCAGAACGGCGCCCGAATCTCGGGGGAGTGCTGGATCC
Source organism: Methylobacterium sp. GXF4 (assembly GCF_000272495.1). Lineage (NCBI taxonomy): Bacteria > Pseudomonadati > Pseudomonadota > Alphaproteobacteria > Hyphomicrobiales > Methylobacteriaceae > Methylobacterium > Methylobacterium sp. GXF4. Next base: position 315,799 of record NZ_AKFK01000051.1, on the reverse strand, counting down.
GCGAGCATTTCGCGGACGGCGTGCGCGGCTGAGCCGGGACCCGTCGCCGAAGCAACGCTGGATCCGGCGTCGCTTCGGCGGATTGCGTTCATCTCACGCGCGGATCCTGCGGCCGCCGAAAAACTGCCTCGCGAAGATCTCCGCAAGTCGCACGACGACGACGCAATCGGTCTCATAAGCAAAAACGCCCGTACGGGCGTTTTGCGAGATCCTGGTTGGGAAGGAAAACTGGAGCGGGCGAAGGGATTCGAACCCTCGACCCCAACCTTGGCAAGGTTGTGCTCTACCCCTGAGCTACACCCGCTCACTAGTGCCTGGCCGCCTGGACTTGCGTGCCGGCGGCCCCCGGCGGCGCTCTCTAAACACCATTCCGCCGGGCGACGCAAGCGCCCTTTTTCAGGTTCGTGACGATTCACCAGATCGGGTTCGGCGGGAGGCCCTCCCGGATCTCGCGCAGGCGGGCGCGGGTCGCCCGGGTGGTGCCCTCCGGCAGGGCGTCGGCGGGAAAGAAGGCGCAGGCGGCGATCTCGCGATCGGGCGTCTTGGGTCGCAGCACCGCGAAGGCCGGCAGCACGAACACCGCGACGTGGTCCCGGGGTGCGGCGGCGGCGTTGCGGTAAAGCCCGTGCAGGCGCAGGGGCGCCTCCGGGACGATCTCGGCCTCCTCGCGGAACTCGCGCTCCATCGCGCCGATTGCGGTCTCGCCGCGCTCGACGCCGCCGCCGGGCAGATGCCAGCCGCTGATGTAGGTGTGGCGGACCAGGGCGACGCGGCCCTGGCCGTCGAGGGCGACACCGCGCACGCCCAGGGTCATCCCCCGGGACGCGAGCGACCCGAGGTGGAACAGGCGCCGCAGGAACGGGCGGTCGAGGAGCATCCTCGGCGCGTCAGACGACGTCGAGGGTGATCTCACCCAGGCCGGCGATCGCCGCGACCATGCGCTCGCCGCGCTGGACCGGGCCGACACCCGACGGCGTGCCGGTGAAGATCAGGTCGCCGGGTTGCAGGGTGAAGTAGCGCGACAGGTAGGCGACCTGCTCGGCCACCGACCAGATCATGTCCGCGAGGTCGCCCGTCTGGCGGATTTCGCCGTTCACCGCGAGGGTGATCGCCCCCCTGGCCGGATGGCCGATCGCCGAGGCGGGGAAAAGCGCGCCGATCGGGCCTGAATGGTCGGCGGCCTTGCCGAGGTCCCAGGGCCGCGACAGCTTCTTGGCCTCGTCCTGCAAGTCGCGCCGGGTCATGTCGAGGCCGATCGCGTAGCCGTAGACGTGGTCGAGGGCGTCCGCCACCGGGATGTCGCTGCCGCCGCCCGCCAGAGCCGCCACCAGCTCGACCTCGAAATGGTAGTTCCGCGTCTGCGGCGGGTAGATGTGCGGCGCCGGCTCGGGCCCGACGATCTGCAGGGCGTCAGCCGGCTTCATGAAGAAGAACGGCGGCTCGCGATCGGGATCGGCGCCCATCTCGCGGGCATGGGCGGCGTAGTTGCGTCCGACGCAGTAGACCCGGCGCACCGGGAACAGGTCGCCGCTGCCGGCGATCGGCAGGGCGATGCGGGGCGGGTTCTGGATGACGGACAGCATCGCGGCCTCGGGCTCTGGGGCGTGCGGGGATCCGGGCGCGTGGCCGCCCGGGGGCACAGGAGCGTTGTAAGGCGTGCAGGGGCCCGCGCCATCCCGACGCTTGCAACCCGCCCGGCCTGGTCTACAAAATTTCGCCGATGACGCCGCCAGCCCCCACCCACGATACGCTGCTCAGCGCGTTGCGCGACGGGCTTGGCGCGCGCCATGTGCTGACCGAATCCGTGGATCTCGCCCCCTATCTCGTCGAGAGCCGCAAGCTGTTCACCGGCTCGGCGCTGGCGGTGCTGCGGCCGGGCAGCACCGAGGAGGTGGCGTTCGCGGTCAGGGCCTGCACGCAGGCCGGCATCGCGGTGGTGCCGCTCGGCGGCAATACCGGGCTGACCGGAGGCGGCATCCCGCAGGGCGGCGTGGTCCTGTCTCTGGAGCGGATGAACCGGCTGCGCGCGGTCGATCCGGTGGATTCCACGATCACGGTCGAGGCCGGGATGATCCTCTCGGAGGTGCAGGATGCGGCCGAGCGGGCCGGCCTGCTGTTCCCGCTCTCCTACGCGTCGCGGGGCTCGGCCCGGATCGGCGGCGGCATCGCCACCAATGCCGGCGGCATCGCGGTGCTGGCCTACGGCAATGCCCGGGATCTCGTCCTCGGGCTGGAAGTCGTGCTGGCCGACGGCCGGGTGTGGAACGGGCTGAGGGCGCTCCGGAAGGACAATGCCGGCTACGACCTCAAGCAGCTGTTCATCGGCTCCGAGGGGACACTGGGCATCGTCACCGCGGCGGTGCTGAAGCTGTTCCCGCGGCCGCGCTCCACCAGCGTCGCCTTCGTGGGGCTGGATTCGGCGCGCGCCGCCCTCGACCTGTTCGTGGCCCTGCGGACCCGGATGGACCGGGATCTCACGGCTTTCGAGTACCTGCCGCCCTTCGCGCTGGATATCGTGCTGCGCCACGTCCCCGGCACGGTCCGGCCGCTCACCGGGGAGCATGGCGCCTACGCGCTCATCGAGGTCTCGTCGGCGCGGCCCGATGCCGATACCCGCGCTGAGCTGGAAGCCGCCCTCGGCGACGCGCTGGAAGCCGGCCTGATCGCCGACGCGACCATCGCGGCGAGCGGCGCCCAGAACGCCGCGCTCTGGAGCCTGCGCGAGGGCGTGCCCGAAGCCCAGACCCGCGAGGGCGCCTCGATCAAGCACGACGTGTCGGTGCCGCTCTCGAAGCTGCCGGACTTCCTGGAGCAGGCAAGTGCGGCCTGCACCGCGGCGATGCCGGGCCTGCGGCCCTGCGGCTTCGGCCATTTCGGCGACGGCAACATCCACTTCAACCTGACCCAGCCCGCCGCGATGGACCGGGCGGCCTTCCTGTCGGAATGGGGACGGTTCAACCGGATCGTCCACGACATCGTGCACGAACTCGGCGGCTCGATCGCGGCCGAGCACGGCGTCGGGCTGATCAAGCGCGACGAGCTCGCGCATTACGGCGACCCGGTCGGGCTCGACCTGATGCGTCGGGTCAAGGCGGCCCTCGACCCCGCGGATCTGATGAATCCCGGCAAGGTTATCCCGAGCTGAGCTGCTCAGCTGCTTCACCGAGCCTGACGGCCGAACTCTGTTGCCGGGATCGGAGGCGCAGACCGAGTTCGGCCGCGTCGCCCTAGATCCGGGAAGCGACCTCGGCCGTCCTGGGGCGAAGCGCGTCTGACCATTCGATCCGAACGGGTGGACACAGGATCGTTCCGCCTGCCCGCCGACGGAAGATCCCGGCGGAGACCATTCAGGACACAGCTCCATCGCCCGAAGCCGCACAATATAGGCTCGGACTTGGCAACGCTCGATGTCGGGCTCGCCGGCGGCGCCGCAGATTCCCAAACGGCCGATCGGCCCGCGACCATCCGCCATCCAAAGCGACGGATGCCTCCGCGACCCTTCGTCCTGCCACACCGTCCGCTCGTCCGTCATCACGGCAGACGACGTGCCTGTGTCACAAGGCCGGCGCCGCGCGGGGTCAAATGGCTGATCGAACTAAAAAGTATCCTCGCGCGGAGCCCTGCACGGCGATCGTGCAATCGCCGGCCTGTCGCCTGTTCCGCACCCGAGCGGGAGCGTTTCCGAACCGCGCCGGACACGCCGCTAGGCGTGGCATCTCACTCGACTGTGACCGCGGCCCTACGCAACGATCCTCATCAAGGCCGATTGGGCAGGGGGTCGCACGTCCCACGGCGTGACGTCCATCCCTGTGCAAACGAGATTTTGATGACGCCTCAGTTCTGGCTCTGGTTGGGCTTTGTGGGAATGGCGGCCGGTGCCGCCGTCATCCTGTTCCTGGCAAAGCGGCGGACGCCAGCCGAGGAAGCCGACGGGATCATTCACGGAATCGTGCCGATCATCGCGGCTTGCTCCTATTTCGCGATGGCGACCGGCCAGGGCAGCATCGTGCTCCCCGCCGGCCCCGACGCGGCCGAGGCGGCACGCCAATTCTACTTCGCCCGTTACATCGACTGGACATTCACGACGCCGCTGCTCCTCGTCGGGCTCGCGCGTACGGCGATGCATTCCGGGATGCGCCGCCCGGCCGTCGTCTGGGGGCTGATCGGCTCCGACCTGATCATGATCGTGACGGCCCTGGCCTTCGGCCTGTCCGATGTCGCCGCGGTGAAGTGGACCTGGTTCGCCATCTCCTGCGGCGCGTTCGGAGCCGTGTTCTACGGGATCTTCGTGCAGCTGCGTGAGGAGAATGCCGGCGAGCGCGCCGACGTGCGCACCGCCTTCCGGCGCAACGCGGTGTTCCTCACCGCTGTCTGGTGCGCCTACCCCGTGGTTCTGCTGGTCGGCCAGGACGGCCTGGGCTTCCTGTCGCCGACCCTCGCCCTGGCGGTGATCGCGATCCTCGATCTCACGGCCAAGGTCGTCTACGGCATCCTCGCCACGATGGAGACGACCCGCGCCGTCGATCGCGATCTCGCGGAGGGACGCCCCGCGGCGCCGCTGCGCCGGGCGGCCTGACGCGGATGGCGGCCGCGTCGTCCATCCTTTCCGAACGGGAAGCTGTCCGGGCGAGCCGCCGACGCGTCCAAGCGCCGGGGGCTGTGCTCCGACGAGTCCCCGTCGTGCTGCTCGTCCTCGGGCTCACGGCCTCGGCGCTCCTGCCCCGCGACATCGCCTGGCTCGTGGCGCTGACGGTCGTCATCCTCCTCGGGGTTCCCCACGGGGCCCTCGACGGCGCCATCGCGGCGCCCCTGCTGCGCCCGCGCTACGGTCGGGCGTGGTTCGGGATCTTCGCCGTCCCGTATCTCGGGCTCTCGGCGCTGGTGCTCCTGGCCTGGCAGGGTGCACCTCTGGCGACCCTGGCGGGTTTCTTGGCCCTCTCGGTCCTGCATTTCGGTGAGGAGGATGCGGGCCCCGGCCGGCCCTTCGAGGCGATCGTGCGCGGGGGACTCCCGGTCGCCCTGCCGGCCCTGCTTCGGCCCGGAGAGACGGCCGACATCTTCGCCTGTGTCGCCCGTGTGTCGATGCCTCAGCTGCCGGCTTGGTGGACCGCGTCGGCGTGGCTCTGGCTCGCCCTCACGGCGTTCTGGCTCCTCACGCACCGTCCGCGCGGCGCCGTCCTGACTGAGATGATCCTTCTGGCCGTCGCCTTCTGGGTGCTGCCGCCCCTGACGGCCTTCACCCTGTATTTCGTCGGCCTGCACGGCCCACGGCACATGCGCGCGCTGGTGCGCGACCCGACCAACGCACCCGGCATCGATACGATGCGGCGCGCATGTCTCGCCGCGCTGCCGGTCTTCGCGCTGACCCTTCTGATCGGTGCGGGGCTTTGGCCGCTCTACGCGCCGGGTGCCCACGATCATGTGGCCAATCTGCTGACCCTGACCCTGCAGATGCTCTCCGCGCTGACCGTACCCCACGTCATCCTCGACCGCATCGCGGCCGGGCAGCGGGCGCCGTCGTCTCCGGGCCGATGACAGCACCCTTCAGCCGTCGCGGCGGCCGAGGCTGCAACGTATTGCGCAACCTGACTGCGCGAACCGCCATTCCGTCTGAGACCCGACTTATCCTCAGAGTTCGCAGGTCGAGGATCGGCGTCGCGGCCCGGGAGAGAATTTGTGCGGCGCGCCATAATTCGGCACGGCGGCGGGTGCAGGAGTTGCTGCGACGGCACGGTGTGCCGCCGCCGGACCGGGCATTAAGCGCCTGCTAACGCTTCGGGCCGACCCTCAATTCAGACGCCGGGGACGCCCGCGCCCGCCCAGGCATGGTCCTTGCTCAGGGTTCATTCATTTCGCATGTGCGAGATCAATGACCAGACGTCCACCGACAGACAGCATTTGATTTCTCTGGAGACCGACGGAATGCCTACCTCCCAGGCCCGTGTGCAGACCGCCGAGGCGAGCCGCTACCTGCAGCAGCTCTGCCGGCACTGGAGCCACAAGTTCAAGGTCGAGGCGACCCCCGAGCACGGCACTGTGCCGTTCGGCGAGGACCGCGTCTGCACCTTCGACGCGGAGCCCGACGCCCTGGTGATGCGCATCGACAGCGCCGACCCGGTCAACCTCACCCGCCTCGAGAACGTGGTCGCCGACCACCTTGCCCGCTTCGCCTTCCGCGAGAGCCTCGGCGACATCCGCTGGTCCCGCGCCGCCTGATTTTTCGGTGGCGATGCGCTGAAGCGCGCCGACCCGTCACGCTCGGGCGCGTCCGGAAACAGACCGGGCGGCCTTTTTCGTCCCTCGAATATGTCTTGGCCGGTTGCTGGCGTAGGCTTTGCAACCGGGGCGGGCCGGGCGCGTCAGCGTCGGCAACCCCAGGATATGAGCGGATGACAGCATGAAGCGACGCACCCTGCTGCAAGGCGCCGGCGCCCTGATCGCCGGCGCGGTGGCACGCCCCGCCCTGGTCCGGGCCGCCTCGGCCACCACGCTGCGCTTCGTGCCCTACGCCGACCTGGCGCTCCTCGATCCGATCATCACCACCAACTACGTCACGCGCACGCATGCGCTGATGGTGTTCGACACCCTCTACAGCCTCGACGCGTCCTACCGCGCCCAGCCCCAGATGGTGGCGGGCCACGACGTGTCGCCGGACGGGCTGACCTGGCGCCTCACCCTGCGCGACGGCTTGCGCTTCCATGACGGCACGCCGGTGCTGGCTCGCGACGTGGTCGCGAGCCTCAAGCGCTGGTCCCAGCGCGATGCCTTCGGCGGCGCCCTGTTCGCGACGGTCGACGAGCTGTCCGCGCCGTCCGACACCCTGGTGCAGTTCCGCCTGAAGCGGCTGTTCCCGCTGCTGCCGGACGCCCTGGCGAAGCCGACCTCCTATCTGCCGGTGATCATGCCCGAGCGGCTGAGCGCGACGCCCGCGACCCAGGCCGTGCCGGAAATGATCGGCAGCGGGCCCTATCGCTACGTCGCGGCCGAGCGCGTGCCCGGCTCGCTCAACGTCTACCGCAAGTTCGAGGATTACCGGCCGCGCCAGGACGGCATGCCGAGCTTCACCGCCGGGCCGCGGATCGCTCATTTCGACCGGGTCGAGTGGCGCACGATTCCCGACGGCGCCACCGCCGCGGGGGCCTTGCGCTCCGGCGAGATCGACTGGTGGGAGCAGCCCCTGGTGGATCTCGTGCCCGACCTGCTGCGCCAGCGGGACGTGCGCGTCGAGCTCGTCGAAACGACCGGGCTGATCGGCCAGATCCGGCTCAACCACACCCTGCCGCCCTTCGACAACCCGAAGATCTGTCGCGCGCTGCTGTCGGCCGTGGACCAGACCGAGATGATGGATGCGGTGGCCGGCAGCGATCCCGCGATCCGGCGCGGCCCGGTCGGCATCTTCACCGCCGGCGGCCCGATGGCCTCCGACGCGGGGATGGAGGTACTCTCCGGCAAACGCGACCTCGCCGCCGCCAAGAAGGCCCTCGCGGCCGCCGGCTACAACGGCGAGAAGGTCGTGCTGCTCGCCGGCACCGACGTGCCGCGGATCAACGCGGTCTGCGAGGTGATGGCCGATCTCTGCCGCAAGCTCGGCATGAATCTCGACGTGGTCGCCACCGATTGGGGCACGGTGAACCAGCGGATCCTCAACGCGAAGCCGCTCGACCAGGGCGGCTGGTCGATGTTCGGCATCTTCTCCGGCGGCCTCGACATGATCTCGCCGGCCTATCACCTCGCGGCCCGCGGCAACGGCCGCGCCGGCGTCCCGAGCTGGCTCACCGACGCGCCGCTGGAGGAGCTGCGCGGAGCCTGGTTCGCGGCCCCGGACCTCGACGGGCAGAAGGCGCTGGCGGCCAAGATCCAGTCCCGGGCGCTCGAGGTCGGCGCCTACATCCCCTGCTGCCAATACTTCCAGCCCACCGCCTACCGGCGCGACCTGGAGGGCGTGCTCACCGGCCTGCCGCTGTTCTGGAACCTGCGCCGATCGGCGTGACGGGCTCGACGCATCGTCGTCCGAAAGCCGGCGACCACCTCGCGGGCCGATGCCCTAGCCGATCGCCATCAGGCTGGCATTGCCGCCCGCGGCCGCGGTGTTGATCGCGGTCGAACGCTCCTCGATGAGGCCGGGCAGCGCGTAGAGGTCGCCCGCCGCCAGCGCCTCCGGCGTTCGGCCCTGGACCTGGATGATCGGCCCCGGTCGTTCGGCGAGGGCGCGGTTCAGCGCGCGCAGGCCCGGCGCATCGCCCTCGTACAGCACCGCCTGCACGGCGCCGGCCCGGTCGAGGTCGGGTGCCCGCTCGATCCGGGCCGCGCAATCCTCCGGCAGGGCGCGCAGCAGATCGTCGGCGTGGCTGGAGCCGATCACCACCGCCCGGTTGCCGGTCGCCAGGATCGCGCCGAGCTGGGCCAGCAGCCCGGTTTCGGTTTCCGCGACGGCGGCGACCCGCCCGCGGGGATGCAGGGCGTAGAGGTTGCGCTCGCCCACCGGTCCGGCCAGCTCGACCTCGGCGCCGTGCGGACAGCCTTCGGCGGCGAGCCGTTCCGCCAGCGGGCCGTGACCCCGGGCGCACAGCCAATCGCCGTAGCGCCGGCTCAAGCCTTCGTCGCCCGTGAGCTTGGCGAGGGCGGCAGCCGGGGGGCGCTTCAGCAGGCGGCCGAGATAGAGCGGGCCGCCGGCCTTCGGCCCGGTGCCGGACAGGCCGGACCCGCCGAAGGGCTGTACCCCGACCACGGCACCGATAACGTTGCGGTTCACGTAGCGGTTGCCGGCCCCGATGCGCCCGAGCACCCGGGCCACGGTCTCGTCGATGCGGGTATGGAGGCCGAAGGTCAGGCCGTAGCCGGTGGCATCGATCTCGGTGAGCAGCCGGTCCAGGTCGGCGCGGGCGTAGCGCAGGACGTGCAGGACCGGCCCGAACACCTCGCGCTCCACATCGGCGACGCGGACGATCTCGACGAGCGTCGGCGGCACGAAGGTCCCATGCGCCGCCTCGGCCGGCAGCGGGACCTGATGGACCGGAAAGCCGCGCGCGCGCATCGTCGCCACATGCCCGTCGATGCGCTCGGCCGCCGCCCGGGTGATGACCGGGCCGACATCAACCGCGAGCCGGCGCGGATCGCCCAGAACCAGCTCGCGCATGGCACTCTTCAGCATCGTGAGGGTGCGGTCGGCGATCTCCTCCTGCAGGCACAGGACGCGCAGGGCCGAGCAGCGCTGGCCGGCGGAATCGAAGGCCGAGGCGATCACGTCGGCGACCACCTGCTCGGCGAGCGCGGAGGAATCGACCACCATGGCGTTCTGGCCGCCGGTCTCGGCGACGAGCGGGACCGGCTCGCCGTCCCGGGTCAGGCGCTCGGCGAGGCGACGCTGGATCGTCTTGGCCACCGCGGTCGAGCCGGTGAACATCACTCCCTGCACCCGCGCATCGCCGATGAGCGCCGCGCCGACCTCGCCGGGTCCGGGCAGAAACTGCAGCGCAGCCTCCGGCACGCCGGCCGCGTGCAGGACCCGGATCGCCTCGGCAGCGATCAGCGGCGTCTCCGCGGCGGGCTTGGCCAGGACCGGGTTGCCGGCGGCCAAAGCGGCCGCGACCTGTCCGACGAAGATCGCCAGGGGGAAATTCCAGGGCGCGATGCAGACCACCGGGCCGAGGGGCCTATGCGTGCCGTCGAGCGTCCGCTCGGCCTCGGCCGCGTAGTAGCGCAGGAAATCCACCGCCTCGCGGATCTCCGCCACGGCGTTGGCGAAGGACTTTCCGGCCTCGCGCAGGATCAGGCCGATCAGCACCGGCATCCGGGCTTCCAGGGTGTCGGCCGCTTCGCGCAGGCGGGCGGCGCGGATCTTCGGCGCCGTCGCGGCCCAGGCTTCGGCGGATGCGTCCGCTCGGGCAAGCGCGGCCTCGATCGCGGCGGGCGACGCGGCCAGGACTGCGCCGATGATGTCCCGGTGGTCGGCCGGGTTGCACACCGGCATATCCGCCGACGCCGGGTCGATCCCGGAGGGCACCGCCCGCCACTCCGTCCGGCCGCTTCCAGCCAGGTTTTCGGCGAGATGCGCCAGGACCGCCTCGTCGGCGAGGTCGAGGCCCGCGGAATTGGCGCGGCTCGGGCCGTAGAGGTCGCGGGGCAGCGTGATGCGCTCGTGCGGCGCGCCCGGGATCGGCATCGCTGCGACCGCCGCCACCGGGTCGGCGATCAAGTCCTCGACCGGCACGGCAGCGTCGCCGACCCGGTTCACGAAGGAGGAGTTGGCGCCGTTCTCCAGCAGCCGGCGAACCAGATAGGCCAGCAGGGTCTCATGCGTGCCGACCGGCGCGTAGATCCGGCAGGGCCGGTCGAGCCTGTCCGGCCCGACGACCGCCTCGTAGAGCGGCTCGCCCATCCCGTGCAGGCACTGGAACTCGTACCGCCCGATGGAAAAATCCGGCCCGGCCATCTCGACGATGCTGGCCAGCGTCTGGGCGTTGTGGGTGGCGAATTGGGGGAAGACCGCGTCCGGCGCCGCGAGCAGTTTGCGCGCGCAGGCGAGGTAGGACACGTCGGTGTGCAGCTTGCGGGTGAAGACCGGAAAATCCGCGAGCCCGTCCACCTGGGCGCGCTTGATCTCGCTGTCCCAGTAGGCCCCCTTCACTAGGCGGACCATCAGCCGGCGCCGGCTGCGGCGGGCGAGGTCGATGAGCACGTCGATCGCGAACGGGCAGCGCTTGCCGTAGGCCTGGACGACGAAGCCGAGCCCGTCCCAGCCGGCGAGATCCGGGTCGAAGGCCAGGGTTTCGAGGATGTCGAGGGACAGGTCGAGCCGGTCCGCCTCCTCGGCGTCGATGTTGAGGCCGATGTCGTAGCGCCGGGCGAGGCGCGCGAGGGCCCGGACCCGGGGTGCCAGCTCGGCCATCACCCGCCCGCGCTGGGAGCGGGTGTAGCGGGGATGGAGCGCCGAGAGCTTGATCGAGATGCCCGGCCCCAAAAAGATTCCGCGCCCGGCCGAGGCCTCTCCGATCGCCCGGATCGCGTCCTCGTAGGAGCGCAGGTAGCGCGCCGCGTCCTCGGCCGTGAGGGCGGCCTCGCCGAGCATGTCGTAGGAGTAGGTGAAGCCCTTCGCCTCCATGCGCTTGGCGTTGCGCAGGGCCTCGGCGATGTCGCGCCCGGTGACAAATTGCTCGCCCATCAGCCGCATGGCGAGGTCGACCGCCTTGCGGATCAGCGGCTCGCCCCCGCGCCCGATCAGCCGGGTGAGCGCTGCCGACAGGCCGGTCTCGCTGCGCGTCGCCGCGAGCCGGCCGGTGACCAGCAGGCCCCAGGTCGCCGCGTTCACGAAGGGCGACGGGCTGTGGCCGAGATGGGCGGCCCAGTCGCCGCCCGCGATCTTGTCCCGGATCAGCGCGTCGCGGGTGGCGGCGTCGGGGATGCGCAGCAGCGCCTCGGCCAGGCACATCAGGGCGACGCCCTCCTGGCTCGACAGGGCGTATTCGTGGATCAGCCCCTCGACACCGCCGTGTCGGGTCTGGCGGCGCAGGGCCTCGACCAGATGTCGCGCGGTGTCGGCGACGCGCCCGGCGGCCTCGGGCGGCAGGCGTGCGTGATCGAGCAGCGGTGCGACGCAATCCGGCTCGGGCCGCCGGCAGGCCGCGACCATCGCGGCCCGCAGGGGCGACAGGGGCACGACCTCGGCCGCGAGGGCCGTGAACGGGTGCCCCTCCGCGTCGGCGGATCGCTCGGGACGGCCGGATCCGGACATGATGCGTCTCTCGGAATTGCGCGACGATTCACACCGTCGTCTCAGGCTACATCGTCCGCCGCTCTTGTTCAGGCCTTGTCGGCCGGATCCGACGTCGCATCCGGCGCCGGGCCGCCGATTTTCCGCAGCGTGCCTTACGGGCGCTTCGCGTGCGCGGCGTCGATCGCGTCGGTGAGCAGAGCCTGGACGCCTTCGCGACGCAGGGTCGACGTCGGGATCACCACGGTATCGGCGCAGGCCTGGACCGCGTGGACCAGATCGAACGCGACGGCGAGGCCGCCCGTCTCGGCGTCGGGCCATACCGTCATGGCCGGCGGTTCGCCCGAGAAGGTCTCGGTCACCGCCTCCCGGCATTCCTTGTCGTCCGCATCCTCCGCGCTCTTGCCGGTCTTGGGCCGGTAGGCCTGCAGGTAGAGATTGTGCAGCCGCTTGGACGACAGGGCCACCATCCTGGTCCCGTCGGCCTGGGCCTCGAGCGCGACCTTGCCGGTCAGGGCGGGCGGCAGCAGGGTCGTCCAATCCACCGGCGCGCCCGTGGTAAGGTCGTAGACGATCGCCGTCGTGCTGTTGTTCGGATGCGGACCGCCGCAGGACCAGCTGTCGTTGATGACGTAGCTCAGAAACCGGGGACCGCGCATCGGCGTCTGGACACTCCGGTCCCAGGAGGCGTACTTGCCGCCCTCTTGCTTGCAGGTTTGCGCGGCCTTGCGGACATGGGCGTCAATGCGCTTCACCGCGGCGTTGATCTTGCGCTCGGCCTCGTCGACCGGGTCGACGATCTGCGGCAGGGCGTCGATATCCGGGCCGGCGTTGCCCGGCTTCAGTTGCACGATCCGGTCGGCGGCGGCCGCGGGAACACTGGCGGCGACGAGCAAAGCCGCGAATGCCGCAAGCCGAAGACGTACCTTCATCGATCGCTCCCAAGCACCCTGCGCCGCTGGTTCACAACGAGTCGGACCACCGAACGCGGGTCCGCCCCCGAATACGGAACGATCTCGCGGTGCTCAACCCGCCGTCCTGATGCCGATCTAACGGATCGGTGGAGATCGCCATGTCTTCGCGCGCACACCGGATCGGTTGCGCCGGATCGGTTCCGGGACGAACATTGCCCGGTTCATGCCGGCGCGGCGGGCAGGACCGCATTTTGTCCGGACTCGACTTCCGAACGACTATCCGCATCGGAAACCGGGCTGCCGAACATCTGACCAGCTTTGCCGCATCGACCGCGTGCCGCGGACAGCCCTTGCCGTCGCGAGCGCCCACCATGGTACAGAGGCGCCCATGACCGAGATCCTGATCTACGGCGCCACGGGCTATACCGGCACGCTGCTCGCCGAACACGCCGCCGCGCAGGGCCTGCGTCCGGTCCTGGCCGGGCGCGACCCCGACAAGCTCCGGCCGTTCGCCGCCCGGCTGGGGCTCGGCTGGCGCGCCGCGCCCCTCGACGATCCGGGCCGGCTGCGGGAGGCGCTCGCCGGGATCGGCGCGGTGATCCACGCGGCCGGGCCGTTCTCCAAGACGGCCCGGCCGATGGCCGAGGCGTGCCTCGCCGCCGGGACGCATTACCTCGACATCACCGGCGAGATCGACGTGCTCGAATCGCTCGCCGCCCGGGATGCGGAGGCGAAGGCCGCGGGCATCGTCCTGCTCCCGGCCGCCGGCTTCGACGTGGTGCCGAGCGACTGCCTCGCCGCCCATGTGGCGAAGCGGCTACCGAGCGCCACGCATCTCCGCATCTCGATCGGCGGCTTCGGCGGCTTCAGCCGCGGGACCGCCCGCACCATGGTCGAGGGCATCGCCTGGGGGACGCGGGTGCGCCGGGACGGCCGCATCATCGAATTGCCGAGCCCGCCCCGCGGCAGCGCCGATTTCGGCCATGGCGCCCGGCGCACCGTGGGGCTCGGCTGGGGCGATGTGTCGAGTGCGTGGTACTCGACCAGGGTCCCCAACATCGCGGTCTATTTTGAGGCCTTCCCCGCCATGGCGGCGGCCGCGGGCCTGCCGTCCGGGCTGCGCCGACTCATCGCCAGCGGGACGGCGCAGCGCCTGATCAACCGCGGCATCGACCGGCTGCCGCCGGGGCCTTCGGAAAGCGCGCGGGCCAGGGCGCGGAGCACCTTCCTGGCCGAGGCCTGGGACGGGTCTGGCAATCGGGCGGCGAGCCGCATGGAAACCCCGGAGGGCTACACGCTGACGGTCCTGACCGCCCTGGAATCCGCGCGGCGCGTGGCGTCCGGCGCGGTCCCCCCGGGGTTCCACACGCCGGTCACCGCCTTCGGCCCGGATTTCATCCTGGGCTTCCCGAACGTCGTTCGGACCGACCTCTGAGCGGCGGACCGTGATCTAGCGCGACGCGAACGGGCGCCGCGCCGCGAGGGCCGCGCGGACACGTTGGCCGTAGGGCGACATCCGGAGGCCGTCCGTGAGCCCCTCATACAGCTCAGCCTTCGGGACCGGGGGATCGAAGTCCGGCAGTTCCATGAACCGGTCGAGCTCGTCGAGGATCGCCTCGGCGAAGGCGTCGGGGGACAGCAGCGCTTCCGCGGCACCCACCAGGCCGGACGTGTCGAGATGGCCGCCGAGGATGATCGCGCCGTCCCGGTACTGGATCATCGCGGCGTAGATGCCGAAGCGGATCATGGCGGCATCGCGCCAGCCGGTCTCGGCGATGTAGGTCTCCAGGATCACGTCGCGGCTGTGGGTCTCGTGCTCGCCGTCGCGCCGGTCGAGATAGCGGCGGAACACGTCGTGCGCCCCCGGATCGAGATGGAGCAGTGCCTGCATCGCCGGGGCGAGCGCGCCCTGATTCTCCTTCGGCCCCCAGATCTGGCGATAGAGCTTCTTGGCGGCGACGATCTCGGGCTGGACGTCCAGATAGGTCGTCAGCAGCGTACGCAGCTCCGGGACGACCGCGATGCGCTCCCGGGCGAGGCGGGCGAAGAACGCCGTCTCGGTCATCGTCCGCCCGCCGACCTTGAACGCCAGATCCAAGACATCGTCCTGCAGCAGGTCGGCCAGGCCTGTGCGGATCATCAGCGCGAGTCGCTGCAATGCGTCGGCGATGGCGGCCTGTTCGAACGCGGCCACAACCACCACCGGCCGCGGACAGGCCTTCGCCAGGAACCGCTGAATCGCCGAGGATTTCGGCCCGGCCCAGGCTGTCGGCTGGAACCCGTCCTCGTCCTCCGAGATGCGCCGCGCCGATTGATCCTCCGCACACCACGCGCGCGGGATGAAGACCGCGCCGCCGACCCAACCGGCCCTGATGGCGATCGGCTGATCCGGGCTCACGTCGAGGATGTCGGGGCTCTTGAAATGGAGATAGGCCGGCCCGGTGAACCGTGACCCGTCGAAGCGTTCGAAATGGAAGACCGGCGAATGCGCCCCGTCCAGACCGATGCGCTGGAACTCGTGCTGCTCATCGCGCTTCTGCCACGGGGTGCCGGGCGCCGTTCTCTCGGCGCTGTAGCGAATCGACTGCACCCAGACGGCCGTCTCGTCCGGCTCCCAGACCATCGCGGTGATGCGCAGGTCGCGCTCCGGCACGGCCAACCTGAGGAGCGTCTTCCGGAGTTGAGGGGGCACCGTGGTCCAGAGCTCGATCGCTCGTCCGCCACCAGCCTCCACCCGATGTGCCGGGCTTTCGCCGGACGGCGCCGGCGCGCCGGCCGTCAGCGTGACGGCAAGGCGGCCGCTGGGGCTGAGCCACCACCATCGCGGCTCATGCGGCAGCGGCGTGTACTGCACCGACCCGTCGACGGGGTTCAGGTGGCACAGCCCATAGCCGGTCTTATCGGGATCGCACCGGTCGCCAATGAACGCCACGCCACCCCCCGGGACCTCGAACAGGTCGGAATGGATGGTGATGTTGACCGGCGCGCCTGGCTTGCGTGGGATGACAAGATCCTCGACGAGCCGCGCGACCGAACCATTGCCCGACCAGAGCAGGCCTTCGCCCTGCAGGATCGTCTCGAGCGTGTCGGCCCGCAGCACCGCAATGGAATGACAGTATTCTTCCGGATCAAACGGCCGTTTATCCCCGTGGACGACGATCAACTCGGCATTACGCGCAACGAATATTCCTGCGATCGTGGCATAACGTTCCGGAATGGACCCGCGTGCGCGTTCCACGCCTAGGCGCCAGTCGATCAGGCAGAGTTCCCCGGTCTTGCCCAGGCAGACGAGCCGATCCGCGCCCACGAAGGCCGCCGCCCTGATCCTCCCCTCGCGGAAGGGCTTGAACAGCCGCCAGGCACCATCCTGTTCGACGGCCGCGACAGCGCAGTAGTGGCGTTGGGTGCCGGTGATCTCCAAGCGCGGCATCAAGGCTCTCCGGATCGGAACAGATCGTCGGCAAAATGTCGTCCGATGTCGGACTCATTCAGATCGCAGCGATCGGTTGAAACAAGCGCACTGTAGGTCCAAGACTTCCGACAGTCTTCACCACATTCAAACGACGCCTCAACCGGATGATATATCAACCGGACGCGCAAAGACGCCGGGCCGACGAAGGAACGTCTTCGCGCCACCGCGATAGTTCGGATATGTGCGCACCGGCGGCAAGCCGATCACGGTGAGCTAGGACACCGAGGCGCCGCATTCGCGACCCGGTTCGGCGCAAGGAAGCGGGCGGCTCGGCCTATCGACCCCGCGGCGCGATCACCCGGCTCGGACCCAAATGCGCCTCACACCGTCGCGCCGAGCTGCCAGGGCGCGAATTCCGACGCGCCGAAATCGAACTGCTCGCTTTTGGTGCGCTCGCCGCTCGCCACCCGCAGGATCAGCTCGAAGATCCGCTGGCCGGCCTCCTCGACGCTTTCTTCGCCGTCGAGGATCGTGCCGCAATTGACGTCCATGTCCTCTTCGAGCCGCCGGTACATCGCCGAGTTGGTGGCAATCTTGATCGACGGCGACGGCTTGCAGCCGAAGACACTGCCGCGCCCGGTGGTGAAGCACACGAGGTTGGCCCCGCCGGCCACCTGCCCCGTGGCCGAGACCGGGTCGTAGCCGGGGGTGTCCATGAACACGAAGCCCTTGGCGGTCACCGGATCGGCGTAGCGCACCACGTCGACCAGGTTGGTGCTGCCGGCCTTGGCCATGGCACCGAGCGACTTCTCGAGGATCGTGGTCAGGCCGCCGGCCTTGTTGCCCGGCGACGGGTTGGCGTCGATCTCCGAGCCCTCGCGGCGGGTATACTCCTCCCACCAGCGCATGAGGTCGACGAGCTTCTGACCGACACGGGGGCTGACGGCCCGCCGGGTGAACAGATGCTCGGCCCCGTAGGTCTCGGTGGTCTCCGACAGGATCACGGTGCCGCCGTTCTCGACCACGCGGTCGCTGGCGATCCCCAGCGCCGGGTTGGCCGAGACGCCGGAATAGCCGTCCGAGCCGCCGCATTGCAGCGCGACGATCAGCTCGCTCGCCGGCACGGGCTCCCGGCGGACCACGTTGGCCTCGGCCAGGATGCCGGTGACGAATGCGATGCCGGCCTCCACGGTCTTGCGGGTGCCGCCGAGCGTCTGGATGTTCATGCTGCGGATCCGGTCGCCGAGGCCCTGCTCCTCCAGGAAGGCGCCGATCTGGTTCACCTCGCAGCCGAGCCCGATCATCACGATGTGCGAGAAATTGACGTGCCGGGCATAGCCCGCGAGCGTCCGGCGCAGGAGCTTCAGCGGCTCGCCCATCGCCATGCCGCAGCCGGTCTTGTGGGTCAGCGCCACCACGCCGTCGACATGCGGATAGGGGGCCAGCGGATCGAGGCCGAGGATCGGGTGGCGCCGGAACGCGTCGGCGATCAGGTCGGCGACATGGGCGCTGCAATTCACCGAGGTCAGGATGCCGACATAGTTGCGCGTCGCGACGCGCCCGTCGGGCCGGCGGATGCCCTGGAAGGTCGCCGGCGGCGTGACCAGCCGGGTCGGGCGGGCATCGACCCCGAAGGCGTAGTCGCGGGCGAACTCGCCCATGCCGAGATTGTGGACATGGACATGCCGGCCGGCGGCGATGTCGTCCTTGGCGAAGCCGATGATCTGCCCGTACTTGGTGACCGCCTCGCCGGAGCGATGCGACCGGACCGCAACCTTGTGACCCGGCAGGATCCGCTCGGCGGCTGTGATGCCCGGAGCCACCGGCGTGCCCGGCTCGATCGCCGTCCGGGCGACCGCCACGCCGTCGTCCGGCCGCAGGGTGATGACGGGATAGGCGGACAGCCTGTCGACCGTGATCGGCATCGTGGTTCCTCCCTGGGCCGCGCCTCGCCGGGTGCGTGCGCTGGAAACCTAACGCCCCGGCAGGGACGGCGCGAGCAGCGCGGGTGACGCGGGAGCCCGGATGTCGTCGGGTGTCAGGAGATCTCGCGCACCAGCTTGGCGATCAGGGCCCGGCCGAAGGCCTCGAACCCCTCGGCCGTCATGACGAAGGCGCCCTCGCCGCCGATCACGGTCTCCCGGTAATAGGCGGCGAGGCCGTTCGGGGGATTGGTATGCTCCCGCAGGTAGCCCGGCATCCCGGCGGGGTCGGTGACGATCACGATGCCGTTGATGGTGATGCCCGACGCCACGGCCGAATCCCGGGCCTCCGCAATGGAGCGGCCCGCATTGCCGGTGCCGTCGCCGGAGATGTCGATGACCATTCGCTCGGCGGCGTAGGGCGAGCGGTCCAGCAGCATGGCGGCGAAGCCGATCGCCGAGCCGATGGCGGTCCGGCCGTAGAAGGGGCGCGGCACCGCGGCGAGGCGACCCGCGAAGGCCGCGGCATCCGCAGCCGTGGCGATGACCATCCAATCGACCGCGACCTGCTGCTCCCCGGGGCCCGCCCAGTCGAACAGCGCCACCGCGATGCGTCCGCGCTTGCCCTCGGCGATCGCCCGCAGGACGCGCGGATCGCTGAAGGCTTCCGCATAGCCCCGCCGCTCTAGGGCGAAGCGCTCCGCGCTGATGCTGAGCGAGACGTCGACCGCCAGCACGAGAAGGACGTCGACACCGGTCTCCGCGGCGGCGGCGCGCCGTCCGGCCAGGGACAGGGCGGCGAGCATCCCGGAGAGCAGATGGCGTCGCCGCATGGCCGACACTCAGTGATGGGCGCCCACGCGGTTCGGCGGACGGCCTCACGCAGGCAACGACCCGGCCGCCCGGGCGGTTCGATGCCGCGTTCGGTCGCAGAGCGCACCGACCGGTCCGCGCTATCTGCGGACGGAACAGGATGCATCCGGCATCGCACATATCTCGAAGGCTACACACGGACCATGCGGATTTTTCACTGGATCGGTCGCGTCGCGGACCGCGTGCTCGTTGCGGGCGTCACCGGGAGCGTCGCGCTGCTGAGCCGCGGGCTCGACGCGCTGATCGGGCTGGTCGGCCGCTCGTCCGAGCGCCTCGACGCGAAACTCGGCGACTTGGCGCGGGCGTCGGACGAACGCCGCCGCCGGGAGGGCCGTCGGCCCCTGAACCCGATCACGCTGGATTAGGGCACGGGACCCTACAGGCCCGGCCCCTTGGCGGCGCCGAGGATGCGGCCGGGCCTGCCCTCCGCGGCGCCCTGGACCAGGATCACCCAGCTGTCGGCCTCGGCGATCTCGGCGAGGGTGCAGGGCACGTCGAAGCGCGTCGGCTGGCCGGTCCAGCTGCCGAGGCGCTGGATGCCGCGCACGACATTGACGTAGGTCGCGGTCCGGCCGCCATTCTCGCCGGCCTGGATCGCGATGGCCCGGCTGCGCAGCACCGGCACCAGCCAGACATCGCCGCGCGTGTCGGGCCTGGCCTCCGGCGCGGCCCCGACCTCAACGGCGATCCGGTCGCCCTTGATCTCGCCGCGGACCGGGATCGGCAATCCGCCGCGCTGCGTGGCCTCCCGCATCAGCCGCTCGAGAGCCGGACGGTCCGACCCCACAGCGAAGCCGCCGCCATCGACCACGACCTGCGGGGTAAAGACCTGCCGGGCTCCGCGAGCCCGCGCATAGGCGCGCTGGCGCTCGGTCAGCGGCCGCAAGGCCAGGGTATCCTTCCAGCCGAGATAGTCCCAGTAGGTCACCGGCAGCGTCAGGGCGACCACGCCCGGCTGGCGGGCGAGGTCGCGGATGATCGGGTCGGCACCCCGGCAGGCACCGCAGCCCTGGCTGGTGAACAGCTCCACCACGGCGCGGACCGGCTCCGCCCGCGCCTCGGCTGCGGCCGAGACGGCGCAGAGCAGCGCGGCCACGCACAGCGCGCGGCTTTCGCCGATCCAGATACGGGCGCGGTGCCGATGCGTCATCAGGCCATCAGAGCGTCTGGGAAGCTGTCTGGGAAATCACGTTGGCTTGAGAAGGTTCTACTATCGGTTGCGGTTGATTGGGCTGTTTTCTCGTCTTAGGCAACATGTCCGGGCGCCAGCGGCGGTGCATCCAGAGCCATTGGCCCGGATTCTCGTGCACCCAGCCTTCCACCACCGCGGTCATCGCCTGCATGGCGCCGGCGACATCGATCACCCCGTCGGCGTTCCGCGGCAGATCCAGGGGCGGCGTCAGCTCCAGCCGGAAGCGCCCCTTCGGCAGGCGGACGACGCGGACGCCGTGGACCGGGCAATCGTAGTGCCGGGCGAGCTTGGCGAGCAGCGGGTTGGCGAGGCACGGCCGGCCCATGAAGTCGACCACCACGCCGCGGGTGAAATGCTGGTCGATCAGCTGGCCGAGATGGCCGCCATTCTCGACCACGTCGCGCATGGCGAAGACGGCCCCGGGCGTGGAGGCGGCGAGGCCGCCCATGGAGCGACGGCGGACCTCCTGGACGAGCCGGGCGGCGGCCGGATTGTTCGGCGGCCGGAACACCGCGGTCGCGTCCAGGCCGAACTTGGCCGCGCAGATCGCCGGAAGCTCCCAGTTCGCGAGATGCGCCGAGAAGATCAGCCCCGGCTGGCCGTCATCGCGCAGGGTGGCGAAGTGCTCGATCCCGGCGACCTCGGTGCGCATCGGCTCCGTCGAGTCGGGGTCGAAATCGAACAGCGCGTCGAGATGGGCGTATTCGGCCCCCGTCCGCCCGAGATTGTCCCAGGCCTCTAGGGCGATCCGCTTCCGTTCCGCCTCCGGCATGTCGGGGAAGGCGCCGCGCAGGTTCGCCATCGCGGTGCGATGCGCCGGCAGCAGCGGCCCGACCGTGCGCAGCAGCGCGGCGCCGAACGCGGTGGCGCGATCCGGCCCGAGCGCGCGCGCCAGCCAGACCAGGCCGCGGATCAGCGGGATCATGGCGAAACCCGCGAGCCGCGGGAAAGACCGTCGAAGGATGAGGGCGAGGCGCAGCACGTTGGATTCCCGGGCACGATGCGGGCAGGCCCGGCAGTTCGCGTATAAAGCGAAGCTTAACCCATCTTCCGCGCCGTGCGATACGTTTCAGAGGCTGACGAGGATCTTCCCGAAGACCTTGCGGGATTCGAGGCGTTCGAGCCCCTGCGCGAAGTCGCCGAGCGGGTAGACCGTGTCAACGACCGGACGGATACCCAGGGCCATCTTGTCGAGCGCCTGGGCAATATTCGCCAGCGAACAGCCGAACGAGCCGGTGATGCGGTATTGCTGCTGGAACAGCTGCATCAGGTTCATGGTGGCCGAGACGCCGGAGGTGGAGCCGCAGGTCACCAGCCGGCCGCCGCGCTTCAGGCAGAGCAGCGAGCCGTTCCAGGTATCGGCGCCGACATGCTCGAACACCACGTCGACGCCCTTGCGCTTGGTCAGCCGCCGGACCTCGCCCTCGAACCGTTCGGTCCGGTAGTTGATGACGTGGTCGGCGCCGAGCTCCGCCGCCTTGCGGCCCTTCTCGTCGTCGCCGACCGTCGTGTAGACCGTGCAGCCGATCGCCTTGGCCATGCGGATCGCCGCGGTGCCGATGCCGGACCCGCCGGCATGGACCAGCACGCTCTCGCCGGGCTCCAGCCGGGCATTGTCGAACAGCATGTGCTGGACAGTGCCGAAGGCGATGCCCGCGCAGGCCGCGTCGGTGTCGCTGACCCCGTCCGGCACCTTCACGGCGAGGCGGGCCGGCATGGTCACCAGCTCGCGGGCGAAGCCGTCGATGTGGAAGCCCATCACGCCGGACACGTCCTCGCAGAGGTTGTCGCGGCCCTCGCGGCAGGCGCGGCACTGCCCGCAGGTCATGGCGCCGTAGGGCACGACCCGGTCGCCGGGGGCCAGCACGGTGACGTCGGGGCCGACCGACTCGACCACGCCCGCCGCCTCGGCGCCGACGATGAGCGGCATCTTGCGCTTGGCGAAGGCCATGCCGCGAAAGCCCCAGACGTCGATGAAGTTCAGGCCGACCGCGCGGATGCGGATCCGCACCTCGCCCGGCCCCGGTGCGGCGGGGGCCTCGACCTCGGTGAGGCGCAGGTCGCGGTCGCCGAATAGTTGCAGGGCTTGCATCGTGATCGTGTCGTCCTCGGCGGCCTCGGGAAGCCGCACCAGTGATTAGGGTTCGGCGCGGTAGGACGCAC
This sequence comes from Methylobacterium sp. GXF4, assembly GCF_000272495.1. Lineage (NCBI taxonomy): Bacteria > Pseudomonadati > Pseudomonadota > Alphaproteobacteria > Hyphomicrobiales > Methylobacteriaceae > Methylobacterium > Methylobacterium sp. GXF4. The sequence goes on along the minus strand of NZ_AKFK01000051.1, from coordinate 293,613 downwards.
CCAGGATCGCGTCCATTTGGAGCGCCAGGCGGGTGCGATCCGGTTCGCCGAGATGCCCGATCCGGCGACTGATCTGGCCGTTCGGCAGGGTGAACAGCTTACACCGAATGACCGAGCCGTGCCGGAGGCCTGCGGCGGCGAGATCGACGATCGGGACATCGCTCGGCCAGTGACTGTCGGCGCCCGTGGTTATCATGGCGGTGACGACGTGTCCGTGCGTGCCGTTGAAAGGGTTGGTCGACAGCACCACAACCGGTCGGGGCTTGCGAACCGGCACGTCGACGAAGGGGAAGAGCGCCGTCAGGACATCGTAGCGCTCAAAGTCCATCGTAGGCGGCCGCGTCTTCGGGACTGTTCCATTCGGTCAGCGTGGCACTCAGAGACAGCAGGTAGAAATCGGTTCGGGGCGCTTCGGGCTCGACGGTGATCGTCGCGCCCCGGCGCGTCTGCAACTCCCGCCAGGCGGCGGCGTCCGCTTCGTCCGGGCCGATGGCGTCGGTCGGCTGTCCGGTTGCCCGGTCCGGCACTTTCCGGAACCGCATGGGCTGCCCCTCGATCCGCAGGACGATCGGCTGATCGGGCGACAGGGTGCGGATCGCCCGGGCCAGATCAGGATCGCCCTCGATATGGCGCGCCCGAAGCACCTCGTCGCGCAGGATCATGGTCGCCATCGCAGCACCTCCGGATGAGAGGTAGCCAGCACCGCCCGGGGGATCAACACGCACTAATCCGGCGCCAGGTAGCGCCGCCGCGCCCAGCCGACGGCGCGGCCGGCCTTGACCCGGCACCAGGTGGTCCGGCTCGGCGTGTCGTTGGTGCAGCCGAAGACCAGGGCGCGGGTGCGGATCTCGCCGACCTGCTCGGACGCGGCGTCCGGCTCGGCGCGGATCGAGAGGGGCTCGCCGGGGGGCAGGCCGGAGATCCGGTAGGCTTCCGGTTCGGCGTGGGCGCCGCCCGGGACGAGGGGAGCCGAGAAGCAGAATCCGGCAAGAACGATGAGGCGGGCGCGCATCGGCAAGTCGCTAGAGCATGGCGCGTGCGAGGGGAATTCTAGGTTCCGAATCTATCATTGCCGTACGGGACGTTTGGAGACTGCTCCGAAGAGGCGCGATACGCCCAAAAAAATCAGGTGCGGTGGACGCCCATCATCGCGGTGAGGCCGCCATCGACGGGCAGGACCGCGCCGGTGATGTAGGCGGCCGCGTCGCCCATCAGGAAGGCGGCCAAGGCGGCGACATCCTCGGGCTGGGCGAACCGGCCTGCGGGAATCTGGCGCTCCATCCCGGCCCGGTGGGCGGCGTAGCGCGCCATCATGGCGGTGTCGACGAAGCCCGGGGCGATGACGTTGACCGTGACCCCGCGCTTGGCGGTCTCGACCGCGAGCGTGCGGCAATAGGCGATCAGCGCGCCCTTGGTCGCCGCGTAGGCCGCGTTGCCGGCATTGCCGCGGAGCGCCGCCACGGAACCGATCGCGATGATGCGGCCGGTGCGTGCCTGGGTCATCGGGCGGACCAGGGCCTTGGCCAGGCGGGTCAACGCGAAGAAGTTGACCTGCATGGCCGTCTCGGCCCTGTCCTGGTCGAACATCGCCGCGAGCGCGTCGCTCGGCTGGCCGGCATTGTGGACGAGGCCGTGATAGGCGGAATCCTCGGCCACCGCGCAGAACGCGTCGAGGGCGACCTTGTCGGCGAGGTCCAAAGCGTGCCCGGTGAAGGCGCGATCGGGATATGCGGCGCGCAGCTCGGCGAGCAGCGCCTCGGCGGCCTCCCCCGAGGCGCGGTAGGTGAAGTCGACCGCATGGCCCGTACCGGCCAGCGCGCGCACGATCGCGGCGCCGACGCCCGAGGCGCCGCCGGTGACGAGGACGCGGCGGGCGGCGCTCACGCCGGCTCCGCCCCGAACACCAGGCAGGTGTTCTGGCCGCCGAACCCGAAGGAGTTCGACAGGACGGTGCGGACCGGAAGGTCCCGGGCGGTCTCGACCACGTCGAGGCCGATCGCCGGGTCCGGCACCCGGTGGTTGATGGTCGGCGGGATGCGGCCGTTCCGGATCGTCAGCAGCGACACCGCCGCCTCGATGGCGCCGGCCGCCGTCAGCGTGTGGCCGATCATGGACTTGTTGGAGGTCACCGGCAGGGATGGTGCACGCGCGCCGAATACGGCGGCGAGCCCCAACGCCTCCATCTTGTCGTTCTCGGGGGTCGAGGTGCCGTGGGCGTTGACCGTGTCGATCCCTTCGGGTCCGAGCCCGGCATCGTCCAGGCTCGCCCGGATCGCCGCGATCACCGGCGCCCCGTCGGGACTGGAGCGGGTGCGGTGGAAGCCGTCGCCCTTCTCGCCGCAGCCGAGCACGTAGCCGAGGATCTTGGCGCCCCGCGCCACGGCAGCCTCGGCCTCCTCCAAGACCAGGGCGGCCGCGCCCTCGCCCATCACGAAGCCGTCCCGATCCTTCGAGAACGGCTTGGAGGCCTCTTCGGGGGCATCGTTGCGCGTGGAGAGCGCCGAGAGCAGCGAGAAGCGGATCAGCGATTCCGGATTCACCGAGCCGTCGGTGCCGATGCAGAGTGCCGCCGCGGTCTCGCCCCGGCGGATCGCCTCGACGCCGAGCTGGATCGCAGTGGCGCCCGAGGAGCAGGCGGTGGAGAGCGAGATCGGCGAGCCCTTGGTGCCGAACCGGTCGGCGATGCGGTCGGCCACGGTGCCGAAAATGAACAGGTCGTGCCAGGCGTCGAAGCGCCGGGTCGCGGCGCCCCGGAGCAGGCCGGCATAATCGACGTCGCCATCGCCGCCGGCCGCCTCGGCCAGCGCCTGGCGCTGCGGCCATTCCATCTCCACCGGCGGCACCGCGATGAACAGCGCCCCCGGGAAATCGCCTGCCATGCCGATCCCGGCCTGCGCGACCGCCTCCTCGGCGGCCTCCGCGGCGAAGCGCTCGGACAGGAGCGGCGCGACCAGCGGCTCGGTATCGAGGAAATCCACCGTGCCGGCGATCCGCGTCCGCAGGCCCTCCGTGGAGAACCGGCCGATGGCGTGGATGCCGGAGCGGCCCGCACTCATAGCCGCCCAGGTGTCGACTTGGCCCTGCCCAAGGGAGGAGACGACGCCGATGCCCGTCACCGCGATCAGCGGCCGGCCCCTGGCGTCGCGATAGGATCGCGCGCTCATGGTGCGTCTGTACGGGATTTTGGGGCGGCGTACACCCGTCGCACCCGGCGTCCCGTGTACGCAGCGCAGTCTCGTTGGCGCGGCGTATGCTGCCTCAGCGGCCAGCCTTCTTGCCGAGCTGCGCCTCCATGTGACGGCGCAACACCGCGTTCATCCGGTCCTGATAGCCGCGGCCTCCGCTTTGAAAGAAGGCCACGACATCGCTGTCGAAACGCGCGTGGATCCCACGCTTGGCCGGGCGCGCCGGTGCATCCGCATCGAGCGGCGGCAGGCCGACGACCGCATGGGCCCATTCCGCGTCCGCCCGAGTCGCGGGATTGTCCGGATCCTCGGATGCGAGCCGTTCGATCTCCGCCTCCGGCAGCGACCGGAGGCGATCCCAATCGGTCCGATCCGACACGGCGTCAGCTCTCTTCCCGGTGGGCATGATAAAGCTGCCTCTCCCTGCGGTTGGCGATTCGCGCGGAGACGATCCGTCGCTTGCCGTTCCGCGGCGTAAACGTGACGTTCAAAACGACGCCGTTCAAGGCCACAAGCGTATTGAAACGTCTCTCGCCGTAGTCGCGCCGGGTGTCCTCCCGCGTCAGCGCGAACCGACCGTCGAAAATTTCCCGCAAGCCGGCAAAATCGATTCCATGCCGGCGAATATTGAGCTCGTTCTTGCGGTCGTCCCAGGCTGTTTGATCGTCTTCGCCCATGGCGCAACATTACTGCCCCCTCGCGCAGCAACCATCATGCAGAGGGCTTCAAGACGAAGAACAGATCGCGCCGCAATGATCGCGTTCAGACCCCGCGCCGCGCGGCGGCGAACCCCTTGATCGCCCCGAACAGCACCCGCGCCCCGGTCTCGATATCCGGCAGGCTCGCGAATTCCGCCGGGTTGTGGCTGATCCCGCCCCGGCAGCGCACGAATATCATGGCGATCGGCGCGATCGCCGCCACCGCCATGCCGTCATGGCCGGCGCCGCTCGGCAGGGCGAGGACGGGGAGGTCCTCCGCGGCCATCGCCTCCCGGACCAGATCCGTCAGGCCGGGATCGCACGGGATTGCCGCAGCCTCGTGCAGCGGGCGCGTCTCGAGATCGAGGTGGCGACGTTCCGCGATTGCAGCGACGGCCGCTGTGATGTCGGCGAGCGCGGCGAGACGCTGGCCATCGTCGGGGGCACGCAGATCGAGGGAGAAGCGCACCGCCCCGGGAATCGTGTTCACCGCGCCGGGATGCGCCTGGATCCGGCCGACGGTCCCGACCAGATGCGCCTCGCCCCGGCAGCGTGCCTCGACGGCGAGCACGCATTCGGCGGCGCCGGCCAGAGCGTCGCGCCGCTCGCTCATGGCGACCGTGCCGGCATGGCCGGCCTCGCCGGTTAGGGTGAAGTCCAGGCGGCTGGCGCCGGAAATCGCGGTCACGACGCCCACCGGCAGGCCGGCCTTCTCGAGCATCGGCCCCTGCTCGATATGCAACTCGAGATAGCCGAGAACCGCATCGGGCGATCGTGCCGCGGACGCGATCGCCGCGGGATCGAGCCCGTAATCCCGCATCGCCGCAGCGAGGGTGACCCCGTCCGCGTCGGCGACATCGAGCACAGCCGGGTCGAGACGGCCCGCGAAGGCGCGGCTGCCGATCAGGGTCGCGGAGAAGCGCACGCCCTCCTCGTCGGCGAAGGCCACCACCTCCAAAGCGTGCGGCAGGCGGATCCCGTCGCGGGCCAGCGCCTCCACGCAGGCGATCCCGGTGATCACGCCGAGCGGCCCGTCGTAGCGGCCGGCATTGCGGACCGTATCGAGATGCGATCCGACGACGAGGGCCGGACCGCCGGGCTCGGGCCCCTCGATCCGGCCGATCAGGTTGCCGACAGCGTCGTGGCGCACCGCCATCCCGGCCTCGCGCATCCAGCCCGCGACCAGGGCCTCGGCCCTGGCCTGCTCGGGCGTCAGGTAGAGGCGGGTGATCGTGCCGGGCTCGGCCGTGATCGCCGCCAGCGCGTCGAGGCGCTCCTGAATGCGCGGGGCGAAGTTCATCGCGCCGGCGGTTCCATCCGCGGCGCGTTGGCGAGCCGCAGCACCGTCTGCAGCAGGACGTCGGCGCCGGCCGCACAATCGCCCGGGGTGGCGGATTCCGATTCGTTGTGGCTCACGCCGTCCTTGCACGGCACGAAGATCATCGCGGTCGGGACCTTGGCGGCGAGGTTGCAGGCATCGTGCCCGGCCCCGGAGATGATCCGCCGCCTTGCATGGCCGAGGCTCTCGGCCGCCGCGTCCACCGCGGCCACGATGGCCGGATCGAAGGGCACGGGCTCCTTGCGCCAGATCCGGGTGAGCGCGATCTCCAGCCGGCGGCGCTCGGCGATCTCGGTGGCGGCCTCGCGCAGGCTCGCCTCTATGGCGTCGAGGGCGGGCGAGCGCGGGTCGCGCACATCCACCGTGAAGGCGACGCGGCCCGGCACGACGTTGCGGGACGGCGCCAGGATCTGGGCCTCGCCGATCGTCGCCACCGCGGAGGGCGCGTGCGCCAGGGCGATCCGCTCCGCCGCCAGGGCGAATTCGGAGAGCGCCAGCAGGGCGTCCCGGCGCCGCGGCATCGGGGTCGTGCCGGCATGGCTCTCGAAGCCGGTGATCAGGCCGTCGAACCACATGATCCCCTGGCCGCCTTCCACGACGCCGATGGTCTTGCCCTCGGCCTCCAGGATCGGGCCCTGCTCGATATGCAGTTCCACGAAGGCGCCGATGGCGCGGGCGCCCACGTCTTCGGCACCCCGATAGCCGATCGCGTCGAGCGCCTCGGCCACGGTGATGCCGGCGGCGTCACGCTTGGCCAGGATCTCGTCGGTGGTGAAGTCGCCGGCATAGGCGGCCGAGGCCATCATGGCGGGGGCGAAGCGCGAGCCCTCCTCGTTGGTCCAGTTGACCACCATCAGCGGCGCCTCGGTCTCGAGGCCGGCATCGTTCAGGCTGCGCATCACTTCGAGCCCGGCCAGGACGCCGAGCACACCGTCGAACTTGCCGCCGGTGGGCTGGGTGTCGAGATGCGAGCCGAAGGCGATCGGCGGGCGGCTCATGTCGCGGCCCGCCCGCACGGCGTATTGGGTTCCGAGCGCGTCGACTGTGACCGTGAGCCCGGCCGCCTCGCAGGCATCCCGGAACCAGTCGCGGACCCGGCCGTCCTCGGCTGACAGGGTCAGCCGGTTGATGCCGCCGGCCGGGGTGCCGCCGAAGGCGGCGGTCTCCAGGATCGTGGCCCAGAGCCGTGCGCTGTCCGCGCGCAGGTTGTGGGTCTTGCTCGGATTGGTTTCGGCCATGGCGGGTCCTCTCACGGCGCGACGCTGTGCGGCAAGATCATCGAACGCCCTTATCGGGTGTCGCGCCGGCCGGGAGCAACGGTGATGCCAGGCGCCCCGGTCACACCGGCGGACGCCGCACCGGATTGGCGCGCAGCAGACCCTCGCCATCGACCTGGAGGGCGACGGCGATCTCGCCCAGGGCATTCGCCTCGATGCCGCTGATCCCATCCTGGTCGGCCACGTCGGCGGCGATCAGGAAGACGTTCTCGCGCTGGCTCGCCGGCCGCTCGACGATCGCCGAGACGTGGCGCAGATTCTCGGCGCGGCCGAGCCGGGTGCGGGCCCGGGCGATGCCCTCGTACAGCTCCGTCTCCAGCATCAACGCGTCGTAGCCCTTCACCAGAACCGGATCGGCGCGCAGGCCGTGCAAGGCGGCGTCGAATTCCTCGCCGGCCACCTCGCCATCGGCCACGATGACGTTGGCCGCGGCCGAAACGGCGGCGAGCATCAGGGCTTTGTCGCCCGCATAGGCCGTCATGGTACGGCCGACACGGCTGAAAATGTCGCTCAGAAGGCTCATGCCGAATATTCGAGGTGTCCGCCGGAGCAAGAGGGATAGCAGAGTGCGGTGCGGAAGGAAGCCGCCTGGAAGCACCCGGACGACGCGACGCGGGTCCGGCTTCCCGGCAGGATTTCGACACGGACGCGTTTCAGAAATCCTCCGGCAACATGCGTATGTGAATCATGCATCCAACCGCGTCCCCAGCGCGGTGGGCGGGAGCCCGGGTCCGCTATCCCCCCCTCAGGCGGGCCCGGTTCCATCTCAACGCCGTCGGGACGGAGCGCGGGTGGCCCCAACCGCGCCTGCCGTTCCGACGGCGGTCTCGCAGCTTCAATGGCCGAGCGCGCGCCCCGCTGTGCAGGGCACCGCGCGCTTCGTGCCGAGCCGCTCAGAACCCAGCACGGATCGGCTGTCTCACGCCGCAGCGGTGCGCCTGCGGGAAAGCGTCAGCGCCAGAACGGCTTGACGTCGAGCAGTTCGGAGCGCGCCTCCGCGGCGGCATTGAGCAGGTCCTGGGTGCTCGCATCGTCCAGAGCCGGCATCGGCCGCCCGCCGAGGCTTTCCGTCATCGACCGCGCGGTCTCGATATCGTTGAGCGCGCCGAGATGGTCCTGCAGGTCCGACAGCGCGGCGCCGAACTTGTCCTGACGGCGGCGAGCCTTCTTCTTCGGGAACAGCTCGGCGAAGAATTCCGCCCCGTAGCGGAGTTTCTTCGCAGCGATCCGCGCCCGGTGACGGGTATGCGGATCGAGCTTCTTCAGGCCGCGGCCACGCTTCTTCAGGCGCTCGCGGGCGCGGTCGAGGACTTGGGCCGCGAAGGCTCGGCCGTCCTCGGCGGCGGCCTCCTGCCTGGCCCAGGCGCCGGCCTCGATCCAGCCGGCGAAGTCGATGATCAGCCCGCGCCATTGCGGGCTTTCCAGGGTTGCCAGCACGGAATCGTAGGCTTTGGCGCGCTCGGTCTCGGCCAGATCCCGCAACGCGTCCAGATCCGCGTCGCCCGGGCGTTCCTTGGCCAGGCGCGGCAGCGTCTGGCTGAGGAACACATCGAGGTTGCGGGCGTGGCCGAAGGGCTCGGTGACGCGCTTGATCTCGTCGCCGAAGCTGATCGCGCGCGGGTCGCTCTCCAGGATCGGGGCAAACAGCGACAGCGCCGAACGCAGCCGCCGCAGCGACACGCGCATCTGGTGCAGGGCCTCCGGGGCATGGCTCGCCAGGAAGGCGGTCTCGTTGAGCCGCATATGGCGCAGGCACGCGCGCGCCACCCGGCGGAACACCTCGCCGGCGCTCGCATCGTCGGGCAATTCGACCGGCTCGGCCTTGACCACGGACGGGCTGGTGCCATCGATCAGGGCGAAGCCGCGGCTGCTCTTGGCGGTGGCGCTCAGGCGCAGCGGCACGGTCTCGGCGAGCGTCTGGGCCAGGGCGAACAGGTCGGCCGGCTCGCCCTCGGCGATCTCGAGCTCGACCTCGCAGATGGGCGAAGCGCCGGACGGGCTCTCGACCCGCCCCTCGTCCAGGGTCACGAGAATCCGCGACTCACCCTGCCGGACCGGAATCACCCGGCGGGTGATCATCGTGGAGAACAGGCGCTCCAGCGGCGCATCCGCCTTGCGCAGCACCTTCTCGGCCGCGGTGTCGGCCCAGGCCGCCGGATCGGGCGTCTCGCCCGCGATCTCGGTCTCCCACTCAGACCGGTCGAACAGGCCAACGCCGCCCTGCCCGGCCTTCACGGTCTGGATGTGCCGGCCGCCCTGATTGCGCACCCGCAGGGTGAGCCCGGCGGCGCGAAGGTCCTGATTCGGCGTGTCGTAATAGGTGCTGACGAGGAGCTCGGGCTCGGCGCCTTCGGCCCCCTGGAGCCGCGGATGGGCCGCCAGCGCGGTCAGGTTGGAACCTACGCAATCGAGCTTCAGCTCGATCTCGCGGGGGTCTGCCACGGCGTGGCTATCGGTCTCGCTCATGCTCTCCTCTTCGAAACGTCCGGTTCTTAACTCGGCGGGGCGCCCACCGGGTTGCATCCGAGCGTCACGATAATCGGTCTAGGCCGGGCCCTCGCGGCGTTGCAATCGCGGGCGGGCGGAAATCGGGCCTCAGGCCGCGCCGGGGCGCCCGGCCCGGGCCCGGGTGCGGATCTTGAAGCGCTCCAAATTTGCGCTTTCCCAAATCGGGAGGCCGTGGCAAAACCGATTGTCCACAATTGATCTGCCTCCTGTGCTTCGGCCCCGCCCGTTCGGCGGCGAACGGCGCGACGCGGTGCCAGGTAGACGGAATCCCTCACTGTGAGAGCGGTGCGCCCCGCGTGGACGGTTGCGCCGCGGAGATCGTCGGGTCGGTGGCTCCCTTGAAGACACTTCTGGTCGGTGTGATCGGGCATGTGGATCACGGCAAGACGGCCCTGGTCCGGGCGCTCACGGGAGTCGAGACGGATCGGCTGAAGGAGGAGCGGGACCGCGGCGTCTCGATCGTCCCCGGCTTCGCGCTGCTGGCCTCCGAGCAGGGCGAGATCGACCTGGTCGACCTGCCCGGCCACGAGCGATTCGTCCGCGCCATGGTCTCCGGCGCCACCGGCATGAGCGCCGTGCTGCTGGCGGTCGACGCCAACGAAGGCATCAAGCCGCAGACGGTCGAGCATCTGGAGATCGCCCGGCTGATCGGTGTCCGCCGCGGCGTGCTGGCGCTGACGAAATCCGATCTCGCCACCCCCGCCACGATCACGGCGCGCGCTGCCGAGATCGCCGCCGCCGCCGCCCGCGCCGGGCTCGAGGCGCCGCCGGTGATCGCCACCTCGACCCTCACCGGCGCCGGGATCCCGGACCTCGCCCAGGCCCTCGCCGCCCTGCTGGCGGAGGCGGAGCCGCGGGTCGATGACGGGTTCCCCTACCTGCCGGTCGACCGGGTCTTTACCCGGCCGGGCTTCGGCACGGTGGTGACCGGCACGCTGCGGCGGGGGACGCTGGCGGTCGGCGACACGCTGGAGATCGTGCCCGGCGGCCGCAGCGCCGTGGTGCGCAGCCTCCAGATCCACGGCCGCCCGGTCGAGCGCGCCGAGCCCGGCCGGCGGACCGCGGTGGCACTGCGCGGCGTCGGCCTCGACGAGATCGCGCGCGGCGACGCGCTTACGGTGCCGGGCCTCCTCGCCCCGTCGCAATGGCTCGACGTCGCGCTCACCGCCGCGTCGAGCGCGGATGCCCCGCTCGCGGGCGGGAGCGCCTGCCGGCTCCTGTTCGGCACCACCGAGGTCGAGGCCCGGCTGCGCCTCCTCGACCGCGATGCGCTGGAACCGGGCGCGACCGCGCTGGCGCAGCTGCACCTTGCCGAACCGGTCACCGTGCCGGCCCGCGAGCCCTTCGTGCTGCGTCTCGATTCGCCGCCCGCCACGGTGGCGGGCGGCCGGGTGCTCTATCCGGCGAGCCGCCGTCGGCGGCGGCACGATGCCCGGGTGCTCGCGGACCTCAACGCGCTGGCGACGGGCAAGCCGTCCGATGCCGTGGCGGTTCGCCTGGCCCAGGCCGGTGCGGCCGGCGCGACGCTGCCCGACCTTGCCCGCGCGGCCGGCACCGGCCTCGAGCGGGCTCGGCAGATGCTCGCCGCATCGGGCGCCCGGGAGGCCGGCGACCGGTTCATCGGGGCCCCGGCCTTCGCGTCGCTGCGCACCGCGGCGCTGGCGGCCCTGTCCGGGCATCATCGGGACAACCCGATGGAGCACGGCATCGCGCTCGAGCGCCTCGCCAAGCTCCTGTCGCTTCCCGAGCCCCTGACCGGACTGGTGCTGCGCGACCTGGCCGCGACCGGCGGCACGGTCCAGGCCGGCGCGTTGTGGCGCCGGTCCGATTTCGACCCGGCCCGCAACGAGAGCGACACGGCGCGCAAGCTCGAGCAGCTGTTCCGCCGGGCCGGCCTCAACCCGCCCGACGAGAGCGAGGCGGTGGGCCGCGATGTCCGCCGGCGCGAGGCGCTGACCTATCTGGTCGGGGCCGGAACGGTCATCCGCGCGATTGACCGGGTTCAGCGCCGGGCGGTGCTGTTCCACCGGGAGGCGGTGGCGGTCGCCCGGACGCGGCTCGCGGAGGCGTTCCCGAACGCCACGACCCCCGAGACCGGCTTCCTGGCCCGGGAGGCCGGCGCCGCCCTGGGAATCTCACGGAAATTCTCGATCCCGCTCCTCGAACATCTCGACGCCGTCGGCTTCAGCCGCCGGACCGGCGACCGGCGGGTGATCGTCGATCTGGAGCCGGGCGGGCGTTGAGGCGCCGATACTGGGGCTAGTAGCCCTCGCCCGGCCAGTCGCCGATGCCGGGCTCGTAGCAGGTATATCCGATCAGGCAGGCTGGGCTGTCCCGGGTTGGCCGGAAGGCGCGGCGGGCGATCTCGGTGATTTCGCAGAACGACCGGTCCCGCACGAAACGGTCATAGGTCTGGCCGCCGGTCCCGAGCACGATCGCGCCACGGGCCTGGACCAGCCCGGCCGCCTGCCGACAGGTCATGGTGGTGCTCGACGGGCGCGTCTGCGCCGCGGCGGGAGCCGCGACCATCAGGGCGGCCGCGGCGATCCGGATCATCATCGGGTCTGCCTGGCTCGATCGGCGTGCATGTCAGGACAACGCCACCGGATTCGGGACTTGCGCTGTGTCGGTTCGCCACGGACCGGCAAGGCCCGGGCGCGGCGGCCTCCTTACTCCTCGAACGCCTCGACATGCACGGTGCCCGGCTCCTGGCGTCGGGCGCTCTCCTCGATCCGGGCGAGCTGCGCCTCGGCCCGTCCGCAGGGAAAGCCGTAGCGCTCCTGCACCCGCGCGCTGGCACTGCCGAGGGCGAGGCGGGTCAGCGCCAGAAACTCGTCGAGGGCGTAATCCTGACCGACGGCGAGGTGGTCCTTGATCACCAGGGACGGCGAGTAGCAGGCCTCGCGGCTGCCATCCGGCCAGCGGATGTGGAAGCGCATCTCAGGCATCGCCGGGGATCCGTGTGGTGTTCCAGGCGCCGGATCCCGTGGCGATCGCCGCCACCGGCGCAGGTCCCGGAACCAGGGATGCGTAGGTCGGCAGATGTCGGGCCGCGCAGGCCTCCCAGGCATGGGCGCGGGCGACCTCGAAGCCGGCGACCCGCAGGCGGACGCGCCGGGACGGGTCCAGGCTCGCCTGCATCGCATCCGCGATGGCGTCCGGTTCGTCGGGCTCGACCGCGAGCACCTCTTCGGGGGCGAGGTACTCGGTGAAAGGCGGGCGCGCCGACACGATGACCGGCGTGCCGCAGGCCATCGCCTCCAGCACGCACAGCCCGTTGCCCTCGCTCAGCGAGGGGAAGACCAGGGTGTCGGCGATCCGGTAGAGACCGGGCATGTCGCGCTGGGCGATCGGCCCGGTCCGGATCACCGGCTTGCCCGGGCCGACTTCCAGACCCTCGCGCTCCAGCGCGGCGCAGCACCGGGCCTCGTAGCCGGCATGGTCGAGAAGCGAGACGCCGCCGGCCACGACGAGCTGGGCGTCGGGGATCCGGCCGCGCAGGCGCGCGAAGGCCTCGATGATCGCCAGCGTGTTCTTGCGGGCCTCGAACCCGCCGACGCTCAGGAAGACCGGTCCGGCCCCGAGGCCGAGACGGTCGTGCAGCTCGGGATCGCCGGGGGCCGGCTCGGGCGTATAGACGGCTCCGTCCACGCCGTTCCCGACCACCTCGGCCTGGGCGCCGTATTCCGCCGCGATGGCGGCGGCCCAGGCCCGGCTGACGCAGAGCAGCCGCCCGGCATCGAGGATGGCCCGGTCCTGCCACTGGCTGAGCTGCGGGTCCGGAAGCGTGTCGATGTGGTGGACCGTGCGGACGAAGCCGGGGATCAGCCGCCGTCGGGTCAGCGTCGCGAGGGCGTTGCCGCTGATCCCGCAATGGGCGTGGAAGACGTCGAAATCGCAGGCTGCCGGGGTCGAGAAATGCGACAGGTAGTCGGCGATCCTGGACCGGACCAGCGCGACGGTCGGCTCGGCGACCGGCTTGGCCGCCACCGACACGACCGGGCAGCGTGCGTCCCGGAAGAAACCGCGGCCGGTCGGATCGGGGGCGTGGACCACCGCCTCGTGGCCGAGGCCGCACAGGGCCTCGCCGAGCGCCAGGGCATGGACCACGCCGCCGCGGGGATTGGTCGAGTGCGTGAGGATTGCGATGCGCAAGCGGGCGACCATGGGACGGCTCACCGAGGCCTGCAGCCGGTTCGGACATCGCGCTCGACGTCCCGGACCAGGATCCCCGCCGCCCTCTCGGGGATCCGTGCCGACCCAACGCATCGATCGTGCCGAACGCGGTCCCGGTCGGCGGCATCGGCAATAAAACGTCAGGTTTCGCTGTCCCCGCGACGACGCCCCCCCGGTCTGAGCCACGGCGTCGCGCTCCGGAACTGTGGTCCGGCGGCGTCATTGCCGGGGAGACACCCGGGCACCGAGGGCATCGTCTTGCTCCGAAAGAGGGCACACCCCCTTTCGGGACGATGCTCGAGTCGCGGGAGACGGTGGAGAATCCCAGCCTTGCGCAACACCCTCATCGCCGCCGCCATGGCCACGCTGCTCGCCGGTTCGGCGGGCGCCGCCGACAACCCGCAACTCGGCAAGCCGTCGAGCGACGCCCTGCCGCCGGTCGAGCTGACCATCACCCTGCAGGACGGCAAGCCGGTCTGCGCGCCCGCCGAGATCCGCCTGCCGGCCAACACCAACGTGATGCTGCAGGTCGTCAGCCAGGCCAACGTGCCGGTGACGATCACCGCGGAAGGCCAGTTCGAGCAGGGCCACCTGCTGCACGCCGACGGCGATCTCGTCCACGTCATGAGCGAGAAGGGCTATACCGTGAAGGCCAATGGCCGCGGCACGCTCAAGCTGCGCACCCTCGATGCCGGCGAGCACAGCTACGGCTGCACCGCGAACAACAAGCGGGACGCGCCGTTCGTCGGCAAAATGGTTCTGTCCCCGCCGGCCGGCTAAAACCGAACCCGCCCACCGATGACGCCGCGCGGTTCCGGCCGCGCGGTCGTCCGCTGTTAATTTTGCGTTACGAATTCACTTTGCCTTCAAGGGACCGGCGGAACCGCTCTTTTCAAGTCCCTGTGTCAGATTGTATCTGTCGTTAACGAGCGGCGGAGCAATCGGTCCCGTGTCCCAGAATCCGACATCTTTCAGTCCCGCCAAGCCGCGCCGTAAGCGGCTTCGGGATGTGTTGATTCTGTGCGGCCTGCTGATGGTGCCCACTGCGGTGCTCGCCTACGCGGATCTGCTGCCCGATTCACTCGACCTGCTCGGCATCGATCTGAGCGAGAGCCCCGACCTGCCACATGTCGCCCGGCAGATCGCCATCGGCGCGCCGCTCAAGATCGTGGCCTTCGGCTCGTCCTCCACGGAGGGCATCGGCGCCTCGAGCCCGGCCAATTCCTACCCGTCCCGCCTGCAGGTCGACCTGCGCAAGAAGCTGCGCGGCATGGATGTCTCGGTGATCAACCGGGGCATCGGCGGCGAGCATGTCGACGACATGCTCAAGCGCCTGGACCGCGACGTGATCGCGGCCGAGCCGCAGCTCGTCATCTGGCAGACCGGCAGCAATGACCCGCTGCGCGGTGTCTCGCTCGACCATTTCCGCGACGCCACCGCCGCGGCCATCCGTCGGATCCGCGAAGCCGGCATCGACGTGGTGCTGATGGAGCCGCAATGGTGCCCGAAGCTCGATTCGACGCCCGGCTCCTCGCGGTTCCGGGACGCCGTGCGCTCGATCGGGGCTGAGCTCGACGTGCCGGTGATCCGCCGGGCCGACTTGATGCATGGCTGGGTCCGCGAAGGGAAACTCACCGCCAAGCAGCTCTTCGCCTCGGACGGCCTCCACATGGCCGATGGCGGCTACGCCCTGCTCGCCCAGGCGGCGGCCGATTCGATCCTCACCGATGCGGGCTCGGTCCACACCGTCGAGGCGGTTGCCGAGTAGCCGACGGCTGGACGCGGCCGGCAAAGCTCCCCATCTCGGCCGGACCGAGATCGGAGCTGAAACCTTGAGCCACGACGCCTTCAGGTACGACGACAGGGGCTCCGTGCCCCAGATGCACGCGACCACGATCCTGATGGTCCGCAAGGGCGGCCGCGTCGTCGTGGGCGGCGACGGGCAGGTGAGCCTCGGCCAGACCATCGTGAAGGGCAATGCCCGCAAGGTTCGGCGCCTGGCCAAGGGCGCGGTGATTGGCGGCTTCGCGGGCGCCACCGCCGACGCCTTCACGCTGTTCGAGCGGCTGGAGGCCAAGCTGGAGCAGTATCCCGGCCAGCTCACCCGGGCCTGCGTCGAGCTCACCAAGGATTGGCGCACCGACCGCTACCTGCGCCGCCTCGAGGCGATGATGGTCGTGGCCGACAAGGAGGTCAGCCTGCTCCTGTCCGGCTCGGGCGACGTTCTGGAGCCGGAGAGCGGCGTGATGGCGATCGGCTCCGGCGGCAACTACGCCCTGGCGGCCGCCCGCGCCCTCGAGGACACCGACCTCGACGCCGAGGCGATCGTGCGCAAGGCCATGGCGATCGCCGCCGAGATCTGCGTCTACACCAACGGGAACCTGGTGATCGAAGCGCTCGATCAGACTTGAGCGCCTCCCGCCCCCGATTCGAGCGTGAGCCGCGATCGGGAGTGCTTAACGCGGTATTGAACAATTCTGCTTAGTTTCAGCCGGCGCATACTCGGACTGGAACTAAAATGAACATCGGCGGGAAACTCCTGGCCTTCGTGGGCGCCTGCAGTCTCACGACGCTGGTCGTGGCCGGCGTGAGCGTCGCCACGCTGCAGAGCTTCGAGCGTTCGCTGGGGCAGGTCGAGGGCGCCTCGACCCGCGCGCTCTACGCGGCCAATTTTAACCGCCTCGCCGCCGAGGTGACGATGGATTCCCGCGGCGTCTACGCGGCCGCCGACGCCACCGACGCCGCCAAGTACGCTGCCGGCGTCCGCAAGGGCCTCGCCGACATGGACGCGCTCCGCGCCGCCTGGGCGCCGCTGGTCACCGAGGATGAGCGGCCACTCTTCGACGCCATGGCGCGCAACGCCGACGCCTACCGGACGATGCGGACTGCGATTGCGCAGGCCGGCGAGACGATCGGCCCGCGCGCCGCCGCGGATCTCGGCTTCAATGACGCGAACCGCGCCAACCGCAAGGCGTTCCAGGCCGGCATCGACGCGCTGGTGAGCCGCGGACGCGACGAGATGGCGACCGTGAAGGCGCAGACGCAGGATCTGTTCGCGGCGCGCACCCGCCTCCTGCTCGGACTCGCCTTCCTGGGCACCCTCGCCTGCGCCGCCCTCGGGCTCCTCGTGGGGCAACGCCAGATCGCCCGGCCGCTGCGGGCGGTCTCGGAGGCGATCCAGCGCCTATCGCGGGGCGACCTGACCCTCCCGGCGGTCAAGGCCGGCCGCGACGAGATCGGAGCGATCTGGACGAGCATGGCGGTCTTCGCTGGGACGATGCGGGAGGCTGAGACCCTGCGCCTGGAGCGTGAGCGGACCGGCACCGAGGCGGCCACCCGCAAGCGCGCCGAGATGGTCGGCTTGGCCAACCAGTTCGAAGGCAGCATCGGCGGCCTGGTCGGGCATCTCGCCAGCGCCGCCGCCGGTATGGAGCGGGCCGCCGCCGCGATGGCCGGCAATGCCGAGCGTACCGACCAGCAATCCCGGGCCGTGACCCGCGCCGCAGAGACGACGGCGCACAATGTCGAGGCGGTGGCCGCCGCCACGGAAGAGCTCGCCGCCACCGCCAGCGAGATCGGCGTCCAGGTCTCGCAGACCTCCGAGGCCGCGGCGGGCGCCGTCGAGGCGACGAGGCGGACCCGGTCGAGCGTCCAGGCCCTCGCCCGCACCGCCGACGGCATCGGGCAGGTCGTGTCGCTGATCTCGACCATCGCCGGCCAGACCAACTTGCTGGCCCTCAATGCCACCATCGAGGCAGCTCGCGCCGGCGAGGCCGGGCGCGGTTTCGCGGTGGTCGCCACCGAGGTGAAGGCCCTGGCGACCCAGACCGCCCGGGCGACCGACGAGATCGCCGGGCAGATCGCCGCCATGCGCGCGGCGACCCACGAGGCGGTCACCGCGATCGAGGAGATCGGCGGCACGATCGAGCAGGTCCACGGCATCGCGATCGGGGTTGCCTCGGCCGTGGAGCAGCAGCAGGTCGCCACGCAGGAGATCGCCCGCAGCGTCGCTGAGGCGGCCAGCGGCACCCGCGCGGTGACCGAGACCATGTCGCTGGTGCTCGAGGCCGCCCACGAGACCGGGGCCAGCGCCGGCCAGGTCCTCGACGCGGCGGCCGACATCGCCCGCCGGTCCGACGGGCTCGGCGGCGAGGTCGCGGGCTTCGTGGCCCAGGTGCGGGCCGCCTGACGCCGCCGATGTTGCATCGCGATGCCAGGACCCGTAGGGTCTGAGGCATTCGCAAGGACCCGGTGAAAGCCCGGGTGGCTCTTCCGGCCGCCGATCCGCCGGACCACGCATCCGAGACGCCACACGATCCGCCCATCGAGCGGACGCGCGTCTCGTGCGGATTTTCATCACATGCAACGCAGCACAACCGGAACCGGCGGCCCTCTCGGGTCGTGGGTGTCCAATATCCGCGGCGATACCCTGTCGGGCATCGTCGTCGCCCTGGCGTTGATCCCGGAGGCGATCGGCTTCTCGGTCATCGCCGGGGTCGATCCCAAGGTCGGGCTCTACGCCTCGGTGGTCATCGCCTGCACGATCGCCTTCGCGGGCGGGCGCCCGGCCATGATCTCGGCCGCCACCGCCGCCACCGCGGTGGTGATGATCGACCTCGTCCGCGAGCACGGCGTCCAGTACCTGTTCGCCGCCACCATCCTGATGGGCGTGATCCAGATCCTGGCCGGCCTGCTCAAGCTCGGCCGGCTGATGCGGTTCGTCTCGCAATCGGTGATGACCGGCTTCGTCAACGCATTGGCGATCCTGATCTTTCTCGCCCAGCTGCCCGAGCTCACGGGCGTCACGCCGGCAACCTACGGGCTGATCGCCCTGGGGCTAGCGATCATCTACGGCGTCCCGCGGATCACCCGGGCGGTGCCCTCGCCCCTGGTGGCGATCGCGGTCCTGACCGCGGTGACGGCGATCTTCCACCTCGACGTCCGCACGGTCTCGCATCTGGGCGCCCTGCCCTCGACGCTGCCGAGCTTCGCCCTGCCGGACGTTCCCTTCACCTTCGAGACCCTGCGGATCCTGCTGCCCTACGCGGCGACGCTCGCCGCCGTCGGCCTGCTGGAGAGCCTGCTTACCGCGCAGATCGTCGACGACCTGACCGATACCGGCAGCGACAAGAACCGCGAATGCATGGGCCAGGGCGTCGCCAACATGGCGTCGGCCGTGTTCGGCGGCATGGGCGGCTGCGCGATGATCGGGCAGTCGGTCATCAACGTCTCCTCGGGGGCGCGGGGCCGGCTGTCGACGCTGGTCGCGGGGGCCTTCCTGCTGCTGCTCCTCGTGGCGCTGCAGGACCTGCTGGCCGTGGTGCCGGTCGCGGCGCTGACGGCGGTGATGATCATGGTCTCGCTCAACACCTTCTCCTGGCGGTCCCTGGCGCAGCTGCGCACCAACCCCCTGCCCTCCTCGGCGGTGATGCTGGCGACCGTGCTGGTTGTGGTCGCCACCAAGGACCTGGCGCAGGGCGTCCTGGCCGGCGTGCTCCTGTCCGGCGTGTTCTTCGCCGGCAAGGTGTCGAGGCTCAGCCAGGTCACCGCGACGCTCTCGGAGGATGGCCGGACCCGGACCTACCGGGTCACCGGGCAGGTGTTCTTCGCCTCGGCCGGCACCTTCTCGGAGGCGATCGACGTGCTGGAGCCTGTGGATCGCCTCGTCATCGATGTGCAGGACGCGCATTTCTGGGACATCTCGGCGGTCGCCGCCCTCGACCGCGTCGTGCTGAAGGCGCGCGGCCGCGGGCGGATCGTCGAGGTCGTCGGCCTGAACGCCGCCAGCGCGACGCTGGTCGAGCGATTCGGAACGCACGACAAGCCCGGCGCCGCGGCGTCGCCGGCGGGACACTGAGCCGGTAAGCTGGCCCCTGCGGCCGCGCGCCGCCTCTTGCGTCGCGCGCGCCGCGACCCCATTCCCGGCCTGGGCCCGTGGTTTCGTCGGGCCGGGAAAAACAGGATGGCCCAGCGGTGACGACGTTCTCTCCGCGCGAGATCGTGTCCGAACTCGATCGCTTCATCGTCGGACAGCAGGACGCCAAGCGCGCCGTCGCGATCGCCCTGCGCAACCGCTGGCGCCGCCAGCAGCTCACCGGCCCGCTCCGCGAGGAGGTGGCGCCCAAGAACATCCTGATGATCGGGCCGACCGGCTGCGGCAAGACCGAGATCGCCCGGCGCCTCGCGCGGCTTGCCAACGCCCCGTTCCTGAAGATCGAGGCGACCAAGTTCACCGAGGTCGGCTATGTCGGCCGCGACGTGGAGCAGATCGTGCGCGACCTCGTGGAGGTGGCGATCGGCCTGACCCGGCAGGTGAAGCGGGACGCCGTGAAGGCCAAGGCCGAGGCGGCCGCCGAGAACCGGATCCTCGACGCCCTGGTCGGGCCCACCGCCAGCCAGGCGACCCGCGACAGCTTCCGCCGGAAGCTGCGCGACAGCGAGCTCGACGACAAGGAGGTCGAGCTGGAACTGGCCTCCGGCGCCCCCGCCGGCCTGCCGATGTTCGAGATTCCCGGCATGCCAGGCGCCTCCATGGGGGCGATCAATATCGGCGACGTGCTCGGCAAGGCGCTGGGCGGCCAGCGCGGCAAGCCCCGCCGGATCCTGGTCCGGGACGCCTATGCGCCGCTGCTCGCCGAGGAATCCGACAAGCTGGTCGACGACGACGCCCTGATTCGCGAGGCGATCCGCGAGGTCGAGAACAACGGCATCGTCTTCCTCGACGAGATCGACAAGATCTGCGCCCGCGAGGGCCGCTCCTCAGGCGACGTCTCCCGCGAGGGTGTGCAGCGCGACCTGCTGCCGCTGATCGAGGGCACGACGGTGGCGACCAAGCACGGCCCGGTGAAGACCGACCACGTGCTGTTCATCGCCTCGGGCGCCTTCCACGTCTCGAAGCCCTCCGACCTGCTCCCCGAGCTCCAGGGCCGCCTGCCGATCCGCGTCGAGCTGCAGCCGCTGACGGTGGACGATTTCCGCCAGATCCTGACCTCTACCGAGGCCAGCCTGCTCAAGCAGACCGTCGCCCTGATGGAGACCGAGGGCGTGACCCTGACCTTCACGGACGACGCCGTGGACGCGCTCGCCCGCGTTGCCGTCGAGGTGAACTCTTCCGTGGAGAATATCGGCGCCCGCCGCCTTCAGACCGTGCTGGAGCGGGTGATTGACGAGATCTCGTTCACGGCGACCGACCGCTCCGGCGAGACGGTGCCGATCGACGCCGCCTATGTCCGGGCTCGGGTCGAGGATCTGGCGGCCAACGCGGATCTGAGCCGGTTCATTCTGTGACCACCCTCCCGGAGCGAGGGCCCGTTTCGGTCCTCCTCCCGGTCGCCGCGCTGGTGACCGGCATGATCTCGCTGCAATACGGCGCGACCATCGCGAAGAACCTGTTCCCGGTCGTCGGCGCGGCCGGGACGTCGG
Organism: Methylobacterium sp. GXF4; assembly: GCF_000272495.1. NCBI lineage: Bacteria > Pseudomonadati > Pseudomonadota > Alphaproteobacteria > Hyphomicrobiales > Methylobacteriaceae > Methylobacterium > Methylobacterium sp. GXF4. Next base: position 273,008 of record NZ_AKFK01000051.1, on the reverse strand, counting down.
CCCTGCGGGTGGGTTTCTCGGCGCTGATCCTGATCGCCGTCTGGCGCCCGTGGCGGCGGAGCCTGGCGCGGCGCGAGGCGGGGTGGATCGCGCTCTACGGGATCACCCTGGGGGTGATGAACCTGCTGTTCTACCTGGCGATCGCGCGGCTGCCGCTGGGGCCGGCCGTGGCGATCGAGTTCGCCGGGCCGCTCGCCATCGCGCTGATCGCGTCGCGCCGCACCACGGACTTCCTGTGGATCGGCGTCGCGGTGGCCGGGCTCGGGTTGCTCCTGCCCATCGCGCCCACGAGCCCGCTGGACCCGCTCGGCGTCGCTCTCGCCCTCGGGGCGGCCCTGGCCTGGGCGCTCTACATCCTGTTCGGTCAGCGCGCCGGCCGGATCGACGGCGGACAGGCGGTGTCGCTGGGGATGCTGGTGGCCGCCCTCGTGGCGGCGCCGTTCGGCCTGGCCGAGGCCGGCGCGGCCCTGCTGGCCCCGGGCGTCCTGATGGCCGGCCTCCTCGTGGCGCTCCTGTCGAGCGCCCTGCCCTACTCGCTGGAGATGTTCGCCCTGCGCCGCCTCGACCGGAAGAGTTTCGGCGTGCTGATGAGCCTGGAGCCGGCGGTCGCGGCCTGCGCGGGCTTCGCCCTGCTGGGCGAGCGGCTCGGCGCCGTCCAATGGCTCGCCATCGGGCTGGTGATCGCCGCCTCCGCGGGCATCACGGCCACCAGCCGCAGGCCGGCGCAGGAACGGGTGATCGAGGAGGTCTGAGAAACGTTATTTGCCGGCGAGAACGCGCGAAGCGACGTTGATGTATTTGCGGCCGGCTTCCTGGGCGTGAAGGACGGCGTCGCCGAGATTCTCCTCGTCGCGGACGCTCGCCAGCTTGATCAGCATCGGCAGGTTGATCCCCGCCACCACCTCGACCGAGCCGCCGTTCATACACGACAGCGCAAGGTTCGAGGGCGTGCCGCCGAACATGTCGGTCAGCACCACCACACCGTCACCGGTGTTCACGCGACAGACCGCGGACATGATGTCCCGCCGTCGCAATTCCATATCGTCTTCCGGCCCGATCGTGATCGTCTCGATCTGATCCTGAGGGCCGACCACGTGCTCCAGGGCGGCCTTGAATTCGGTCGCCAATAGCCCGTGAGTGACGAGCACCATGCCAATCATCGACACGTGTTCCAACGTCCTCTGTCTGCCGCCATGTTGTGCAATGCACAGGTCCCAACAAGGCGATCGCGACGTTTTTGCTCGGACATTACCGCGATCATGCCATGCGGGCTCGGCGCGCGCTATGGGGTCTCACCACCGTGACGCGAATCAACGGCCTGTGCGGCTGCGAAGTCACGGCTTGCCCTTTCGCAATGCCGCACGAATCAGCAACGTTGCTAATCCGGCCCGCCGCACCCCTCGATCAAGCACCAGGCGGGGCAGCCGAAGGCCGAGGATTCCGGCGTCCTCCGGTGGTTCCGGCAGGCGCGGCGCGTCCGTGACCAGATCGGCCACGAGATTCAGGACCGTGTCCGGACGGAGCCTGAGGCCGAGATCGGCGGCGGAAAGGATGCCCTGACCACGGATCTCGACCCGGCCCGCCAAGGTCTCGTGAGGTCGAGCGAGCAGCGAATCGGCGTGCCGTTCGCAGATCACCCGGTCATCCGCGACGAGCGCTCCGTCCGGCTCGGCGGCGAGGAGCACCGCGAGGCTCGACTTGCCCGAGCCGGACGGGCCCCGAATCAGGATGCCGGCATCGCCCAGGGCGACGCAGGCGGCGTGAAGGCTCGGCATCAGGCGTGGAGCTGGCGCGGCGCTGCGGGAAGGCGGACCGTGAAGCGGGCGCCGCGCACCGTGGGCTCGCCGTCCTCGTCGGGGGCGCCGGGGCGGTTCTCGGCGCGGATCGTGCCGCGATGGGCCTGGACGATCTGCCGGGAGATCGACAGGCCGAGGCCCGAATTCTGTCCGAAGCCCTGCTCGGGCCGGTCGGTATAGAAGCGCTCGAAGATTCGCTCCAGGGCGTGCTCCGGGATGCCCGGCCCCTCGTCCTCGCAGACCATCTCGACCTCGCCACGGACCCGGCGCAAGGCGACCCGCACCTTGGCGTCGGTGGGCGAGAACGACCGGGCATTGTCCAGCAGGTTGTTGACCACCTGCCCCAGCCGGCTGTCGTGGCCGATCACCGTGAACGGCGCATCCTGGTCCGCGATCCCCTCGACGTCGAGCTGGATCAGGCAATCCTTCGGCCGGCGGCGCTCGTTCGCCACCGAGACCACCGTGGTCAGCAGCTTCTTCAGGTCGACCCGGCGCGCCTCGGCCCGGGCGAGTTCCGCGTCGAGCCGCGAGGCATCGGCGATGTCGCTGATCAGCCGGTCGAGGCGCTTCACGTCGTGCTGAATGATCGCCATCAGCCGACCGCGCGAATCGTCCGACTTCGCCAGCGGCAGGGTCTCGACCGCGCTGCGCAGCGAGGTCAGCGGGTTCTTCAACTCGTGGCTCACATCCGCGGCGAAGCTCTCGATCGCGTCGATGCGCCGGTAGAGCGCCTGGGTCATGTCCCGGAGCGCCCCGGACAGATGGCCAATCTCGTCGGTGCGCTGGGTGAAGTCCGGGATCTCTTCCCGGGTCTTGATCCCCATCCGCACCTTTTCGGCGGCCTCCGCGAGACGGCGCACCGGGCCCGCGATGGCGCCAGCGAGCAGCGCGGAGAGCACCACCATCACGGCCGAGGCGACCAGGAACACCTGGAGCAGGCCGAACCGCTCGGACGCGATGACCCGGTCGATGGCATCGCCCTGCGTCGAGATCAGCAGCGCGCCGCGCACCGAGCCGGCGCGATGGATCGGCACCGCCACCGAGACGGTGGTCTCGCCCAGCGCGTTGCGGCGGACCAGGCTGCCGCGATTGCCGTTGAGCGCCGCCTGGACCTCGCGCAGCGAGTGGCCGTTCACCGGCCCGGTCTCCTCGGGCTGGGCGGAGCGGCTGCCGAACAGGGCACTCAGCTTCGTCTGCACCGCCTGGAAGGCGGATTCGAGCATGCCGGCCTTGTGCGGCTTGGCGGCGATCGGATCACCGCGGCCGGCATCGCCGCGCTTGAACAGGGTCCGGGTGTCGAACAGCAGGCCGCCTTCCTGGTCGTAGACCCGGGCGCGGTTGCCGGTGGGGGTCACCAGGCGCGAGAGCAGCGGCGCCACCTTCTCGGGGTTGAGCGAGAAGGCGAGCGGCTGCGATTCTTCCTCGGCGGCCTCGCCGGCCTGCTGCTGGAGCAGCTTGTCGGGATCGATCTGGATCGTGTCCGTATCGACCGAGGCGGAGGCCGCGATGGCGCCGGCGATGATCTCGCCCTGGATCGCCAGGCTCTGGATCCGGGCCTGGATCAGGCCCTGCCGGAACTGGTTCAGGTAGAGGAAGCCGACGAGCAGGGCGATCAGCCCGACGAGGTTGAGCACGACGATGCGGCGCGTCAGGCTCGACGACGCGCGCTGGCCCACCGCGTCCCAGAGGGCGCGCGGCCAGGTCAACGGTCGGGAGAGGAGCTGGGTGAGCGAGCCGCGAGGCTCAGCGTCCTCGGCCTGGGCGGGGGTACGGCCGGTCACGGAGCGGATCCTTGGATCACGCCTCCTTGAACCGGTAGCCGACGCCGTACAGCGTCTCGATCATGTCGAAGCTCTGGTCGGTCACTTTGAACTTCTTGCGCAGGCGCTTGATGTGGCTGTCGATGGTGCGGTCGTCGACATAGACCTGATCGTCGTAGGCCGCATCCATTAGGGCGTTGCGGCTCTTCACGACGCCGGGGCGGTGGGCGAGCGCCTGGAGGATCAGGAATTCCGTGACGGTCAGGGTCACGGGCTCGCCCTTCCAGGTGCAGGTATGGCGTTCGGGATCCATCATCAGCGAGCCCCGCTCGAGCGAGCGGGCCGCGACCTCGGCCTCGCCCCGCGGGGTCGAGCCGGGGGCCTCCTTGGCGAAGCGCCGGAGCACCGCCTTGACCCGCTCCACCAGCAGGCGCTGCGAGAACGGCTTATGGATGAAGTCGTCCGCGCCCATCTTGAGACCGAACAATTCGTCGATCTCCTCGTCCTTCGAGGTCAGAAAGATCACCGGAAGGTCGGATTTCTGCCGCAGGCGTCGGAGAAGCTCCATCCCGTCCATACGCGGCATCTTGATGTCGAAGATCGCGAGGTCCGGCGGGGAATGCCGCAGACCGTCGAGGGCGGAGGCGCCGTCGGTATAGGTCTGGATGCGGTAGCCTTCGGTCTCAAGCGCGATCGACACGGAGGTCAGAATATTCCGGTCGTCGTCGACGAGGGCGATGGTTGGCATGCGCGGTCCCTGACTGAACGGGCTCAAGCGCGGTCCCGGCTCTTCGCACGGGCCGCGCTTCATCCCGGCCCCCGAGGGGCAGGCGGAAGTGCGAACCGGGCCGGTTTCGGCGCCGCCCGGTTCGCGCAACGGGACAGGTGCTTTAGTACGGTCGATCGGAAAAAGCGAGCGGCGGTCATAGCTTGGCCATAAAGGCCGATCTGACGCGGGCCGCGGCGCTCGTGCGCCGGCTAAGGCATCGCTACCATGGCGCCCGATTGTGGCGGCGGTTCGAAACCCGGGGGATTCCATGGCGGATGTGAGCACAGGTGCGTCGGAACAGCGCGAGCCGGCCCGCCCGCTTCCCGCCGCGGACGCGCCGTTCGACGCCATCGGGTTGTCCCGGATGCTGCTGCGGAGCATCCGCTCCGGCGCGCTGGCGACGCTCGACCCCGAGGGGACGCCCTTCGCCTCCCTGGTCACCATCGCAACCGACCAGGACGGCACGCCGCTGATGCTGCTGTCGCGGCTCTCGGCGCATACCCGCAACCTGCTGGCCGACCCACGCTGCTCGCTGCTGTTCTCGCAGGGCGGCAAGGGCGATCCGCTGGCGCATCCCCGGCTCACCGTGGTCGGAAGCGCCGTCCAGACCGCCGAGCCGCGCGCGCGGGAGCGATTCCTGGCGCGCCATCCGAAGGCAAAGCTCTATGCCGACTTCCCGGATTTCGGGTTCTTCGCGTTGGATCCGAAGGCCGGCCATCTCAATGGCGGTTTCGCGAAGGCCGCGACGCTGACCCGCGCGGAGCTGCTCCTCGACCTGAGCGGGGCCGAAGCCATCGTCGCCGGCGAGCGCGGCGCGGTCGAGCACATGAATGCCGACCATGCCGACGCGCTGGCACTCTACGCGGCCGCGGCCGGTGCGGAGGCCGGGCTGCCCTGGCACCTGACCGGGCTCGATCCGGAAGGCATGGACCTGATCGCAGGCGAGCGCACCGCGCGGGTGGTCTATCCGGAACGGGTCACCGATATGGGCGGCCTGCGCAAGAGCCTCGTCGCGATGGCGGCGCAGGCACGCGGGGGTGTCGGAACGGCCGAAGCGTAACGCCCGAGATCGCCCTGAGGCATGGCGAAGCGCGGTGTGCTGCACCATATCCGCGCGATGAGCGACACACAGACAGACACCTACCCATTCAGCCTCGATGTGCAGCCGGTCGGCGAGAGCGGCTCGATGTTCCAGTGGAGCATCCGCAAGCACGGCAAGCTGCATCAGCGCTCCGACCGGAAGCACCCGACCGAGTCGAAGGCTCGGACCCATGGCGAGGCCGAGATCGAGCGCCTGATCCGCGACCGCGGTCGCTGATCGCCTGACCCGATCGAATGAGACGGCGGGGGCCGGATCGCGCCGGCTCCCGCCGCATGCGCGTTCCGGCCTGAACGTGCCGCGCCGGCCCGCCGCTTGGCGCGTTCCCGCGGCGCTGCTATCTCGCGCGTGAGCCGACCTATCCGAACACGCCCAGACGTCAGACGGTGCGCGCCGTCGCGCGCCCGAACGGAATGCCGATGACAACCCCGATCGACAACATCCGCAACTTCTCGATCGTCGCGCATATCGACCACGGCAAATCGACCCTGGCGGACCGGCTGATCCAGGCCACCGGCACCGTGGCCCTGCGCGACATGAGCGAGCAGATGCTCGACTCGATGGATATCGAGAAGGAGCGCGGCATCACCATCAAGGCGCAGACCGTGCGCCTGGAATACCGGGCCGAGGACGGCAAGGATTACGTCCTCAACCTGATGGACACGCCCGGCCACGTGGATTTCGCCTACGAGGTGTCGCGCTCGCTCGCCGCCTGCGAGGGCTCTCTGCTGGTGGTGGACGCCTCCCAGGGGGTCGAGGCGCAGACGCTCGCCAACGTCTACCAGGCGCTCGACGCCAACCACGAGATCGTCCCGGTCCTCAACAAGGTCGACCTGCCGGCCGCCGAGCCCGACCGGGTGAAGGAGCAGATCGAGGAGGTGATCGGCCTCGACGCCTCCAACGCGGTGCCGATCTCGGCCAAGACCGGCCTCAACATCGAGGCGGTGCTCGAGGCGATCGTCACCCGCCTGCCGCCGCCCAAGGGCGACCGGAGCGCGCCGCTCAAGGCCCTGCTGGTAGACAGCTGGTACGACGCCTATCTCGGCGTCGTCGTGCTCGTGCGCATCATCGACGGCGTGCTCAAGAAGGGCATGACCATCCGGATGATGGGCGCCGACGCGGTCCACGGTGTCGACCGGATCGGTGTGTTCCGGCCGAAGATGGCCGAGATCGGCGAACTCGGCCCGGGCGAGGTCGGCTTCTTCACCGGCTCGATCAAGGAGGTCGCCGATACCCGCGTCGGCGACACGATCACCGAGGACAAGCGCCAGACCAGCTCGATGCTGCCGGGCTTCAAGGAGGTCCAGGCGGTCGTGTTCTGCGGCCTGTTCCCGGTGGACGCCGCCGAGTTCGAGAACCTGCGCTCGGCCATGGGCCGGCTCCGGCTCAACGACGCGTCGTTCTCCTACGAGATGGAAAGCTCGGCCGCGCTGGGCTTCGGCTTCCGCTGCGGCTTCCTCGGCCTTCTCCACCTGGAGATCATCCAGGAGCGGCTGGAGCGCGAGTTCAACCTCGACCTGATCTCCACCGCGCCCTCGGTGGTCTACCGGCTGAAGATGCGCGACGGCACCGTCAAGGAGTTGCACAACCCGGCCGACATGCCGGACGTGATGAAGATCGAGCTGATCGAGGAGCCCTGGATCCGCGCCACGATCCTGACCCCCGACGAGTATCTCGGCGGCGTGCTCAAGCTCTGCCAGGACCGCCGCGGCGTCCAGATCGACCTCAACTACGTCGGCAAGCGCGCCATGGTGGTCTACGACCTGCCGCTGAACGAGGTCGTGTTCGATTTCTACGACCGGCTGAAATCGATCTCGAAGGGCTACGCTTCCTTCGACTACCACGTCTCCGACTACCGCGAGGGCGACCTCGTGAAGATGTCGCTGCTGGTCAACGCCGAGCCGGTGGACGCCCTCTCGATGCTGGTCCACCGCACCCGCGCCGAATCGCGCGGCCGGGCCATGTGCGAGAAGCTGAAGGACCTGATCCCCCGCCACCTGTTCCAGATCCCGGTCCAGGCGGCGATCGGCGGCAAGATCATCGCCCGCGAGACGATCAAGGCCCTGTCCAAGGACGTCACCGCCAAATGCTACGGCGGCGACATCTCGCGCAAGCGCAAGCTGTTGGACAAGCAGAAGGAAGGCAAGAAGAAGATGCGCCAGTTTGGGCGCGTGGAGATCCCGCAGGAGGCGTTCATCGCGGCGTTGAAGATGGATGATTGAGGGACGGGCGCGTGCTGCGCTCTTCCCCGATTGCTAAGGGGAGACCCGGGGCCTGATCTAGCTTCCGCGTCCGAACGTGAAACCCGCCGCGCCCGTCATTGCGAGCGCAGCGAAGCAACCTAGGGCAGCGCGCGGCGGCAGAACGTGGCGTTTCCCTAGGTTGCTTCGCTGCGCTCGCAATGACGGTGTGGCGCGCGGGAAACGTTTTTACCCCGGCGGAAGCACGTCGATCTGGATGCCTGCATAATACGCCGCCAGGTTCGCGATGTCGGCATCCGACAGCTCCTTGGCGACCACGTTCATGATCTCGTTCTGCCGCTTGCCGTCGCGGTACTCGCTGAGCGCCTTCACCAGGTAGGGCTCGACCTGGCCGGCGAGGTTCGGCGCCTCGGGCAGTTTCGAGAGCCCGTCCATCCCGTGGCAGGTCTGGCAGGCGCTGGCTTTCTTGCGCCCGAGCGCGGCGTCGCCGGCCTGGGCCGAGAGCGGAATCAAGGTTGCGGCGAGGAGAAGGATCGGGCGGATCATCGGGGGGCTCAGCAGACGGTTTCACGAACGGTCGACGCAAGAGGCGTAGGTCCCCTCTCCCGTGCGGGAGAGGGACAGGGTGAGGGAAGTGCGCATTCCGGAAAGACCCGGTCCCTCACCCCAACCCTCTCCCGCACGGGAGAGGGGGCGCGGCGCGGCCTTCACAAGCAACCGTAGCCCGCACGAGGCGAAGGGTTCGTGGCGCCTCTCACGAACAGAGGCGCCAAGTCTCAAGAACCTATTTCTCGTAGGAGATCCGGTAGATCGCCCCGGCGGAATCGTCCGAGACCAGCAGCGAGCCGTCGAGCATCACCGCCACGTCCACCGGGCGGCCGAGATACTCGCCGTCGCCGGTCAGCCAGCCCTCCGCGAAGGGCTTGACCGCGCCGAGCTTCCCGTCCGCGCCCATGGGAGCGAACATCACCCGGGCGCCCACCGGCTCGGTGCGGTTCCAGGAGCCGTGCTCGGCGATGAAGATCCCGCCCTTGTACGAGGCCGGGAACTGCTTGCCGTTGTAGAAGGTCATGCCGAGGTCGGCCGCGTGGGGCGGCAATTCGGCGACCGGGGGGACCGCGTCCGCGGGCGGGGTCTGGTCCTTGTACTCGACGGTGCGGACCGCGCCGCCGCCGTACCAGGGGAATCCGAAATTCTCGCCGGCCTTGGTGGCGTGGTTCAGCTCGCCCGGCGGCTTGTCGTCGCCCATGCCGTCGACCTGGTTGTCGGTGAACCAGAGCGACTTGTCGGCGGCGAAATCCATGCCCACCGAATTGCGGATGCCGGTGGCGAAGACCTCGCGGTTCTTGCCGTCGGCGTCGATGCGGATGATGCCGCCGATGCCGGCCTTCCGGTACAGGTCCATCTTCTCGGCCGGGGGCACGTTGTAGGGCTGGCCCAGCGCGATGTAGGTCTTGCCGTCCGCCCCGACCCGGCAGACGCGGGCGGTGTGGTTGAAGCTTTCTTCCGCGGCCGGAATGAGCGCACCCTCCTTCACGAGAATGCCGGCGGCAACGTCGGGATTTTCATAAAAAAACTCGGCGGCCGGGAAGGCCAGCACACGGTTCTGCTCGACCACGGTGAGCACGCCGTCCTTCGAGAAGCAGACGCCGTTGGGGATCTTGAACGCGATGCCGGGCGCGAAGGCGCGGACCTCGTCGGCGACGCGGTCCTTGTCGCGGTCGGTGACCGTGTAGACCTTGTTCTTGCGGGTGCCGACGAACAGCACGCCGGCATTGGGGCCGACCGCGATGGCGCGGGCATCCGGCACCACGGCGTAGAGGTCGATCTTGAAGCCCTCGGGCAGCTTGATCTTGCCCAGCGTCTTGCGGATCGCGTCGGCCCGGCGGCCGCTCTGCGGGATCTCGGGGGCGGCCTGGGTGTCGGTGCTGCGGAAGCTCTGGAGCTTCTCGAGGTCGTCGGCCTTGGTCTTCGTCTCGGCCGGCGCCGCACCCTGTGCGAGGGCCGACACGGCGAAGGCGGGCAGGGCGACACCCGCCCAGAGCGCGGCGATAATCACAGAGCGCATCTTTATTCGTCCTCCCGCCGCCCTTGGATACGGGCGTTGTCGGAGCGAACGATAGAGTTTCACTTCGGGCCGGCAAGCCGCATCGGTGACGCGACTCCGCCCTTGTCCCGTGTCAGGCGACCTTGCGGGGGACGAGGCGCTCACTCCCCAGGGCGGCCCGGGCCCCGGACACGCCGGACTCGGTGTATTCCGCGTCCTCGTTGACCTGCCAGACATCGTGCCGGCGCCGGCCGCAGAGGATGTTCTCCACGGTCAGCATCGCGGTCATCATCGCGTGGTCTTGGTTGTTGTACTTGTGCATGCCGTTGCGGCCGACGAGGTGCAGGCTCGGGAAATCCCGCTCCAGCTCGCGCCGCACGGTGACGACGTGGCCGGCATAATCCTCGTCGTAGACCGGATAGGCCTTGGGCTGCCGCACCACGCAGGCATCGACCACGTCGGCCGGGTCGATCAGGCCGATCTGGCCGATCTCGCGCTTGGCGAGGGCCACCAGCTCGTCGTCCGAGGCGGTCCAGAGCCCGTCGCCCTCAAAGCAGAAATATTCGAGGCCGAGGCAGGTGTGGTCCGCGTCCGGGACCATCTCGGGTGACCAGGAGCGGAAATTCTGCACACGCCCGACCTGCACCGACGGATCGTGGATGTAGATCCAGTTATCCGGAAAGTTCTTCTGGGATTTTGCGATGAGCGCGACGGTGAGGAAGTCGCGGTACTTGAGGGAGCGTGCGTTGAAGGTGCTGAGCGGGCGCGGGCGGATCGAATCCACCAGCTCCCGCACCGGGGCGGACGAGATCACGTGCCGGGCCGTGAAGGTCTCGCGGCTGCCGTCGGCGCTGCGGGCCGCCACGGTCCAGATGCCGGTGCCGGCATCGTAGTTGAGGGAATCGACCCCGCGGTCGAGGCGTACGCGGCCGCCCTGGGCCTGGATCTTGGCGGCGGCCGCCTCCCACATCATGCCGGGTCCGCGGCGCGGATAGCGGAAGGACTCGATCAGGGTCTTGATCACCGGGCCGCCGGCCTTCGGCGCCTTGCGCAGGCCGAGCGAGCGCTTGATGCCGTCGCGGATCGCCGCGCCGAGATCGAGCCCCTTGATGCGCTGGGCCGCCCAATCCGCCGAGATCGCGTCGCAGGACATGCCCCACACCTTCTCGGTGTAGGTCTTGAAGAAGATCGAAAACAGCCGCTCGCCGAACTGGTTGCGCACCCAGGCGTGAAAGTTCTTCGGGTCGCGCACCGGCCGCACGCGGGCATACAGGTAGGAGGCCACGCAGGCCGCGCTGGTCACCAGGCCGAGATTGCGCAGCGCCTCGAAGGCCTTGAGCGGGTAGGCGTAGTACTTGCCGCGATAGTAGATCCGCGACAGCCGCGGCCGCTCGATGAAGTCGTTGGGCAGGATCTCGTCCCAGAGATCGACCACCGCCTTGGACTTCGAGAAGAACCGGTGGCCGCCGATGTCGAACAGGTAGCCGTTATGCGAGACCGTGCGCGAGATGCCGCCGACCTGCGCCGGGTCGCGCTCCAGCACGGTGACCGACCGCCCCTGCTTCGACAGCAGGTAAGCGGCGGTGAGGCCGGCCGGCCCCGCGCCGATCACCAGCGTCTCGGTGTGGTGGCTCATCCCCTGCTCCGGCTGCCGTCGCGGCCGGATCCCGGCCGGCTCGCGCGGAGATTGGGCGCGGATGGTTAAGGAACCGACTCACGGTCGATTGACCGGCCGTTAAGCCGGTTCGCGCAGGCTCCATCCCGCGCTCGAGCTCGGCGCGTCCGGGAACCCGCACAGATGCCGCCCGCGGCCGCCGCCTCGCCGGCACGGATCGACACCCGCGCCTTCCTGTGGCTGCTCGTGGCCCTATCGCTCGCGACCATGCACGCGCCGCAGGACATCTGGGACACGATCCGGCACCTGCGCGTGCCCGATACCGACGACGCCATGCGGCTCGTCGCGGTGCGCGACCTCCTGGGCGGCCAGGGCTGGTACGACAACGTCCAGTACCGGTTCCTCCCGCCCGAGGGCGTGGCGAGCCACTGGTCGCGCCTCGTGGACGCGCCGATCGCCGGGCTGATCCGGGTGCTCACGCCGCTTGTGGGACGGCCCCGCGCCGAGGGGCTGACGGCCGCGTTCTGGCCGCTGCTGCTGTTCGGGCTGTTCTGCGCCCTGATGTATCGCGGCGTCCGCGAGACCTTCGGGGACCGGGCTGCGATCCTGGCGCTGCTCGTGGCATCGCAGACCTTCGGGATCGTGATCCAGTTCCAGCCGGGCCGGGTCGACCATCACAACCTGCAGATCCTAGCGATGCTGGGCTTGGCGGTCTGCCTGATCCGCGGCGGCTTTCGCGCGGGCCTCGCCGGTGGCGGGCTCGCGGCCCTCTCGCTGGCGGTGGGCCTGGAGGGATTGCCCTGCTTGGCGCTCGGCGCCCTGGCCTGCGCCGGCGATTGGTGCTGGCGCGGCCGCCCCGCCCTCCCCTGCCTCGCGGGATTCGGCCTCGGGCTCGGCGTCGCCGCACCGCTCCTGTTCGCCGCCCAGACGGCCCCCGCCCTCTGGACCTTGACGCGCTGCGACGCGCTCTCCCCGCCCTGGCTGTGGCTCGCCGCCGGCGGCCTCGGCTTCGCGATGGCGGCGGCCACCTTCGACCGCCGCCTCGCCACGCCCGGATCGCGCTTCGCCCTGGCAATCCTCTGCGGGATCCTCCTGATCGGCGGCTTCGCCCTCGCCTTTCCGGTCTGCCTGGACGGACCGTTCCCCGGAATGACGCCCCTGGTCCGGGAGCATTGGCTTCTCACCGTCAACGAGATGGCCTCGCTGCCGAAATCCGTCGCGCAGGGGCGGTGGGAGATGCTGGTCTTCTATCCGGTGGTGCTGCTCGCGACGCTGACTGCCACCAGGATGGCCTGGCGCGGCCCGCAGCGCCGCGCGTGGTCGGTAGCGGCCCTGTTCCTGTGGCCGGGGCTGCTCCTCGGCTACGCCCAGTTCCGTGGCCTCTACATCGCCTCGGGCTTCGTGCCGCTGGTTGCGGGGCCGGTGATCGACGGCGCCCTGACGCTGGCCTCGCAAGCCGGCTCGCGCCGCTGGAACGCGGCCCTGCTCGGCGGCAGCTTGGTCAGCGCGCTCTGGCTGGCGCCGATGGCGCTCGCGGAACGGCTCGTGCCGCCCGCCCGGACGGCGCCCGATCCGGCGGCCGCTCTCGCTTGCCAGGGCGACGCCGCCGTGCGGCCCCTGGCGGGTCTGCCGGCTGGGACCGTGCTGGCGCCGATCGCGCTGGGTCCGTCGATCCTGCTGCGGACGCCGCACACGATCGTCGCTGCGCCCTATCACCGGGCGATCCCGGGCCTCACCGCCGCGATCGAGGGGCTGGGCGGGACGCAAGCCGAGCTCGACCGCGTGCTCGATGCGTTCCGGGTCCGCTATCTGGTGGCCTGCCCGGGCCGGCCGGCCGACGACCTCCAGCCTGAGCCGGGTTTCGTCACCCGGCTTGCCCGCGGGGAGGTTCGCTCCGACCGGCTGGAGCCGATCGCCCTGCCCGGCCCGCTGAAGGTCTGGCGCGTGGCGCGGTGAGCCGTCAGAGCAACCGGCGGTCCAGCCGGATGATCCGGCACGGATCGCCGGCCTTGGCCGCCGGCTCGTGCGGCGCGCGGATCAGCAACGCCTCGGCGCGGCCGAGCACCGCCAGCATCGAGGAATCCTGGCGCTGCTCGGGCGAGGCCACGGGCAGCCGGCCGGGCTTGATGGCGAGGCTCGCCCGCATGTAGTCGGCGCGGCCGTCATTGGCCGACAGGTCGCGGCCGAGGGTTGCCGGCTCGCTGCGGTCGGCCCCGGCCTGGGGGTCGCCCTGCAGGGCCCGGATCGCCGGCACGACGAACAGCAGCCCGCAGACGATCGACGAGACCGGATTGCCCGGCAGGCCGATCACCAGCATGTCGCCGAGGCGCCCGTGCATCAGCGGCTTGCCGGGCCGGAGCGCCACCCGCCAGAACCCCAGTTCCAGCCCTTCCTTGGCGAGCGCCGCCTGGACGAGGTCGTGGTCGCCCACCGAGGCGCCGCCGAGCGTGATCAGCAGGTCGGCTCTAGCTTCGCGGGCCCGGCGGAAGGCGTCTTCCAGGGCGCCGTGATCGTCCGCGGCAATGCCGAGATCGATGATCTCGGCGCCCGCCTCAGACGCGAGGGCGGCCAGCGCCAGGCTGTTCGAGGCGACGATCTGGTCCCAGGCCGGCTCGGCGCCGGGCTCGACCAGCTCGTCGCCGGTGGCGAGGATCGCCACGCGCGGCCGGCGCCGGACCGAGAGGCGCGGATGGCCGGCCGCCGCCGCCAGCGCCAGACGCCGCGCGTCGAGAGTCATGCCGGCGACCAGCAGGGTCTCCCCGGCGGTGAAGTCGAGGCCCGCCCGGCGGATGAAGCGGTTCTGTTCAACGGGTTCGACGACCCGGACGGTCTCACCCTCGGCCTGGGCGTCCTCCTGGATCAGGATCGCGTCGGCGCCCTCGGGCACAGGTGCGCCGGTGAAGATCCGCACCGCCTCGCCGGGGCCGATGCGGCCTGAGAATCCGTGTCCCGCCGCGCTGGTTCCGATCAGTTTCAGGCTCGCCCCGACAGCCGAGGCGTCGGCGAAGCGGACCGCGTAGCCGTCCATGGCGGAGGCCGGAAACGGCGGCTGCGTGCGGGAGGCGGCGACATCGGCCGCCAGGGTCCGGCCAGCGGCCTGGGCCAGGGGAACGGTCTCCGCCTCGACCGGGTCGGACACGCTCGCCAGGACTCGCGCCAGCGCCTCGGCGACCGGGATCAGGCCGCTCATGCCTCGGGCGCCCGGTAGGTGCCGGAGCGCCCGCCATCCTTGGCGACAAGCCGAATGCCCTCGATCCGCATGCCGCGATCGACCGCCTTCACCATGTCGTAGACGGTCAGGCAGGCCACCGAGACGGCGGTCAGCGCCTCCATCTCGACGCCGGTCGGCCCATGGACCCGCACCTCGGCGGCGATGCGCAAACCCGGCAACGCGTCGTCCAGCTCGCACTCCACCCGGACCTTCGAGAGCAGCAGCGGGTGGCAGAGCGGGATCAGCTCGTGCGTGCGCTTGGCCGCCATGATCCCGGCGAGCCGGGCGGTGCCGACGACATCGCCCTTCTTGGCGTCGCCCTCGCGGATCAGCGCCAGGGTCTCCGGCTGCATCACCACGCTGCCCTCGGCCCGGGCGGTCCGGTCGGTGGCGGGCTTATCGGTGACGTCGACCATGTTGGCCGCGCCGGTGGTGTCGAGATGGGTGAGCGTCGAACCGGGCTCCATGCTCAGCCCTTCTTCTTGTCGTCTTGCTTCTTGGCCTTGCCGGCCTTGGCGTCCGGCTCCGCTGCGCTGCCCGCGCCGAACAGCAGCGTCCGGGTCGCCGCGGTCACGTCCGCCTGGCGCATCAGGCTCTCGCCGACCAGCACGACGCCGAGGCCGTGCTCCCGGAGCCGCTCGACATCTCCATGGCCGCCGATGCCGCTCTCGGCCACGGCGATCCGGTCCTTCGGGATGCCCGGGGCGAGGCGGATCGCGGTGTCAAACGAGACCTCGAAAGTCTTGAGGTTGCGGTTGTTGATCCCGATCAGCGCCGTGCCCAGCGGCAGCGCCCGGGTCAGCTCGGCCTCGTCATGCACCTCGACCAGCACGTCCATGCCGAGCTCGTGCGCGGTGGCGACCAGGGCTTCGGCCTCGTCGTCGTCGAGGCAGGCCATGATGACGAGGATGCAATCGGCGCCCCAGGCCCGCGCCTCGTAGACCTGGTATGGCTCGAACAAAAAGTCCTTGCGCAGGACCGGCAGCCCGCAGGCCGCCCGTGCCTCGGTGAGGTATTCCGGCCGGCCCTGGAACGACGGCTCGTCGGTCAGCACCGAGAGGCATGTGGCTCCGCCCGCCTCGTAGGCGGCGGCCAGCGTCGCGGGGGCGAAATCCTCCCGGATCAGCCCCTTCGACGGCGAGGCCTTCTTCACCTCGGCGATCAGGGCCGGGCGGCCAGCGGCGAGATGGGTCCGGATCGCCGCCGCGAAGCCGCGGACCGGCTCGGCCTGGGCGGCGCGGCGCTCCAGCTTGGCCAGCGGCACGCGCAGCTTCGCCTCGGCGATCTCGCGGCGCTTGTAGGCCTCGATCCGGGCCAGCACGTTGGGCCGCTCGGGCGGCGCCTCGGCAGAACCCTCCTGGGCCACCGATTCCTGCGTGAGCGTGCTCATCGGCACTCCTGCCCGTTCGAGCGATCGTTCGAGGCCCGGACCAGGCGGGCAAGGGTGTCCCGCGCCGCCCCGGAATCGACGGCATCCTGCGTCCGCGCGAGCCCGTCCGCCAGGGTCGAAGCCGCCCCCGCGACGACGAGGGCCGCGCCTGCATTGAGAACGGCGATGTCCCGGTAGGCGTTGCGTGCGCCCGCCAGGACGGCTTCGAGCGCCCGCGCATTGTCGGCGGGATCGCCGCCGCGCAGCTCTTCCGGCGCCCGGAGCGTCAGGCCGAGTTCGCGCGGATCGACGGTGAAGCGGGTCAGGCGGCCGTCCTCGAGGGCGACCACCCAGGTCGGCCCGGTGACGGTGATCTCGTCGAGCCCGTCCGAGCCGTGGACGGTCCAGACCCGGCGGCTGCCGAGCTCGGCCAGCACCCGGGTCAGCGGCTCGGCCAGCGCCTCCTGGGCGACGCCGAACAGCTGGTAGGCGACGCCGGCCGGGTTGCACAGGGGACCGAGCAGGTTGAAGATCGTCCGCACCGGCAGCTCGGAGCGCACCGCCGCGACGTGGCGCATGGCCCCGTGATGGGCCTGGGCGAACAGGAAGCACAGATTGGCCTCGGCGAGGCACCTTGCCTGCCCCGCGGCATCGAGGCCGAGCTTCACGCCGAGCGCCGCCAGCACGTCGGCGGCGCCGGATCGCGAGGTCGCAGCGCGGTTGCCGTGCTTGGCCACCGGCACGCCGCAGGCGGCGACCAGGATGGCGGCCAATGTCGAGACGTTGACGCTGCCGGAATGATCGCCGCCGGTGCCGACCACGTCGACGGCGTTGTCGGGCGCCACGATCCGGGTCATGCGGGCGCGCATGGCCTCGGCCGCGCCGACGATCTCCTCGACGGTCTCGCCGCGCACCTTGAGGGCGGCCAGGAAGGCGCCGGCCTGGACGGGCGTGACCTCGCCCGACAACAGGTCGTTGAAGGCCGCGCGCGCTTCCGCACGGTCGAGGGCCAGGCCCCCGGCGACCTTGGCGAGATGGGGTCTGAAACTGTCCATGCGCTCTGTCGGAAGGCCGCCCCGGCCGTCCGGGGTCAATGCACGTCGGGGCGGGCTCTGTCACGCGCCGCGTTCCACGCGGCGGCGAGATCCAGGAAGTTCTTCACGATCTCCGTGCCGTGCTGCGACCGGATGCTCTCGGGGTGGAACTGCACCCCGTGCAGCGGCCGCTCGGCATGTTCCAGCCCCATGATCAGGCCGTCCGCCTCGGCGGTGATCCGCAGGGTCTCGGGGCAGCTCGCGCGGTCGACCACCAGGGAATGGTAGCGCGTCGCCTCGAAACTGTCGTTGAGCCCGCGGAACAGGCCGCTGGCTCCGTGCCGGATGGTCGAGACCTTGCCGTGGAGCGGCAGCGGCGCGCGGATCACGTCGCCGCCGAAGGCCTGGCCGATCGCCTGCAGGCCGAGGCAGACCCCGAAGATCGGGATCTCGTCGGAGAGATCGCGCACTACGTCGAGGCAGATGCCCGCTTCGTTCGGCGTGCACGGGCCGGGCGACAGCACGATCGCGTCCGGCGCCTTGGCGCGGATGTCGGCGACGCTCAGAGCATCGTTGCGGGCTACCTCGACGGCGCCGCAGAGCGGGCCGATCAGGTGCACGAGATTCCAGGTGAAGGAATCGTAGTTGTCGATGACGAGGACGTTGGACATCGCTGCGGCACGCTCGGGCATTTTCGCGATGTGAGCCCTCTCACCCGCGGGGTCAACCTGCCCTATTGCCCGCGCTTCGCTTGGGCAGCGAACCGCACCGCCTCCTCGGCGGCCCGGAACAGGGCCTTGGCCTTGTTGACGCATTCCTGCTGCTCGGAGGCCGGGTCGGAATCGTAGAC
This sequence comes from Methylobacterium sp. GXF4, assembly GCF_000272495.1. Lineage (NCBI taxonomy): Bacteria > Pseudomonadati > Pseudomonadota > Alphaproteobacteria > Hyphomicrobiales > Methylobacteriaceae > Methylobacterium > Methylobacterium sp. GXF4. The sequence goes on along the minus strand of NZ_AKFK01000051.1, from coordinate 255,257 downwards.
GATGCCGGCGCCGGCCTGGACGTGCATCCGCCCGTCCTTCACCACGGCGGTGCGCAGGACGATACAGGTATCCATCTCGCCGCGGGCGCCGAAATAGCCGATGCAGCCGGCATAGGGCCCGCGCTTCTCGTGCTCCAATTCGTCGATGATCTCCATGGCCCGCACCTTCGGGGCGCCGGAGACCGTGCCGGCCGGGAAGCCTGCCGCCAGGGCGTCGAGGGAATCGTGGCGGGGGTCGAGGTCGCCCTCGACGTTCGACACGATGTGCATGACCTGGCTGTAGCGCTCGATGAAGAACGAATCGGTGACCCGCACGGTGCCGATCTTCGAGACCCGGCCGGCATCGTTGCGGCCGAGATCGAGCAGCATCAGGTGCTCGGCGCATTCCTTCGGGTCGGCCAGCAGCTCGGCCGCCAGGGCCGCGTCCTCGACCGGGGTCGCGCCGCGACGGCGCGTTCCCGCGATCGGCCGGACCGTGACGGTGCCCTCGCGCACCCGCACCAGGATCTCCGGCGACGAGCAGACGATCTGGAAGGCCTCGAAATCGAGGTAGCAGAGGAACGGGGCCGGGTTGGTCCGGCGCAGCGACCGGTACAGGCTGTAGGCAGGCAGCGTGAACGGCGCCGAAAAGCGCTGGGACAGCACCACCTGGAACACGTCGCCCGCGACGATGTACTCCTTGGCCCGCGCCACCATGGCGGCGAAGGCCTCCGGCGACGTGTTCGAGACCGGCTCGGGATGCGCCACGGTCGAGAGATCCACCCGGGCGTCCACCGGCAGCGGCCCTTCGAGGGCTTCCGCCACCCGGTCGAGGCGCGCGAGCGCGGCCTCGTAGGCGGCGCGGGAGGTGACGCCGGGCGCCGGGCGGACGGGCGAGATGACGGTGATCTGGTCGCGGATCGAATCGAACACCACCATCACCCGCGGGCGCATCAGGATCGCGTCCGGCACGCCCAGGGGATCCGGGTTCGGCTCGGGCAGCCGCTCCATGGCGCGGACCATGTCGTAGCCGAGATAACCGAACAGGCCGGCGGCCATCGGGGGCAGATCCTGGCCCTCGGAGGCGCCGATGGCGCTCTCGGCGATCAAGGCCCGGAGGCTGGCGAGCGGCGCCCGGTCGTCCGGCTCGAACGCGTCGAGATCGGCGCCCCGGGCGATGGCGGGGGCGCCGTCGCGGCAGCGCCAGATCAGGTCCGGATCGAGCCCGATCATCGAGTAGCGGCCGCGCACCGCGCCGCCCTCCACCGATTCGAGCAGGAAGGCCGGGCCGGAATGCCGGGCCCGCAGCTTGATGAACGCCGCGACCGGCGTCTCGAGATCGGCCACGAGGTTCAGCTCGACGAGGCTCGGCTGGCCGGCCTCGTAGCGTCCGGCAAACGCCGCGTAGTCAGGCGCCTCGGCCATGGCCCTCAATACTCTCCGCCGATGGCGCGGCGCAGGGCCGCCTGGTCGATCTTCACGCCGGCGTTCTTCTGGACCTCCGAGATGTACTGGGACAGCACGTCGTCGGCGAGCGCGGCCTGGAAGTTCTTGGTGATGGTCTTGTCGGCCTGGGTGTCGACCACGAAGGCCGGCATCGTCGCCGCCGTGACCTTGAACACCGCCCGCGAATCGCCCGCCGCCGCGGTACCGGCCTTGCCGACCGGGGTCGCGAAGATCAGGTTCACGTCGTCGGCCGTGAGCATGTCCTTGGCCTGGTTGCGGGCGAGATCCTGCGCCTCCTGGGTGTTGACCCCGACCTCCTGGGCGACCGCCTCGATGGTCGCGCCGCCGTTGAGCTTCTCGACCAGCTCACGCCCCTTGGCCTGGAGGCGCTTGGCGATCTCCGCGGCGGTCCAGCCGGCCTTCACGCCGTCCCGGACCTCGTCGAGGGGCTTGTCGTGCGCGGCGTCGATGCCGGTGACGTCGTACCAGACGTAGCCGCCGGACTTGGTGCGCAGGGGCTCGTTGTCGCCGCCGATCTCGGCGCGGAACAGGGCAGGCAGGGTGGTGTCCGGGTCAGGGATGTCGGCGACGCGCTGGCCGTCCGGGCCCTTGCCCTGGGGATCGACCGCCTTGACGGTCACGAGCTTGAGCCCGCGCTCGGTGGCGATGTCGGCGAGCGGCTTGGCGCCGGCGCGCTGATCCTCGATGGCGTCGCGGGTCGTCTCCATGGCGTCCCGGGCGCGGCTCAGCGCCAGGTTCTTGCGGATCTCGCCCTCGACCTCCTCGAACGGCTTGACCGTGCCGGGCTCGATCTTGGTCACCCGCAGCAGCACCGTGCCGAACCGGCCCTGGACCGGCTGGCTCACGCCGCCCTCGGGCAGCGCGAAGGCGGCATCGGCCACGACCTTGTCGAACAATTCGGCCTTGGTCAGCGTGCCCAGGGTCAGGTCGGTGCCGCCGGTGCGGCGCTCCTCGGCGACGGCCTCGAACGTCTTCGAGCCGTCCTCGATCGCCTTGCGGGCGGCGTCTGCGGCGGCCGCGTCCGGGAACACGATCTGCTGGATCGTGCGCTTCTCCGGGCTGCCGTAGCGGCCCTTGTTCAGCTCGTAGGCGGCCTTGGCATCCGCGTCGGTGATCGCCTCGGGCTTGGCCATCGCCTCGGGATCGACCACCAGCAGGGTGGCGGCGCGGAATTCCGGCGCCCGAAAGCCCGACTTGTTGGCCTCGTACCAGGTCTTCAGCTCGTCCTCGGTCGGGGCCGGGATCTCCCCGGCCACGGAGGGCGTCAGCATCAGGTAGGCGGCCGAGCGGCGCTCGGTGGAGTAGCGGTGGACCGCCTCGCGCATCGCCGCCGGGACATGGAGGTCGGACGACACGGCTTCGGCGAGCTGCAGCCGGGCGATGACGGCGCGCTGCTCGCGCACGAACAGGTTCTCGTTCAGGCCGGCGCGCTGGAGGGTCTGGTAGAACAAAGTCGGGTCGAACTGGCCCTGGGCGTTCTGGAAGCTCTTCTCGTCGTGGATCGCCCGGATCACCGACGCGTCCGGCACGCCGAGGCCGAGATCATGCGTCTTCTGGTCGAGCGCCGCCTCGGTGATCAGCTGCGACATCACCGCCCGGTCGAGGCCGAGCATGCGCGCCTGATCGGGGGTGAGCGCGCGCTTCAGCTGGGCCTGATAGCGCTGCAGCTGGTTCTGGTAGGCCTGGCGCACCTGCTCGGCGGTGATCGGCGTGCTGCCCACCGTGGCGACGTTGTTGCTCGAGCCACCGCGGAAGAATTCCTCCACGCCGAAGATGCCCACGCCCGCGATCAGCAGCGCGAAGATGATCGTCAAGACGATCTTGCCGAGCCAATGCTGGCTGGCGTTACGGATGCCCTGAAGCATGATCTGTGATCGGATACCTTCGGCCTTCGACCCGTCGCCGGGCCGGTGCCATCCCTGAAAGGCGTCCGCGATAGACCATTCGCGTCCACAGGCAAAGGCTCAGCCTATCGGACGGTTTGCGCGCTCAAGCTCGCTCTGGTAGGCCCCGCCGACCCCGGAAAAGCCGAGGCGGCACGGGGGTGAGGCGAGGGCTAGGGATGACGCAGACGGGGCGGAAACCGCTGGTCGCCGGCAACTGGAAGATGAACGGGACGCGGGCATCGATCAAAGTGGTCGAGGCGATCCGCGACGGGATCACGCCGGAGCTTGCCGCCCGGGTCGACGTTTTGATCTGCCCGCCCGCGACGCTGATCGGCTCCTGCGTGGCGGCGACCGCCGGATCGCCGATCGCCATCGGCGGCCAGAACCTGCATGCCCGGCCGAGCGGCGCCTTCACCGGCTCGATCTCGGCGGAGATGCTCGCCGATCTCGGTGCCAAATACGTGATCGTCGGCCATTCCGAGCGCCGGGCCTACCACCACGAGACCGATGACGGCGTCCACGCCAAGGCGCTGGGCGCCCGCCGGGCCGGCCTGTGCGGGATCATCTGCGTCGGCGAGACCATCGAGGAGCGCGAGCAGGGCCGCGCCCTCGACATCGTCCGCGCCCAGCTCGCCATCGGCCTGCCGAAGGGCGCGACCGCGGCCGACACGGTGATCGCCTACGAGCCGGTCTGGGCGATCGGCTCCGGCCGCACCCCGACGCCGCGCGACATCGCCGAGGTCCACGCCTCCCTCCGCGAGATGCTGGACAAGCTCGTCGGCGACGAGGCCCACCGGATCCGCATCCTCTACGGCGGCTCCGTGAAGCCCAGCAACGCCCGCGAGCTGATGGCGGTGGAGAATGTCGACGGCGCCTTGGTCGGCGGCGCGAGCCTCGTGGCCGAGGACTTCCTGGGGATTTGCGCCGCCTACGCGTGAGGCGCCGGGGTTCTCGGAGCTGTCACACGATCCTGCTTTGAGGGGCGTGACGACATCCGACCAAGAAGCCCGACATGACGATCGACCATGCCTCCGCGGATCCCACGATGGTGGAGATGATCCGCCGCGAAATCCTCGACAGCTACGACGAGGAGATGGAACTCGGCTTCGAGGATGACCGCCTCGACAGCCTCGAAGGCGGATCGGAATCCGGCCTTGACCGCAGGCGCTACTTCCGCGACCTCCTGCACCTCCAGCACGAGCTAGTCCGTCTCCAGGACTGGGTCCAGCACAAGAAGCTGCGCGTCGTCGTCCTATTCGAGGGACGCGATTCGGCCGGCAAGGGCGGCGTGATCAAGCGGATCACCCAGCGCCTGAACCCGCGCGTCTGCCGCGTCGTGGCCCTGCCCGCGCCGAGCGAGCGCGAGCGCACGCAATGGTACTTCCAGCGCTACGTCACCCACCTGCCCGCGGGCGGCGAGATCGTGCTGTTCGACCGGTCCTGGTACAACCGCGCCGGCGTCGAGCGGGTCATGGGCTTCTGCTCGGAAGCCGAGGTGGAGGAGTTCTTCCGCTCCGTGCCCGAGTTCGAGCGCATGCTCGTGCGCTCGGGCATCATCCTGTTGAAGTACTGGTTCTCGATCACGGACGAGGAGCAGGCGCTGCGCTTCCACATGCGCATCACCGATCCGCTGAAGCAGTGGAAGCTCTCGCCGATGGATGTCGAATCCCGGCGGCGGTGGGAGGATTACACCCGCGCCAAGGAGGACATGCTGGCCCGCACCCACATCCCGGAGGCACCCTGGTGGGTCGTCGAGGCTGTGGACAAGAAGCGCGCCCGGCTGAACTGCATCAGCCACCTGCTCGAGCAGATCCCCTACGAGACCGTCGAGCATCCGCCGGTTCACCTGCCCGAGCGGGTACGCCACGCGGATTACCTCCGCACGCCGACCCCGCCGGAGATGCTCGTCCCCTCCCGCTACTGACCGGACTCGACGCGCGTCAGAGCTTGAACGCCTGACGCGCCATCAACCGCCAGCGGCCGCCGTCCCGGCGCCAGACCTGCAGGACCCCGATATGGACCGGGGCGGTCTTGCCGTTCGAGACGGCCTCCCCGGAGAAGACGTGCCGGACGATCGCGTCCTCCCCGATCACAGAGGCCGAACGGTCCGACAGGGTGATGCTCGGGAAGCGCGAAGCGCCGCTGGTCAGCGCCGCGATGAAGGCCGCCTTGTCCTGGACCACGCCGCTCGAATGGCCGTAGCTCAAGCCGTCGAGGGTGAGGGCGTCCAGGGCGGCACCGTCCGCCGCGAGCAGGGCCTGGGTCAGCGAATCGACCGCCGCCTCGACCGCGGCGCCCTGCGCGGCGTCGGTCGTCCCGGCGGCGAAGCCCGGCGTCGGGTGGATCAGGATCGGCGCGGCGGCGGCGATGGCGAACGCGGCAGCGAGCGCCGAACGGCGAGATAGGGTCATGGCGGGCCTCCCGGGCGGGGCGGCGTGTTGCGTGAGCCGCCCTTCCCGCCCGACAGAGCACGACCGGCGGCGCGGCGCGAGAGCTGCGGGCGACACGGCGAGGCCGATCGTCAAGTTGGCGGCGGCCGGCGAGTGGTGTATGGCCGGCACAGATTTGCGACCGGCGCGCCAAGTCGAACGTTTGGCACCGGTCGCCGCGCCCGCCGCCGGACCGGCCTCTCGGGACCGGCGCGCGAGGCCGAACCAGATTCCGGAACACCGATGCAGACCGTCCTGATCGTCGTCCACCTCATCATCGTGCTGGCGCTGATCGGCGTCGTGCTGCTCCAGCGCTCCGAAGGTGGGCTGGGCCTGGGCGGCGGCGGCGGTGGTGGCGTCGCGGGCTTCATGACCGGCCGCGGCCAGGCCAACGCCCTGACGCGCGCGACCGCGATCCTGGCCGCCCTGTTCTTCACCACCAGCATGCTGCTCGCCGTGATGTCGCACCGCTCGGCGGCGCCGAAGTCGATCCTCGATACCGGCGCGTCGGCGCCGGCCGGCCAGCCGGCCAAGCAGCCCACCGGCGCCGACAACCTGCTCGACACCCTGCGCCAGCAGCAGGACCGTGCGCCCGCCACCGCCCCGGCCCAGCCGGCCGTGCCCGAGGCACCGCAGTCGCGTTGATGCCCACCTGACCGGCATCGTGCGCGCGGTGCCGGAACGCATGCCGATCGGGAAACCGGCGCGAACCCTGGATCAAGCATCCAGGGTCTGCGCCGGGCGCGCGTGACATCCGTGTCCGGGCGCCGCAAGAGGACGGGCGGCGGATGAGCATGGGGCCGACGATTCGGCTCGGCTCCGGCCCGTCCGGGCAGGCCGTTTCCCGTGCCTGCACGATCCCCAGCCATTCCATCGCCGGCAGGCTTGCCGTTTGGCAAATGCCAGCGCCTTCTTTATGGACCGAGGCCCATGACGCGGTACGTTTTCATCACCGGCGGCGTGGTTTCCTCTCTCGGTAAGGGACTCGCCTCCGCAGCGCTCGCCGCCGTGCTTCAGGCACGGGGCTATCGGGTCCGGATGCGCAAGCTCGACCCCTATCTGAACGTCGACCCGGGCACGATGAGCCCGACCCAGCACGGCGAGGTCTTCGTCACCGACGACGGCGCCGAGACCGACCTGGATCTCGGCCATTACGAGCGCTTCACCGGCGTGCCGGCGAGCCGGGCCGACAACATCACCACCGGCCGGATCTACCAGGACATCATCGCCAAGGAGCGGCGGGGCGACTATCTCGGCGCCACGATCCAGGTGATCCCGCACGTCACCAACGCCATCAAGGATTTCGTCCTCGACGGCAACGACACGTTCGACTTCGTGCTGGTCGAGATCGGCGGCACCGTCGGCGACATCGAGGGGCTGCCGTTCTTCGAGGCGATCCGCCAGCTCGGTCAGGAACTGCCCCGCGGCACCTGCTGCTACGTCCACCTGACGCTGCTGCCCTACATCCCGTCGGCGGGCGAGCTGAAGACCAAGCCGACCCAGCACTCCGTCAAGGAGCTGCGCTCGATCGGCATCCAGCCCGATATCCTGCTGTGCCGCTGCGACCGCCCGATCCCCGTCGAGGAGCGGCGCAAGCTCGCCCTGTTCTGCAACGTCCGCGAGACCGCGGTGATCGAGGCGCTGGACGTCGCCTCGATCTACGAGGTGCCGCTCTCCTACCGGAAGGCCGGGCTCGACCGGGAGGTGCTCGGCCATTTCGGCCTGGAGCACGGCGAGGAGCCGGATCTCGGCCGCTGGACGACGATCTCCGACCGGGTGCGCAACCCCGAGGGCGAGGTCTCGATCGCCATCGTGGGCAAGTACACGGGGCTGAAGGACGCCTACAAGTCGCTGACCGAGGCCCTGATCCACGGCGGCATCAGCCACCGGGTCAAGGTCAACCTCGAATGGATCGAGGCCGAGGTGTTCGAGCGCGAGGACCCCGCGCCGTTCCTCGAAGGCCTGAACGGCATCCTGGTGCCCGGCGGCTTCGGCCAGCGCGGCGCCGAGGGCAAGATCCGCGCGGCCCGCTACGCCCGCGAGAAGCGCATCCCCTATCTCGGCATCTGCTTCGGCATGCAGATGGCGGTGATCGAGGCAGCCCGGTCCCTGGCCGGCGTGCCGGATGCCAACTCGACCGAGTTCGGGGAGACCTCGGAGCCGGTGGTCGGCCTGCTCACCGAGTGGCTGCGCGGCAACGAGCTGGAGCGGCGCGCCGCGGTCGGCGATCTCGGCGGCACGATGCGGCTCGGCGCCTACGACGCGCAGCTCGACCCCGATTCGAAGATCGCCCAGATCTATGGGTCCGACCGGATCTCCGAGCGCCATCGCCACCGCTACGAGGTCAACATGGCCTATCGCGAGCGGCTGGAGGCCAAGGGCCTGCGTTTCTCCGGGCTCTCGCCGGACGGGCTCCTGCCCGAGACGGTGGAGCATGTCGGGCACCCGTTCTTCATCGGCGTGCAGTTCCACCCGGAGCTGAAGTCGCGCCCGTTCGAGCCGCACCCGCTGTTCAAGGGTTTCGTCGGCGCGGCGATCGAGCAGAGCCGGCTGGTCTAGAACACCGGAGCCGCGGCTGCGCGCCGCTGCTCGCTCCGTGCGCCCGAACCCTATATCGGTCTGACCGTGACCGAGATCCTGTTCTACCACATGCAGCGCCAGCCCCTGGAGAAGGTGCTGCCGAACCTTGTCGAGCGCTCGCTCGGCCGGGGCTGGCAGGCCGCGATCCAGGCGGCCACCGAGGAGCGCCTGCAGGCCCTCGACGACCATCTCTGGACCTATTCCGACGAGAGCTTCCTGCCGCACGGCACCGACCGCGACCCCGATGCGGCCGGCCAGCCGGTGGTGCTGACGCTGCGCGACGTGAACCCCAACACCGCCTCGATCCGGTTCCTGGTCGAGGGCGCCGACCTGCCGCCCGACGCAGAGAGCTACGAGCGGATCTGCATCCTGTTCGACGGGACCGACCAGGACGCCCTGCTGCGTGCCCGCGAGCAGTGGCGGCAGGCCAAGGAGGCGGGTCACGCCGTCGCCTACTGGCAGCAGGACGATTCGGGCCGCTGGAACAAGAAGGCTTGACCGTGCCCCTCAGCAAGCGTCTCGCGCATACCGCGCTCGCCCTCACCCTCGTGGCGGCGCCGCTGCCGCTCCGCGCGCAGGACGCCCACCATCCCGGCCCCCAGGCCGAGGCGAAGCCGGCCCCGCGCGGTCCGGAAGGACGGCGCCTCCCACCGGATTCCACCACTCGCCAGAGCATCAAGCTCCCCGACGGACGGACCCTCGACTTCACCGCCACGGCCGGCAGCCTGCCGCTGGTCGACGAGGCCGGGAAGCTCCAGGCCGAGATCGCCTATGTCGCCTACACGATGGCCCCGGAGGCCGGGCGCGAGCGGCCGGTCACCTTCGCGATCAACGGCGGACCGGGCGCGGCCTCGGCGTACCTGAATCTCGGCGCGATCGGTCCCTGGCGGCTGCCCACCGGCGGCACGAGCATCAGCCCGTCGCAAGCGGTGGCACTCACGCCCAATGACGGCACCTGGCTCGACTTCACCGACCTCGTGTTCATCGATCCCGTGGGCACCGGCTACAGCCGGGCCAGCGACGGCAACGGTAAGACCTACTGGAGCATCGACAGCGACGCCGCGACGCTCGCCGCCGTCATCGCCCGCTACCTGCGGGTCAACGACCGGATGGCGAGCCCGAAATTCTATGTCGGCGAGAGCTACGGCGGCTTCCGCGGCCCGCTGATCACCGAGAAGCTGCAGGAGGAGATCGGGGTCGGCCTGTCCGGGATGGTTCTGCTCTCGCCGGTGCTCGATTTCGGCTGGCTCGAGACCCCGCGGGCGAATCCGTGGGGCTACGTGCTGAAGCTGCCCTCCCTGGCGGCCGGTGCCCTGGAACGGGCCGGCACCATGCCGAATCCGGCGCTGCTGAGCGACGCCGAGGCCTACGCGGCGGGGCCGTATCTGACCGACCTGCTCAAGGGCCCGAGCGACACCGCCGCGGTCGCCCGGATGACCGACAAGGTCGCGCCGCTCACCGGCTTCGACCCGGCCTTCGTCCGCGCCCAGGCCGCGCGTCTCTCCACCCGCAGCATCCAGCGCGAGATCGACCGGACGGAGGGCCGCGTCACCAGCGCCTACGACACGGGCATCACCGGCTGGGACCCGAACCCGGATGCTGCGCAGCCGAGCTTCGAGGATCCGCAGCTCACCGCACTCCAGGCGCCGCTGACCAGCGCCATGCTCGACCTCTACGCGCGCACGCTGAAATGGCCGGTGCCGAACCTGCGCTACGAGCTTCTGAGCAACGCGGTGAACCGCGGCTGGAGCTGGGGCTCGGGCCGGCAGGCGCCGGAAGTGCTCTCGAACCTCAAGGGCGTCCTGGCTCTCGACGGCCAGCTGCGCGTCCTCGTCGCCCACGGCTTCACGGACCTCGTGACCCCGTATTACGCTTCGAAGCTGTTGCTGGCGCAGGTCCCGGCCTACGGCGCCGGGCGTCTCAGCCTCGCGGTCTATCCCGGGGGGCACATGTTCTATTCGCGCGACGATTCCCGGGCCGCGTTCAAGCGCGATGTCCGGCGACTCTACCAGGACGCCCTCAAGGCCCGCGATGGTGGCTCGGCGCCTCCGGCCGGGGCACCGGCGGAACGGCTCAAGGACGCGCCCTGACGGTCACGCCGCGTCGTCGAACGCGAGCGCCTCGGCCGGGTAGTCGATCATCATCCGGCGCTGGGCGTCGGTGTTCTGCCACTCGCCGACCTTCATGTAGCGTCCCGCGATGTCCCGGACCTCGATTAGCTTGCGGATGGTCTCGATGCCCTGGAACGCCTGCGGCCAATTGGACGCGAAGTAGAACACCTGCTCGACCCGCTCCGACAGGTGGCAGATCGCCGGACCGAAGGTGCCCAGGCCGAAGACAAGGTAGCGACCGTTCACCAGTGCCGCGACATCGGCCACGAGCGACTCGCTCTGGGTCTCCACCGGCAAGCCGAGGCCTTTCGCATACGCCTCCACCTCGGCGATCACCGGGTTCAGCCGGTTCTCGAAGACCAGCTTGACCGAGCGGATCCGCCCCTCGCCGCGCAGCCGGTCGATGACCATGCGGTAGAAGGCGGAGGGCGGCTGCGGGTAGTGCGGATCGACCCAGGTGCTGAAGATGTCGCCCGAGCGGATATGGATCAGGAGCTGGTCGTCGGGCTTGGGGGGGAACGTCGCCGGCAGCCCGTTGAATAGCGGGCGGATGATCTCCTGGATGATCGCCCGCGAATCCGGCGGCGTCTCGAGCCCCACCAGCCGCTGGAACTGCGTCGGGTCGAAATACAGGCCGGACAGGAAGTAGCCGTCCGACGGCAGCGCCTCATCCGGCGGGATGAAGGTGATGCCGTCGCGGGTGAGCCGCTCGGTCAGGAAGATCACCTTGCTGCGGTCGACCTTCGGGACCTTGACGTATTTGAGGTTTAGCGCCTTCGCGACCGAGAGCGCGATGATGTACTGAACCAGGCAATTGCCGAACGCGCCGTTCTCGAACAGCGACAGGCCGACCAGGGTACGGCTCGCCCGATCCGGTCCGCTCTCGAGGCTGTAGGCGAGGTAGCGGTTGGCCCCCGGCTTCTCGTTGAGGAGCGTCACGTCGAGGTTGAGCATCGCCCGCAGCGCGATCAGGTCGATCGCGGCCTCCTCGGCGCGGACCTGCACGGCGGCCACCCGGTCGGGATCCGGCACCGCGATGCGAACGGACCGCGTCCAGGCGCGCTCATCGGCCTCGATGAATGCGGTGCTAGAGCCCGCCTCGCTCTGCCGGGACGCAAGGCCGGGCTCCGACCAGGACGCGCCGTCCTGCAACATGAGGATCGCGACATCCGCGGCGGGTGCCGGATCCGCGCCATTCCAGACGACGACGATGGAATGGATCGGGAAGCGGCCGCCGAGATCGATCTCCAGCCAGGTCGTATCCGCGACCGCTTGCGGCGTGCGGCCGTCGGCGAGGTCGACGAGGGCGGGATTCGAATCGTCTGCCGGGGCCATCATGTCTCCGGGGCGGATCTGGGCCGGTCGCGCCGGGGCGCTGCCGGACGGCGCGACCGGCGGTGCCCGCATCGACACCGGCCCGTCAAGCCCGCCGGCTGAAGCCATCGCACCCGGTCGCCGCCTCAGCCGTTCGTCCCGGACTTCAGGAGGAGGATGTCGATGTCGCGCTGGGGGACGTAATCCTTCACGACCATCTCGAAGGTGGTCGGCCCGGTCTTCTTCACGTTGGTGCCGCAGAACGCGATGAGGGTCGCGGGGTCGCCCTTGTCCACGACCAGCTTGAACGTGCCGATCGGTCCCGCCCAGTTCCCCCCGGACGTGATGACGTAGGAGAGGTACTGCTCATAGGCCTGGAACGACCGGCTGCCATCCGCGCTCGCCCGGCGGTACAGCGCCTGGGCCGCCTTCTCGAACGCGGGCTCCGTGCAGTAGCGGGTTGCGTATTGCGCCTTCTGCGCCGGATCCACGTTCGGAGCGCCGTAGGACAGGCTGGGCAGGCTGCCCAGGCTCGGCACGTAGCTCTGGCGGACCGTGATCTCCCGGCCGGCCGGGAAGACCTGCCGGCGCCAGAACTTCGATTTCAGCGTCCAGAGCGGGACATCCGCGATCGTCCCATCCTTGTGCACCTGCCGCTCCAGGATGCCGTCGACGGCCAGGGCGAGGCGCCGGCGCTCGCCCAGACGGCGCAGGGCCTCTTCCGTCGCCTCGACGGTCGGCATCAGGGGAATGCCCAGGCCCTTGAGGCGATCGGTGATCTCGACGGGCGGCGCGCCGTTCCGGATCAGGAAGGCGCGCTGCTCGACTTGCGATTCGACCGGCCGTCCATCGACCTCGGTGGCGAACTTGAGGAAGTTGTCGTGGGCCGGATCGGGAATCGCGGTCAGCATTTCGCGATCCCCGGTGATGTCGGGCATCGGAAACGCGATGGTGGTCTCGATATCGGCGTCGGTGAGGTTGCGGAACCGGTAGTCGATCCGCACGGCCTTCTCGGACAGGTACAGTTCCTCGGAGGCGAGCGTGATCTTGTCGGTCTTCTCGAGGACCAGACCGCCCGCGGCGAGCGCGGCGCTGCTGTCATCCGCCCGGGCGGGCAAGGACGCCGTCGCCGCGAGGGCGAGGGCCAGCCACAAGGTTCGCATCGGTATCACACTCAATATGCTCGGGAATCGGCGGCCTGCGCGGCCGCTGCGGGAGTCGTCCGCCGGCAGTCCGGATGATCGGGGCTAATCATGTTCGGCAAGTCGGGGCGGGACGGTTTCACCGCGAAGATCGTCGCCCGGCCTCGGCAAAAGCTTCACAGCCACCGACCACACCACTGAACCACGTCATACCCGAAGAGTCGGAGATGATTCCGCCGCGCCTCCGTTGTGCGAGAGCTGTCATGCGTCTACAACGATCCCGTGACGGTGCCCCGGCAACGGGGTGAAAAGGGAATGCGGTGAGGAGCGCGAGTTCCGAATCCGCGGCTGCCCCCGCAACTGTGAGCGGCGAGCGTCTGCCAGTAGGCCACCGGAGCGATCCGGGAAGGCGGCAGGCGCGCCGAGCCGCGAGCCAGGAGACCTGCCGTCACGCTGAGATCCCGCAATGCCGCCGGTGGGGCGGCTGGAGACACGCTGATGACCACCTCGACCCTCGCACCCGTCGCCACCGGCACCCGCGCTGCCGAGCGCCCTGTCGCCGTCGCGATCGCGGCTTTCCTCGGACTCGGCCTGCTGTTCATGGCGGGCTTCTCGCCGGCGATCGCGCTGCACAACGCGGCGCACGATTTCCGGCACACCCAGAACTTCCCCTGCCACTGACGCCCCTGCCCCAGGGATGATCATCCGGCTTCTGTCGGCGGCTCTGGCCGCCGGCTTCCTCGCGGCCGTCGTCGTGACGGGCCTCGAGCTGACGCTGACCTCGCCGCTGATCGTGGCGGCCGAGCGTTACGAACATCAACAGACGCATCAGGCCGAGCGCGGCCTGCCGATCGTCCTGGCGCATGCCGGGCACGATCATGCCGCGCCGGATGCTGCGCCCGAATGGCAGCCCGGCGAGGGCCTGCCGCGCATGGCCTTCACGGCCCTGGCGACCCTCGTGGGTGCGGTGGGCTATGCGCTGCTGCTCGGTGCGGCGATTCTCGCCTGCGGGCGGGAGCCGACCCGCCAGGTCGGCGTCGCCTTCGCGATCGCGGGCTTCGCCAGCGTCGCCCTGGCCCCGGGCCTCGGCCTGCCGCCCGAACTGCCCGGCAGCGAGGCTGCACCGCTCGCCACCCGCCAAGCCTGGTGGGTGATGACCGCCGCCGCCACCGGCATGGGCCTGTACCTGATCGCGATCCGGCGCTCGCTGATCGCGATCCTGGGCGGGCTCGTGCTGATCATCGCCCCGCACGTGGCCGGCGCACCGCAGGCCCCCGAGGCCGCCTCGGAGCTTCCGGCAGCGCTGGCGGCGCAGTTCGCGGCCCGGTCGCTAGCGATCAGCTTCGTCTTCTGGCTGCTGATCGGTCTCGGCTTCGGCTGGGCGTGGCAGGCCTTCGCCCGGGGCCCGGTGCGCGGGACGGCCCATGCCTGAGACCGTCCTCTACGTCTGCACCACCTGCCGCCGCCCGGGCGACGACCCGGACGGCCCGCGGGCCGGGGCGCGCCTGCTCGACGCCCTGCGCGCGGGCAACGCCGCGCCGGACCTGCGGATCGAGGGGGTCGAGTGCCTCTCGGTCTGCAAGCGGCCCTGCTCGGTGGCGGTCGCCTCCGCGAACCGCTGGACCTACGTCTACGGCGACATGGATCCGATCGAGTCCGCCGCCATTATCCTCGGCGGCCTCGCGTCCTACGCGGCGACGCAGGACGGCATCGTACCGTGGCGGGAGCGGCCCGCCGCCTTCAAGACCGGCGTGATCGCCCGGATCCCGCCCTTTCCCGATCCCCGCCCGCTTCCGGCCGGCACCCTGGAGGCTGCGGAATGACCATCGTCACCAAGATCCCCTGCACCATCGTCACCGGCTTCCTCGGGGCCGGGAAGACCACCCTGGTCCGCCACGTCGTCGAGAACGCCAAGGGCCGCCGCCTGGCGATCCTGGTCAACGAGTTCGGTGATGTCGGCTTCGACAAGTCGTTCCTGGCCGCCTGCGGCGTCGAGGGCTGCACCGAGGACTCCATCGTCGAGCTGCCGAATGGCTGCATCTGCTGCACCGTGGCCGACGATTTCGTGCCGGCGCTTGAGACCCTGCTCGGCCGCGCGGAGCCGCCGGAGCACATCCTGATCGAGACCTCCGGCCTCGCCCTGCCGAAACCCCTGGTCCAGGCGTTCCAGTGGCCGGCGATCCGCTCGCGGGTCACCGTCGATGGGGTCGTGGCCGTGGTGGACGGGCCGGCCGTGGCCGCCGGTGCCTTCGCGGAGGATCCCGCGGCGCTGGCCGCCCAGCGCGCCGCCGACACGGCGGTCGATCACGACAACCCGCTGGAGGAGGTGTTCGAGGACCAGCTCCTCTGCGCCGACCTCGTCGTTCTCAACAAGTCCGACCTGCTCGATGCCGAGACCCGGGCGCGGGTGCGCGCCGAGGTCGAGGGGCATCTGCCCCGGGCCGTGAAGGTGGTCGAGACCGCCAACGGCGCGATCGACCCGCTGGTGCTGCTCGGGCTCGGCGCGGCCGCCGAGGACGACCTCGATGCCCGCCCCTCGCATCACGGCGACGGCGAGGATCACGACCACGACGATTTCGAGACCGTGGCCCTGCCGGTCCGCCCGGCCATCACCGCCGGTGACCTCGCGGCCCGGGTGGAGAAGGCCGCCGAAGCACCGGGCGTCCTGCGCATCAAGGGGTTCGCCGAGGTCGAGGGCAAGGCCATGCGCCTCGTGGTGCAGGGGGTCGGCCGGCGCGTCGTCCACCATTTCGACCGTCCCTGGCGGGCGGGCGAGAGCCGCGACGGGCGCCTCGTGGTGATCGGCCTGAAGGGGTTCGACCAGGGCGCCGTCGCCGCGGCGCTCGCGGGATGAAGCCGGTCGCGCGCGCTCCCTCGCTGAGACGCTGCGCGCGCGCCCATTTCGGCGCGGCCTAGGAGGCGCGCCATGCATCTCGTTCGCATTGATAGCGTCTCGCTCGACGAGGGCGAGGCGGCGGTGGATCTCGGGCAGGAGCCCGGGGACCTCGTCGTGCTGTCGTTCACCGACAGCGACCTCACCGGGATCGGGCAGGCCCAGGCCGCCGAGCCGGGTCTGCCGAGCCTGCGGCTCGCCAAGCTCGCCAAGCTCCGGCATCCGATGTCGGTCGATCTCTATGTCGAGCGCGTGGTGTCGCGGGCGAAGCTCGTGGTGATCCGCTGCCTCGGCGGCCTGGATTACTGGCGCTATGGGATCGAGCGCTGCGCCGCCGCGGCGCGGGTGCACGGGGTCGTGCTGGCGGTGCTGCCGGGCGACGACCGGCCGGACCCACGGCTGGCGGGCTTCTCCACCGATCCGGATCTCGCGCAGCAGCTCGACGCGTATTTCCGTGCCGGCGGCCCAGAGAATCTGCGGCGGATGCTGCGCCTGCTCGCTGCCCGGATCGGCGCGGGCGGTGCCGTCGAGCCGCCGCAGCCGCTGCCGCGGGGCTTTCCCTGGTGCCCCGGCTGCGGCGTGCTCACGCTGGATACGGCGATCGAGGCGGCCGAGACGGCGGTGCCGCTCTCGGACCCGCGCGTGACCGCGACCCCGCTCGCCCTGCTTCTGGTCTACCGCTCCGCGGTGCTCGGCGGCGATACCGCGCCGTTCGTCGCCCTGGCCGCGTCCCTGCGCGCCCGCGGCATCGGCGTGCTGCCGATGGCGGTCTCAAGCCTCAAGGAGCCGGTAGCGGCCCGGGCGGTCGCCGAGGCCGTGCGAGCCCGCAAGCCGGATCTCGTCATCGCCGCCACTGCCTTCTCGGCGCGGGAGGACGGGATCGATTTCGTCCTCGACGGCGCCGATTGCCCGGTGCTCCAGGCCTTCACGGTCGGCGCCCCCCGGGCGGCCTGGGAGGCCTCGGCCCGGGGTCTTGGCGCCGCCGACCTCGCCATGCAGGTCGCCCTGCCGGAATTCGACGGCCGGCTCTCCGGCTTCCCGATCTCGTTCAAGGAGGAAGCCCCGGAAGTCGCCGGCTTCGCCGAGCGCCGGGCCGTCCCCTATCCCGCCGGCATCGAAGCCCTGGCCGAGCGGGCGGCGGGCTGGCTGCGCCTGGCCGCCCTCCCTCGCGACGAGCGGCGGGTGGCCGTCGTCCTGTCCGATTATCCGGCCCGCGGCGGCCGGGCCGGCTTCGCGGTCGGCCTCGACACCCCCGAGAGCGCCCGCGCGCTTGTTTCGGACTTGGCTGAGGCGGGTTACGCGACCGGCACGCTGCCGGAGCCGGACGCGCTGATGCAGGCGCTCACCGAGGGCGCGGCGGACTTCACGGTCCCGCTGGCGGATTACGCAGCCTGGCTCTCCGAATTGCCCGCGGCGTTGCGCTATGCGCTGCTGGAAGCCTGGGGCGAGCCGGCCGACGACCCAACCTGTCACGGCGGCCTGTTCCGGTTCCGGATGGCCACAGCGCGTGCCGCGCACCAGTCCCTCACTGCGGACGACCACATTCAAACGCTGCCGCAGGGAACTCCGGTCCCCTCTCCCGCACGGGAGGGGGGGCACGTCGCATCTTTCGCGCGCCGAATGACGAATGCCGAGGCCTTGGTGGGAAGGGGCGGGCAACTCGCGGTCTTCCTCCAGCCCGACCGCGGCCGCGATCCCGACCGCAAGGCCGGCTATCACGACCCGGATCGCGTCCCGACCCACGCCTACCTGGCCTTCCACCTCGGCCTGCGCCGGCGTTTCGACGCGCTGGTGCAGCTCGGCACGCACGGCACCACCGAATGGCTCCCCGGCAAGGCGGTGGCCCTGTCCCCGGACTGCGTCCCGGCGCTCTGCATCGGCGGGCTGCCGGTGATCTACCCGTTCATCGTCGACGATCCGGGCGAGGCCGCGCCGCTCAAGCGCCGGCTCGGCGGGATCGCCCTCGGCCACATCACCCCCGACACGACCCTCCACGCCCTGCCGCCGGAGGCCGCGCGCCTGCGCGAGCTGGTGGAGGAGTATTCGGCTGCCAGCGTGCTCGATCCGCGCCGGGCCGGCCTGATCGCGAGCGCGATCCTGGAGGATGCGGACGCCGCCGGGCTGCTCGACGGCGCCGGTATCGGCCCGGACACACCGATGGAGGAGGCGCTGACCCGCCTCGACGCCCATCTCTGCGACCTCGGCGAGACCACCTTCCGCGACGGCCTGCACGTCTTCGGACGCGCCCGCGACGGTGCGCCGGACGCGGTTGTCGCGAGCGCCGCGGGCGAGCGGGCGGGCCTGCTCGCCGCGCTCGACGGCCGCTTCGTGCCGCCGGGCCCCGCCGGCTCGCCGTCGCGCGGGCGGGCCGACGTGCTGCCCACCGGCCGCAACCTCGCGACCCTCGATCCCCGGGCGATCCCGAGCCGCGCCGCCGCGCTGCTGGGTGAGCGGGCCGCCGCCTCGGTGGTGACTCGCTACCTGCAGGACGAGGGCGAGTACCCGGCCCGGATCGTCATGGATCTCTGGGCCTCCCCGACCCTGCGCACCGGCGGCGAGGATGTCGCCCACGCTTTGGCGCTGATGGGCGTACGTCCGGTCTGGGACCATGCCAGCACCCGCGTCACCGGCTTCGAGGTGCTGCCGCTGGCCATGCTCGACCGGCCGCGCATCGACGTGACCGTGCGCGTCTCGGGCGCGTTCCGCGACACCTTCCCGGATACGCTCGCCCTAATGGATCGCGCCGCCCGCGCCGTGGCCGAGCGGGACGAGGAGGATGCCGAAAATCCCCTGGCTGCCGCCCGGCGCCGCGGCGAAGACATCGCCCGGGTCTACGGGGCCGCCCCGGGTCAATACGGTGCCGGCACGGCCGCCACCGCCCTCGACGGCGCCTGGGATGACCGGGCCGATCTCGGCCGGGCCTATCTCGCGGCGAGCGGCCATGCCTATGGCGACCGCGAGGGACCGGATGCGGCCTTCGGCGCCCGGGTCGCGGCGGCGGATGCCTATCTGCACGCCTTCGACGTGGCCGAGCGCGACCTGTTCGACGGCGACGCGGCGGTGGACGCCATGGGCGGCTTCGCGGCCGCGGCGACCCTCCAGGGCGCCAGCCCCGCCCTCTACAGCCTGGACGTCTCGGTTCCGGACCGCCCCAAGACCCGCACCGCCCGGGAGGATGCCGCCCGGCTGATCCGCGGGCGCCTGACCGCTCCGCGCTGGATCGCCGCCCAGCTCCGCCACGGCTACCGCGGCGCTCAGGAGCTGGCCCAGGGGCTCGACGCGGTCTTCGTCCTTGCCGCCACGAGCGACGCCGTGACCGATGCCGGTTTCGACCGGCTCTACGCCGCCTGGATCGCCGATCCCGACGTGTTCGACCGGCTGCGCGCGGCGAACCCTGCCGCGACCCGGGCGATCCTGGAGCGGTTCGACGAGGCCCGCGACCGCGGCCTGTGGCACAGCCGGCGCAACGCGCTGCCGGCCGACGCGCTGATGCCGGAGGCCGCCGAATGAGCGTCGCCACCCATCGCCGCGTTCTTCCCGAGGCGCCGGCGCGCCGGGGCTGGTGCCCCGGTCTCAGCCGGCCGATGCCCACCGGGGACGGCCTGCTCGCCCGGGTGCATCCGCCGCTGGGGATCCTGACCCTGCCGCAGGCCCGGGCGGTGGCCGAGGGCGCGCGCCGCTTCGGCAACGGCCATCTCGACCTCACCGCCCGCGCCAACCTTCAGATCCGGGGCGTCTCGGAGGCGACCCGCGCGCCGCTCGCCCGCCTGCTGGAGGCCGCCGGCCTCGGCGACACGCGCGCCGACGGCGGCCCGCAGCGCCTGACGCTCACCAGTCCCCTCGCCGGCCATGATCCCGCCGAGACGTTCGACGCCCCGGCCCTCGCTCGCGCCATCGAGGCGGCGGGGCTCGCCGTGCCGGGGCTGCCGGCCAAGACGCTGGTGGTGGTCGACGGCCGCGCGGGTGCGGAGATGCCGGACGCCGATGCGTACGTCTTCTCCCGTGCCTCCGGCGAGGTCGGGATCGCAATCGCCGCGGAGCAGGGTTTTCACGATCTCGCCACCTGTACCGAGAACGAGGCGCCGGCCGCGATAGCGAAGCTGCTGAAGGCCTTCGCCCGAAGCGGCTTGCGGCGGATGCGGGATCTATCGCCCGATGCGTTCAGCACATTAGCGGATGCCGTGCGCGGAGAGTTGCAGGCGCGGGTCCCCTCTCTCGTGCGGGGGAGGGACAGGGTGAGGGATGCGACCTCTCCGGAAAGCGCGCCCCCCTCACCCCAACCCTCTCCTCTCCCGCATGGGAGAGGGGGCACGGTGGCCTCACTTCGGACGTTGCGCCTTTCTGTCCACCGGCCGGCATCGCGCCGCTGGCGACGAGCAAGTCAGTGCGCACCGTGGATGCGCCGTTCGGTCGCTGCACGGCGGGCGCCCTCGATCGCCTCGTAGATCTCGCCGCCCGCCTCGGCGCGAAGGAGGTCCGCCTGTCTCCGGCCCGCGGCTTCGTGCTGCTGCTCCCGGCTGCGGCTCAGGAGGATCCGGCCGCCCTGGCCCGGGACTTCATCGTCGCACCCGACGATCCGCGGCGCAGCGTCGCCGCCTGCACCGGTGCGCCGGCCTGCGCCTCCGGATCGACACCGACGCTCGCCGACGCCGCCAGTGTCGCCGAGGCGTTCAGGCTGTTCGCGGTGGACGGGCGCGCGGCCCACGTCTCCGGCTGCGCCAAGGGCTGCGCCCGGCCGGGCCCGGCGGACCTCACCCTCGTCGGCCGGGATGGCCTCTACGGCGCAATCGTCGGCGGCACGCCTGGCGATGAGCCGGCGATGCATCTCCCTATCGAGGCGGTGCTGGAGCGGTTAGGAAGGGCGAAGACAATCGGGCTCGCCGCCGCTTTCGCGCCGGATCGCGCCAGGACCGATATTGGGAGGACCAGGAGACCGGCATGAGCGCGAGCCAGAATGCCCTGCGCCAGGCAGGTTCGGAGCCGGAGGCCACCTCTCGCTACGAGTATATCCGCGACGGCGCCGCGATCTACGCGCGCTCCTTCGCCATGATCCGAGCCGAGGCCGACCTCGCGCGCTGGTCGGGCGCGGCCGAGCGCGTGGTCGTCCGGATGATCCATGCCTGCGGCATGACCGACCTCCCCGCCGACGTGGAGATGTCGGACGGCTTCGCCGAGGCCGGTGTCGCGGCGCTCCAGGCCGGGGCCCCGATCCTGTGCGATGTCCGCATGGTCGCCGACGGCGTCACCCGGGCACGCCTGCCCGCCAACAATCCGGTGGTCTGCACCCTCGGCGATCCGCGGGTGCCGGATCTCGCCAAGAGCCTCGGCACCACGCGCTCCGCCGCCGCCATGGAGCTGTGGCGCGAGCATCTGCCCGGCAGCATCGTGGCGGTCGGCAACGCCCCGACGGCGCTGTTCCGCCTGCTGGAACTGCTCGATGCCGGCGTGCCGCCGCCGGCCGCGGTGATCGGCATCCCGGTGGGCTTCGTCGGCGCGGCCGAGTCCAAGGACGCGCTGGCCCGGGACGGCCGCGTGCCCTTCGTGGTCGTCCACGGCCGCCGCGGCGGCAGCGCCATGACCGCCGCGGCGGTCAACGCGCTGGCCAGCGAGGTCGAGTGATGGACGGGTTCGAGCGGGTCGAGGCGCCCATCGAGGAGATTCCCGCCGCTGCGGTGACTGGCACCCTCTACGGGGTCGGCATGGGCCCGGGTGATCCGGAGCTGCTCACCGTGAAGGCGCAGCGCATCCTGATGCGCGCGCCGGTTCTGGTGCATTTCTGCAAGCGCGGCCGGCGCGGCAACGCCCGCACCATCGCGGACGCGATCCTGCGCGACCCGTCGCGCGAGATGCCGCTGGCCTATCCCTACACCACCGAGATCCATCCGGAGCACCCGGATTACGTGGCGGCGCTGGCCGCCTTCTACGACGACGCGGCCGGGCAGCTGGCCGACCATCTCGGTGCGGGCCGTGACGTCGCGATCCTGTCGGAGGGCGACCCGTTCTTCTACGGCTCGTTCATGCACCTGTGGCGGCGCCTCAAGGACCGCTTCCCGGTGGAGGTGGTCCCGGGCGTGACCGGCATGTCCGGCTGCTGGACCCGGGCCGGCACGCCGATCACCTGGGGCGACGACATCCTGACGGTCCTGCCGGCGACCTTGCCACTCGATGCGCTCACCGAGCGCCTGCGCGGTACCGACGCCGCCGTGCTGATGAAGCTCGGCCGGCACCTGCCGAAGGTCCGGGCGGCGCTCACCGCCGCCGGGCTCATCGACCGGGCGATCTATGTCGAGCGCGGCACCATGGCGGGCGAGCGCGTGGTGATGCTCGCCGACAAGGCGGATGACGACGCGCCCTATTTCTCCATGGTCCTCCTGCCCGGCGAGGGGCGGCGGCCGTGATCACCGGACGAGCCCCGCGGCCCTGGCCTGTGATGCAGTGCAGCCTTACATTTTGCAGGCTGGAGGATGCATCATGACGACGTTGACGGTGACGGACCAAGGACAGGTCACGTTCCGAAAGGATGTCCTGAACCATCTCGGCATTCAGCCGGGCGAAAAGATCAGGCTCGAGCTGCTTCCCGACGGTCGGGCCGAGCTGAGGGCCGACCGGCCGCACGGCTCGTGGCGGCAGGTGCACGGGATTCTCAAAGGTAAGGGTAACAGCGCGCGGTATTCGATCGAGGAGATCAACGAGGCGGTCGCCGAGGCGGGGGCGGCAGCCGCTCTGGCTGGTCTGGACCGGCCGTGAAGCTGACACCCGACACCAATGTTCTTCTGCGTCTCGTCGTGGATGACGACGAGGCCCAGGCGCGTGCTGCATTGGACGTGATGGAAGGTGCGAGCCAGGTTGCGATCAGCCTGCACACGCTGTGCGAGTTGGCTTGGGTGCTCCGAAGCCGCTACGCGATGCCTCGTGCCGAGATCGCGACCGCGATCCGCGGCCTGATCGAGCCCGGAAACGTCGTAGCCAACCGACCGGCGATCGAGACAGGTTTGGCTCTGCTGGAGGCTGGGGGCGACTTCGCCGACGGTATCATCGCGTTCGAAGGACGCTGGTTGGGAAGCGAGGCCTTCGTGTCGTTCGATAGACGGGCCGTCAAGCTGCTCGCGGGTCAGGGCATCGCCGCCATGTTGCTGACAGCACAGGCAGACGCGCGTTGACTCCGGGCATGAGCGGCAGCCTCACGGTGGTCGGCCTCGGCCCCGGGGATGCCGGTTTGCTGACCGAATCCGCCCGCCGGGCCCTCGACGCCGCGGACGATCTGGTCGGGTATTTCCCGTATGTGGCCCGCGTCCCCGAGCGTCCGGGCCTGATCCGACATGCCAGCGACAACCGCGTGGAGGTCGACCGGGCCCGGCATGCCCTCCAGCTGGCGGCATCCGGTCGGCGCGTCGCGGTGGTGTCGGGCGGCGATCCCGGCGTGTTCGCCATGGCCTCGGCCGTGTTCGAGGCGGTGGAGCATGGCGAACCCGCCTGGCGGGACCTCGCCATCACGGTCGAGCCCGGCATCACCGCCATGCTGGCCGCCGCGGCCCGGCTCGGGGCGCCGCTCGGCGGCGACTTCTGCGCCCTGTCGCTCTCGGACAACCTGAAGCCCTGGCCGGTTGTCACCGCCCGGCTCGAAGCGGTGCTGCGGGCCGATCTCGTCATCGCGCTCTACAACCCGATCTCCACCGCGCGGCCCTGGCAGCTCGGGGCGGCTCTGGAACTCGCCGCCGGGATCCGGGCGCCGGAGACGCCGGTGATGTTCGCCCGGGCGATCAGCCGGCCGGACGAGGCGATCCGGGTCTCAACCCTCGCCGAGGCGCGCGACGTGCCGGCCGACATGGCCACGATGGTGATCCTCGGTGCCTCGACCACGCGGCTGATCCCGCGGACCGAGGGCCTGCCCTTCGTCTACACGTCGCGCAAAGTCGCGGGGCCGGCATGAGCGCCGGCATCGAGCCAGCGCAGCGCAGCCGCGGCGTCGGGGACGCTCGGCACGTCGGGCTTCTCCGGGCGACGCAGCATGACCACGCGAATCGCCAGGCTGCGCGCTGCGGCGATCTTGCCGTAGGTCGCAGCCCCGCCGGAATTCTTGCTGACCAGGATCTCGGTGCCGGTGGCGCGCATCAGCTCCGCCTCGGCTTCGGCGTCGAACGGACCGCGGGCCTCGAGGGTGGTGAGGTGTGGGACCGGCAGCACCCCGTCCAGCGGCTCGACCGTGCGCGCCAGATAGGCGTGCTGCGGCGCCGCCGCGAAGGCGCCGGCCTCCTGCCGGCCGATGGTCAGGAACACGCGCCGGGGTTCGTGTCCGAGGGCAGTGACCGCCTCCTGCATGCTGGCGACCTCGGTCCAGAGATCGTCGGGCGCGCGGCACCAGACCGGACGGCGGATCGCGAGCAGCGTCACGCCAACCGCTTCCGCGGCGCGGGCGGCGTTGCCCGAGATGGTCGCCGCGAAGGGATGCGTCGCATCGATCAGGCGGTCGATACGCTCGCTGCGCAGATAAGCGGCGAGACCCTCGGCACCGCCGAACCCGCCGATTCGCGTCGGCACGGGCTCAGGCCTCGGCGCGGCGGTGCGGCCGGCCAGCGACAGCGTCACGGCGTATTCATTCCGGCCGGCCAAGGCCCGCGCCAGCGCGCTCGCCTCGCCGGTGCCGCCGAGGATCAGGATTCGCATCGCGCCGCCGCTCATCGGGGCCTTGTCCATGAGCGCTGAGCCCCTGTCGAGCGGCCCATGGTTGTCGATCGTCGGCATCGGCGAGGATGGACGGGCCGGGCTCGCGCCCGCCGCCGCCGCCGCGCTCGATGCCGCGCGGGTCGTCTATGGCGGCCGGCGCCACCTCGCCCTGGCCGCGCCCCTCAACGCCGAGACGCGGCCCTGGCCCAGCCCGATCCACGAGGCCTATCCGGAGGTCCTGGGCCGGCGCGGCCGGCCGACCTGCATCCTCGCCACCGGCGACCCGTTCCATTACGGCATCGGCGCCGAGATCGCCCGGCTGGTGCCGCCCGCCGAGATCCGGGCCTTCCCGCAGCCCTCGGCCTTCAGCCTCGCCTGCGCGCGGCTGGGCTGGCCCATGGCCCAATGCGGCCTCGTCACCCTGCACGGCCGGGCGCTCGCCCGGATCGTCCCGCATATCCAGCCGGGCGCGCGCCTCCTCGTCCTGTCCTGGGACGGCACGACGCCGGCGGCTCTTGCCGACCTGCTCACCGCCCGCGGCTTCGGCGCCTCGACCGTCACGGTCCTCGAAGCGATGGGCGGACCGCGCGAGCGGATCCGTACGGCGCCGGCTGAAGCCTTCGACCTCGCGGCGATCGACCCGCTCAACACCGTGGCGATCGCGGTCGCGGGCGCAGGCCACGCGCTGTCGCTGGCGCCGGGCCTCGACGACGGCCTGTTCGAGAATGACGGGCAGCTCACCAAGGCCGAGATCCGGGCGCTGACGCTCGCGGCGCTCCGCCCGCATCCCGGCCTGCATCTCTGGGATGTCGGGGCCGGCGCGGGCTCCATCGCCATCGAGTGGATGCTGCGCCATCCGAGCCTGCTCGCCACCGCCGTCGAGGCACGCCCCGAGCGGGCCGAGCGGATCCTCCGGAACGCGCAATCGCTGGGGGTTCCGGACTTGGCGGTTGTGACCGGCGCAGCGCCGGACGCCTTCGCCGGCCTGGATGCGCCGGATGCGATCTTCATCGGCGGCGGCGTCTCCGAGCCGGGCATTCTGGCGGCCTCGCTCGCGGCGTTGAAGCCGGGCGGGCGCTGCGTCGCCAATGCGGTGACGCTCCAGGGCGAAGCGGCGCTGCTCGCGGCCTTCGCCGAGCACGGCGGCAGCCTGCGCCGGTTCTCGGTCGACCGGGCGAGCCCGGTGGGCGGCCTGCACGGCTGGCGGCCGGCAATGCCGGTCACCCAATGGGCGTGGACCAAGCCATGAGCGACCGGATCGTCGCCGGGATCGGGTTCCGTCGCGGCACGGGCGCCGAGGAGATCGCCGCGCTCATCGCCCGCGCCCTCGGCACCATCGGCGCCGGCCGCACCGATCTCGCTGCCGTCGCGACGGCGGCCGACCGGGCTGCGGACCCGTCCATCTGCCAGGCCGCGGCGGCGTTCGGCTTGTCGCCCTGCCCGGTCGAGGCACCGGCCCTGGAAGCCTGCGACACCCGCGTGGTCACGCGCTCCGTTCGGATCGAGCGCCTGCGCGGTGTCGGCTCGCTGGCCGAGGCGGCGGCGCTGGCGGCGGCGGGTCCCGAGAGCCGCCTCGCCCTCCCCCGCATCGCCAGCGCCGGCGCAACCTGCGCCCTCGCGATCCCGCACGACACCGCTCGGCACCCATGACCGTCCACTTCATCGGCGCCGGCCCCGGTGCTGCCGACCTCATCACGGTGCGCGGCCGCGACCGCATCGCGGCCTGCCCGGTCTGCCTCTATGCCGGCTCCCTGGTCGCGCCAGAGATCCTGGGCTGGTGCCCGCCGGGCGCCCGCATCGTCGACACGGCGCCCCTCGACCTCGACGCGATCATGGCGGAGATCGCGGCCGCGGAGGCACGCAGCCATGACGTGGCGCGGCTGCATTCGGGCGACCTGTCGATCTGGAGCGCGCTGGCCGAGCAGATGCGCCGGCTCGACCGGCTCGGCATCGCCTACACCGTGACGCCGGGCGTGCCGGCCTTCGCGGCCGCCGCCGCGATGCTGCGCCGGGAGCTGACCGTGCCGGGCGTGTCGCAATCCGTCGTGCTGACCCGCACCTCCGGCCGGGCGAGCGCGATGCCCGAGCGGGAGACCCTGGCGGCCTTCGCGGCGACCGGGGCGACGCTGGCGATCCACCTGTCGATCCACGTGGTCGAGACAGTCGCGGCCGAGCTGATCCCGTTCTACGGCGCCGCCTGCCCGGCCGCCGCGGTGTTCCGCGCCTCCTGGCCGGACGAGCGGGCGCTGATCGGCGACCTCGCCGGGTTGCCAGCCCTCGTGGCCGAGGCCGGGCTCGAACGCACCGCCCTGATCCTCGTCGGTCCCGCGCTTGGCGCCGCCGATTTCCGCGAGAGCGCGCTCTACGCCCCCGATTACGACCGGCGCTACCGGCCGGGCGGCACCGTGGGGAGCGCGGTTTGAGCGCCCCCGGCCTACTGGTCGCGGCACCGCGCTCCAGCTCCGGCAAGACCACCGTCACGCTGGCGCTGATGCGCGCGTTGAGGCGGCGGGGCCTGCGCGTCCGCGGCGCGAAATGCGGGCCGGACTACATCGATCCGGCCTTCCACCGGGCGGCGACCGGCCAGCCGAGCTTCAATCTCGACAGTTTCGCCATGGCGCCCGACCTCCTCGACGCCCTGGCGGGCGAGACCGCGGCGCAGGCCGACATCGTGGTCGCCGAGGGCTCGATGGGCCTGTTCGACGGCGTCCGGGCGGCGGAGAGCCGGACCGGCGCGAATGCCGACATCGCCGCCCGCTACGGCTGGCCGGTGGTGCTGGTGGTCGATGTCTCCGGCGCGGCGCAATCGGCCGCCGCCGTGGCGCTCGGCTGTAAGCTCTACGATCCGCGGATCCGGATCGCCGGGGTGATCCTCAACAAAGTCGCGAGCGCCCGTCACCGCCGTCTCGTGGAGGCCGGCATGGAGCGCGTGGGGCTGCCGGTCCTGGGCGTGCTCATGCGCGACGCCGAACTGGTCCTGCCCGAACGCCATCTCGGCCTGGTCCAGGCCGGGGAGACCGCCGACCTGGAATCCTGGCTCGACCGGCTGGCCGATCTCGCCGAGGCCGGAATCGACCTCGACGCCGTGCTCGCCTGCGCAAGCGGCGGCGCCCCCGCCTCGGCCGGCGTGCTGCCGCGCCCGCCCGGGCAGCGCGTCGCGATCGCCCGGGATGCGGCGTTCAGCTTCCTCTATCCGCATCTCGAGACCGGATGGCGCTTGGGCGGGGCCGAGATCGTGCCGTTCTCGCCGCTCCTGGACGAGGCGCCGCCGGATTCCTGCGACGCCTGCTGGCTGCCGGGCGGCTACCCCGAGCTGCATGCGGGTCAGCTCGCCGCCGCCAGCCATTTCCTCAACGGCCTTCGTACCTTCGCGGCAACGCGCCCGGTCCACGGCGAGTGCGGCGGCTACATGGTCCTCGGTCAGACGCTGGAGGATGCGGACGGCACCACCCACGCCATGGCGGGGTTGCTGCCGGTCGCCACGTCGTACCGGAAGCGCAAGCTGCATCTCGGCTACCGCGTGGCGCGGCTGTGCAGCGACGGCCCGCTCGGCCGGCGCGGGGCGCGAGTCGTGGGTCACGAATTCCACTATGCCAGCGAATTGTCGCCGGCCGCCGCGGAGGCGGACGCTTTGGCCCGCGTCACCGACGCGGAGGGGACGGACCAGGGCCTCGCCGGCCACCGGGTCGGGTCGGTGGGTGGGAGCTTCTTCCACCTCATCGCGGCGGATGACGGGTGATCCTCGGCTCCACCGGCACCCAGAATAGGTCGGGAAAGCCAACGGTTGGCCGGACCGCGAGACGCGTCACCGGTCCGACAAGGCCTAGCGTTCAGGCGGGATCGGCGGCGGGCGGCGCCGTGCGGGCCTGCGCGAGGCGGGCGGCGCTGCGCACGAGCGCCAGGACATCCCGGCGCATCTGCTCGTCATCGATCTGCGCGTAGGCGCGCAGCAGCTCGATCGCCCCGTGGGCGCTGAGGAAGCCAAACACGTCCTCCTGGGCGTTCTCGCGCGGCTCGCTCTCCTCGAAGAAGGCGGAAACCGGCACCTCGAGCAGGCGCGCGATTTCGCGCAGCCGGCCGGCCCCGACCCGGTTCTGGCCCTTCTCGTATTTCTGAACCTGCTGGAACGTCACGCCGACGGCGTTGCCGAGCGCGGTCTGGCTGAGACCTCGCGCCTTCCGCAACGCGGTGATGCGGATACCGACCAGACGGTCCACGTCCGTGGTCTGTTTCGGCATCATTTGACCGTTCGTGTCCTTGTCCACACTCTG
Source organism: Methylobacterium sp. GXF4 (assembly GCF_000272495.1). Lineage (NCBI taxonomy): Bacteria > Pseudomonadati > Pseudomonadota > Alphaproteobacteria > Hyphomicrobiales > Methylobacteriaceae > Methylobacterium > Methylobacterium sp. GXF4. The sequence goes on along the minus strand of NZ_AKFK01000051.1, from coordinate 226,521 downwards.
AACAACGTCCCCTTGCGGATCCGGTGTTCTGGCCTCGCCGTCGCGCCGCTTCACCGTCCCACCCTCGATCTCATATCACGCCTATACCTAACGTGCTGTGTCACACGCTAGAGCAGCAGCCGACTGCATTGCAAATGGCCGCGTCTCTAAGCCCTTTTTGCCCCCGGCTCTCGAACGCGGAACAAGATTCCGCGTCAACGACGAGCCCTATAGCAGTCGGTCAACACCCCGACCGCGCCACAATACGAACCGTACCGCAATTGGACACCAAGTTGTTAAGCTCCGCAAGTCTAGGACCACATCTTGTGGTTTAACCTGACGTATCTTCGAAACATTGTTGCTGAAATGTCGATGGGCTAAGACTGCGCAGTCCTTGGCGCGCGCCGCGTCGCCGCAGCAGGGCTCGCCCGGACGGGGTTCGGGGCCTAAATTCGGTGCGGCAACGGAGATCACCATGTTTATCGCGATGAATCGCTTCAAGGTCGTTAAGGATGCGACCGAGGACTTCGAGGCCGTCTGGCTCGGCCGCGACAGCCACCTCGGGGAGATGGAGGGCTTCGTCGAGTTTCATCTGCTCCGCGGTCCGGAGCAGGAGGACCACGTCCTCTACGCCTCGCACACCGTCTGGCGCTCGCGCGCCGACTTCGAGGCCTGGACGCGCTCCGAGCAGTTCCGCAAGGCCCATAGCCGGGCGCCCTCGACCAAGCCGCTCTATCTCGGTCATCCGCAATTCGAGGGGTTCGAGATGGTCCAGACGGTCGGCGGCGCGGACGGCGCCAAGCAGCACGCAGACGCCGTCTGACGCTACCTGTCACGGTATTCAGGGCGCTCGCTACCGGATCGGCGGCGGGCGCCTTTTAATTTAGGGTTGCCGTATCCCGCGCACGGCAATCGCGATGATTGAATCCACGCGAAAGCGGAAAGATCCGCCAGGCCACGCGCCGGTGGGGGGATTCAACCGGCCAGCAATGATCTGACATTCCAACGCAACTGCTGGTATCGGGCTGTCGAGCCCCGCCGGGCCGCATGTGTCTGTATTCCGGTGACTCAGCATTTACCATGTATTGCCGACGGCCGGACGTTCGCCTACATGGGCGGCCACGCCTTTGCTGCCGAAACGCTCACCGTCGCGGCTCACCCCTTGCTCCGTCATCGGCAGATGCCGGCGCTGAAAACTTACGTGTTTCAGACCGGTACAAAGTCCGATCAAACCGGGACGTGGCGAGCGAAATGTTTCACGAGCGGGTTCCGGAGACGTTCCAGGCCTTGCCGACCTCGGCCGAACGCCGTCGCAGCGTATGGTCGGCGCTCCTGCCGCGCCGCGGTCGCGCGCTGGCGCGCATCGCCATGTCGTCGTCGATGGCGGTGGCCGACATCGTGGCGATCGTCGCGGTCATCCTGGGCGTCGAATTCGCCTATCAGGTCGCCTTCGGGGGCGAGAGCGTCTGGGTGACGGCCCTGCGCGGCCTGCGGCTGGCCGCCCTGCTCGGCGCGATCATCGTGGCGACCAACGTGCTGCGGGAGGATTACAGCCTCGACGGCATCATGGCGCAGAAGCTCAACATCCAGCGCATGGCCTCGCTCTGGCTGGTCGCCTGGGCGGCGGTGCTGCTGGTCGGCTTCCTGACCAAGACCACGAACGATTACTCGCGCCTCGTCTCGATCGCCTCCTTCGTCATCGGCCTGCCCGTCCTGGTGATGACCCGGACCGCGGCGACCCGTCTGGTGCGCCGCAGCCTCGCATCCGGATCCGCCTCCGCCAGCCGCGTTCACCTCGTCGGCTACGAGGAGGACATCGCCCGCTTCTATGCCAGCCACGAGGCCGATCAGCTCGGATCCCGGATCGTCGGCACTAGCTACCTGCGCCGGGTCGATCCGGGCGCCGACACCGTGTCGCGGCACGACCAGCTTCAGGAGGATCTCGATCTCGCCGTGTCGGTGGTGCGGTTCCTGCGGCCGGACGATGTCTTCGTGCTGGTCCCGTGGACCGACACAGCGGAAGTCGAGCGCTGCATCGACGCTTTCCTGCGGGTGCCCTCCGCCCTGCATCTCCGGCCCGGCAGCGTGCTCGACCGGTTCCCCGACATGCAGGTCGCCCGTGTCGGCGGCGTCTCCGGCATCAATATCGGCCGCCGGCCGCTCAACATCGCCGAGATCGTGCTGAAGCGCGCCCTCGACCTAGTCGTGGCGGCGATCGCCCTGGTCTCCCTGTCGCCGCTGCTCGCGGCGATCGCCGTGGCGATCAAGCTCGACAGTCCGGGCCCGGTCTTCTTCCGGCAGAAGCGCTACGGCTTCAATCAGCAGCCCTTCGGCGTGTTCAAGTTCCGGTCGATGCGGGCGGATGCCAGCGCGGTGTTCAAGCAGGCGACCCGCAACGACAGCCGCATCACCCAGGTCGGCGCGATCCTGCGGCGGACGAATCTCGACGAGCTGCCGCAGCTCCTCAACGTCCTGCGGGGCGAGATGTCGCTGGTCGGTCCCCGGCCGCACGCCCTGGCGCATGACCGCAGCTTCGAGCGGCGGATCGCGCTCTACGCGCGGCGGCACAACGTCCGCCCCGGCATCACCGGCTGGGCGCAGGTCAACGGCTATCGCGGCGAGACCCTGACCGACCTCGATATGGAGCGGCGCGTCGCCTGCGACCTGCACTACATCGACAATTGGTCGATCTGGTTCGACATCCAGATCATGCTGCTCACGATCGTGTCGCGCCGGGCCTACAAGAACGCGCGCTGACGCGTCAGCCGGCCTGCTGCCGCTCCCGGCAGGCGCCGCAATCGCCCTCGACTTCGAGGATGCTGTGGGCCGGCGTGAAGCCCGCCCGCTTCAGGGTACGGTCGAGACCGTCCTCCAGCATCTCCGAGGAGGCCTCGTCCACGCCGCCGCAGGTGCGGCAGATCAGGAACACCACGCCCTCCCCCGGAGCATGCCCATGGGCGCAGGGGATGAAGGCGTTGCGGCTCGCGATCCGGTGGACCAGACCCTGCTGCATCAGGAAATCGAGGGCGCGGTACACCGAGACCGGCGCCACGCGCTTGCCCGGTGCGCTGAGCTTCTCGGCAATGTCGTAGGCGCCCTGGGCCTTACCGGCCTCGGCCACCGCCTCCATCACCTCCCGGCGCAGGGGCGTGAATTGCAATCCGCGCTCGCGGCAGACGGCCTCCGCCCGCGCGAGCATGTCGGCGACGTCGCCGTGGCACGCGTCGTGGCCCTCGTGACGGTGCATGTTCGCTCCAACCGCAAATCCGCCGGTTGTCCAGCGGGTTTGTTACAGTGTATCACTGCCGCCCCGGACCGCACCAGTAGCCGAACGGTCCCCGCGCCGGCCCGAGCGCGCGACGAGGACGTCTTGCCGACCATCGCCACCCCACGCCGAGCGGCCCCACGATCCCTGTTCCGCAGCGGGATCGGCCCGCGCCTCGCCCTCGCCGTGGTGCTCTCCACCCTGGTCTGGCTCGTGATCGCCTGGGCGCTCGCGGCATGAGCATCCGCCCCGCCACACGAGACTCGATCCGCCTGGTCGGCATCACCCTCGGCTACGACCGGCATCCGGCAGTCCACCACCTGTCCGGGACCGTGCGCGCCGGCGACCTGCTGGCCCTGGTCGGGCCGAACGGCGCCGGCAAGTCCACCCTGCTCAAGGGGATGGCCGGCGAGATCCGCTGCCTAGAGGGTCATATCGATCGCTCCGGCGCCCTCGCCTACATGCCGCAGGCCGACGAGATCGATCGCAGCTTCCCGCTGAGCGTGATGGACCTCGCCGGCATGGGCCTGTGGCGGAAGGCCGGATCCTGGCGTGGCCTGGAGCGCTGGCGGCCGGAGATCGGGGCGGCCCTCGACGCGGTCGGGCTCGGCGGCTTCGAGGCGCGCCCGATCAGCACGCTCTCGGGCGGCCAGTTCCGGCGCGCCCTGTTCGCCCGGCTGATCCTGCAGGATTGCCCGGTGATGCTCCTCGACGAGCCGTTCACCGGCATCGACAACCGCACCGTCGAGGACCTGCTGGCCCTGATCCGGCTCTGGCACGGCCAGGGCCGCACCGTCGTCGCGGCCCTGCACGACCTCACCCAGGTGCGCGAGCATTTTCCGACGACACTCCTGCTCGCCCGCGAAGCCGTGGCCTGGGGGCCGACCGCGCGGGTGCTCACGCCGGAGAATCTGGCGCGCGCGCGCAATCTCTCCGAAGCCTGGGACGAGGATGCCGCGGTGTGCGTCGGCCCGAAGCCGGCCGTCGCGCTGGGCCACGACCACGGCCCGGAAACCCATCACCACCACGAGGACGCCGCGTGATCGATCCGTTCGGGCCGATTCTCGCGCCGTTCGTCGAGTTCGGGTTCATGCGCCGGGCGCTGGCGGGCTGCCTCGCCCTGTCGGTCTCCGCGCCGCCGGTCGGGGTGTTCCTGACCTTGCGCCGCATGAGCCTGATGAGCGACGCGATGAGCCACGCGATCCTGCCCGGCGCCGCGGCGGGATTCCTGGTGGCCGGCCTGTCGCTGCCGGCCATGACCGTCGGCGGGCTGGTGGCCGGCCTGGCGGTGGCGTTGCTGGCCGGCGCCGTCACCCGGGCGACGGTGGTGCGCGAGGATGCCAACCTCGCGGCCTTCTACCTGATCTCGCTGGCCGGGGGCGTCCTTCTGGTGTCGTTGCGCGGCTCGCAGATCGACCTGATGCATTTCCTGTTCGGCTCGGTCCTGGCGCTGGACGACGCCGCCCTGATCCTGCTCGGCGGCATCAGCACGCTGACGCTGGTCGCGCTCGCCGCGATCTACCGGCCGCTGGTGATGGAATGCGTCGATCCGCTGTTCCTGCGCACGGTCAGCCGCAGCGGCGGGCCGGTGCATCTCGCCTTCCTGGCTTTGGTAGTGATCAATCTCGTCGGCGGGTTCCAGGCGCTCGGGACCCTGCTGGCGGTCGGGCTGATGCTGCTGCCGGCGGTGGCCGCCCGGTTCTGGGCGCGCGATCTCGGCGGCCTGATCCCGATCTCGATGCTGATCGCCGCGGTGGCGAGCGTGTCGGGGCTCAGCCTGTCCTACCAGCTCGACCTGCCGAGCGGCCCGGCCATCGTGCTGGCCGCCGGAGCGCTCTACCTCGTCTCGATGCTGGCCGGGCCGCGCGGCGGCCTGCTCCGCCGCCTGATCCGGCCGCGCCACCTCGAAGCCTGATCAGGCCTCGTCCTTCAGCACGGCGAGGCCCTCGCGATAGGTCGGGTAGGCGAGCGCGACGCCGAGCTCGTCCCGGATCAGACCGTTCCGAACCCGCTTGTTTTCGCCGTAGAAGCTGCGCGCCATCGGCGACAGGTCGGCGGTCTCGAAGTCGATCTCGGGCGGCAGCGGCAGGCCGGTCAGCGCGGCGGCGTGCTCGGTGACGACCTGCGGCGGGGCCGGCTCGTCGTCGGTGACGTTGTAGACCGCGCCCGGACGGGGACGGTCCAGCGAGGCCAGCAGCGTGGTCGCGATGTCGTCGACATGGATGCGGTTGAAGACCTGGCCGGCCTTCACGATGCGCTGCGAGCGGCCCTCGTGCAGCTTCACGATCGGGTTGCGCCCGGGGCCGTAGATGCCCGCCAGCCGGAACACCTGCACAGCCTTTCCGGTGCGCGCACCGAGCGCGAACCAGGCCGCCTCGGCGTCGAGCCGGATCCGGGAGCGGGCGCTGCGCGGCGCGGGGGGCGTCGTCTCGTCGATCCAGGCCCCGCCCTGGTCGCCGTAGACGCCGATGGTCGAGAGGTAGCCGATCCAGCCGATCCGGCTCGCCGCAATCGCCTCCTCGTAGCGCCGCAGCACCGGGTCGCCCTGCTCGGAGGGCGGCGCCGAGACGAGGAGCGCGTCGGTGTCGGCGAGATCCTCCGCGATGCGGGGATCGTCGGCCTCCGGGCCGAAGCCCCGCATGGTGAAGCCGGTCTCGGCGGCGATGCGCGCCGCGGCCGCCGGATCGGTGACGGTCGCCCGCACGGTCTGGAAGCGGTCGCGCGCCCGCTCGGCGAAGCGGCGGCCGGTGAAGCCGAGCCCGAAGATGAAGAGGTTCATGCCGGGGATGTCTCGCCGAGGCGAAGCTCCGTCAAGGCGGTGGCGGCGCTCCACTCGTCGCGCACATGCGAATCCGTCTCGGCGACCCCATGCCGGCGGTGCAGCGCCCGCACGGCGTCCGGCTCCAGCAGCCGACCGCAGGCCCAGACCGCCATGCCGCGCACGAGCGGCGAGGCGTCGTCCAGTCGCGCGATCGCCGAACCCGCCAAGCGCGGGTCGCCGGAATTGCCGACCGCGATCATGACGTTCCGCAGAAACCGGTCCCGGCCGGTGCGCTTCACCGGGGTTCCGGCGAAGAGTTTGCGGAAGGACGCGTCGTCCAGTTCGGCGAGTTCGGCCAGGGCCGGCGCTTCGAGATCCGCCCGGGCGGCCAGCCGGGCATCGGCGGCTGTGCGGGCGAACTTGTTCCAGGGGCAGACGGCGAGGCAGTCGTCGCAGCCGAAGACCCGGTTGCCGATCGCAGTCCGGAATTCGTCCGCGATCGGCCCGGCATGCTCGATCGTCAGGTACGAGATGCAGCGCCTGGCATCGAGGCGGTAGGGCGCCGGGAACGCGTCGGTCGGGCAGATGTCGAGGCAGGCCCGGCAGGAGCCGCAATGCCCGCGCCCGGGCGCGTCGGGCTCGAACTCCGCGCTGGTGTAGATCGCCCCGAGGAGCAGCCAGTTGCCGTGCTCGCGCGACAGCAGGACCGTGTGCTTGCCCTGCCAGCCGAGCCCGGCCGCCTCGGCGAGCGTCTTCTCCATCACCGGGGCGGTGTCGCAGAACACCTTCACCCGGACGTCGCCCTTGGCGGACAGGTAGCCGCCGAGCTCCTTGAGCCGGCCCTTCAAAACTTCGTGATAGTCCCGGCGCCGCGCATAGGCCGCGACCGCGCCGCGATCCGTCCGGGCCACGAGGTCGAGCGGGTCGTCCTCCGGGCGATAGCTCATGGCGAGGACCAGGATGCTGCGCAGGCCGGGCCACAGGCCGACGGGGCTGGCGCGCTGGTCGGCGCGCTCCGCCATCCAGTCCATCGTGCCGTGGGCGCCCTCCTCCAGCCAGCGCGACAGACGGTCGGGTAGGTCCGGCAGGCGGTCGGGCCGGGTGATCCGCAGCCCGCAGAAGCCGAGATGCTGCGCCCGCGCCTCGACGAGGCGACGCAACTCGGCGCCGAAATAGGTCCGTCTCGGGCTCAGAAATCCAGATCCGCGTAATGGGCCGCCGGCGGCATCCCGGCCACCCGGTCGGCCAGCAGCCCCCGGAACGAGGGCCGCGACTTGACCCGAGCATACCAGTTGCGCGCCATCTCGTCCTCGTCCCACGGGACGTCGCCGAGATAGTCGGCGCAGGAGAGATGGGCGGCCGCCGCGAGATCGGCATAGGTCAGGTTGTCGCCCGCGAGCCAGCGCCGCCGGGCGATCAGGTAGCCGATATATTTGAGGTGGTAGCGCACGTTGGTCCGCGCCGCCCGGATCGCGTTCATGTCCGGCGGGCCGCCGCCCTCGTGGGCCGACATGAAGCGTTTCGAGATCTTCTCGTTGACCAGGTAGCCGGTCACCTCCGAGTCGAACTTGATCAGGAACCAGTCGAGCAGGCGCCGGACCTCGACCCGCTCCACCGTGTCGTCCGGCAGCATCCGCCGCCCGGACAGGCCGAGCCCGCGCGTCTCGTCGAGATATTCGGCGATCACCCCGGCACCCGGCACGACGAGACCGGTCTGCTCGAGCAGCACGGGCGTCGACCCGGCGGGATTGATCAGCAGGAAGTCGTCCCGGCGCTCCCAGGGGCGCTCCTCGAACAGCGTCGGTTCCAGGCCCATCTCGGCCAGGACGAGACGGATGAACCGGGAATTCGCGCAGAAGGGGAAGTGGTAGAGGGTCGCCATTGAGGCCGTCAGGACTGCTCGGTCTGACGGCGCGGCCAGTCCCGCGCCGGTCGTCGGCCCAGGCGCGCGGGTCTTCGGCGCGCAGGACTTCAGAGCGAGCGTTATTGCTCGATCGTTGCCGAGCCCTTAACACGCGCCGCCTGTTCCGGTAACTTCCCGTCAACCCTGATGGGCGATGCCTCCGGGCGCAATTTTCCCATGGTCCGCGGCACGCTCACGAGGGGCGGTCGCGCGCCCGCGGCGCGAGGCTCGACAATGGATCCGGCAAGCATCGGCAAGGCGGTCCTGCTCGCCCTGGTGGAGGGCGCGACCGAGTTCATCCCGGTCTCTTCCACCGGTCACCAGCTCCTGGTCGGCCACTTCATCGGCTTCCACTCGCCCAACAACACCTTCGAGGTGCTGATCCAGCTCGGGGCGATCCTGGCGATCCTCGCGGTCTATTTCCGCCGGCTGATCGGCATCGCCACCGCGCTGCCGACGAATCCGCAGGCTCGCCGCTTCGTGATCGGCATCCTGGTGGCGTTCCTGCCGGCCGCGATCATCGGCGGCCTCTTCTCGAAGGTGATCAAGGCCTACTTGTTCAACCCGTGGATCGTCTGCGCGACCCTGGTGGCCGGCGGCCTGGTGCTCCTCGTCATCGACGACACCGACCTCGAGGTGAAGAAGACCGACGTCTACGACTTCACCCTGCCGATGGACCTGAAGATCGGCATCTTCCAGTGCCTCGCCATGATCCCGGGCGTGTCGCGCTCCGGCGCCACCATCGTGGGCGCGATGCTGATGGGCGCCGACAAGCGCTCCGCCACCGAGTTCTCGTTCTACCTGGCGATGCCGACCATGGCCGGCGCCTTCGCGAAGGACCTGTTCGACAACTACAAATTCCTGTCGCGCGACGATGTCGGCCTGATCGTGATCGGCTTCATCGTCTCGTTCCTCTCGGCGCTGTTCGTGGTCCGCGTCCTGCTTGACTACGTGTCCCGCCACGGGTTCCGGCTGTTCGCCTGGTGGCGGATCATCGTCGGCGCGCTGGGCTTCGCCGGGCTGATCATCCTCGGATAACAATCCCCGCCCTTCGGGCGATTGCCTCCGGGCGAGCGGCGTGCGAGGCACGACCCTGAAAGCGGTGCACAAGACGCCGCGCCCAGGGACGTTCCGATGGAAGACACACCGCTCGCCGACCTGTTCGAGCCCGCCGACCGGGCGCGCTGGCTCGGCCTCGTGGACAACGTCCTGAAGGGTGCCGATTTCGAGAAGCGTCTGGTCTCCCGGACGAGCGACGGCCTGCGGATCGAGCCGCTCTATCCCCGGGCCGAGCCGACCGCCCAGCCCTTCCGCGAGCCGGGCCCCTGGCGCGTTTCCCAGCGGGTCGACCATCCCGAGATCGCCGCCGCCAACGCCCAGGCGATGACCGACCTCGAGGGCGGCGCCGATGCCCTGACTCTCGTGTTTGCCGGCTCGCCCGCCGCCCGCGGCTACGGCCTCACCGTGAGCAGCGTCGCGGATCTCGACGCCCTGCTGAAGGGCGTGATGCTGCCGCTGATCAGCCTGCGCCTCGATGCCGGCGCCCGCGGCCTGGAAGTCGCCGGCCTGGTGAAGGCCCTGGCGGCACACCGGGGCGAGGACCTGTCCAGCTACGATCTCGACCTCGGCATCGATCCGGTCGGGACGCTCGCCGCCACCGGCAGCCTCGGCGCGGTCTGGAGCGAGATCGCCCCGCGGCTGGCCGCCACCGTTTCCGACCTCGAAGCGGCGGGCTTCGGCGGCCGGGCCTTCCTGGCCGACGGACGCCCCTACCACGAGGCCGGCGCCGGCGAGGCGGCCGAACTCGCCGCCGTGCTCGCCACCGCCGTGACCTACCTGCGCGCCCTGGAGGCCGCCGGCCACGACCTCGCCACCGCCCGCGACCGCATCGCCGTGCTGCTCGCCGCCGATGCCGACGAGTTCGTGACGGTGGCGAAGTTCCGCGCCCTGCGCCGGCTCTGGGCCCGGATCGAGCAGGCCTGCGGTCTGGAGCCGAAGCCCCTGCGCCTCCACGCCGAGACCGCGTGGCGGATGATGACCCGGCGCGACCCGTTCGTGAACATCCTGCGCACCGGCATGGCCGCCGCCTCTGCCGGCATGGGCGGCGCCGATGCGGTCGCGGTCCTGCCCTACACCCAGGCGCTCGGCCTGCCCGACGCCTTCGCCCGCCGGGTGGCGCGCAACAGCCAGATCGTGCTCCTGGAGGAATCGCACCTCGCCCGGGTCGCCGACCCCGCCGCCGGCGCGGGCGGGTTCGAGGCCCTGACCGACCAGCTCACCAAGGCGGCCTGGGCGGCGTTCCAGGCGATCGAGGCCGAGGGCGGCATCGTCGCCTCGCTCAGCGTCGGCAAGCTGCAGCGGCGCATTGAGGCGACCCGCGAAGCCCGGGCCAAGGCGGTGGCGACCCGCCGCGCGCCGCTGACCGGCGCGAGTGAGTTCCCGAACCTCGCCGAGAAGCCGGTCACGGTCCTCGACGTGAAGCCGGTCACCGCCGGACCGAGCTCGAATTTCGGCTCGGGCTCGGCGGTCGCCTGCGATGCGCTGCCCGCGACCCGCCTGGCGGAGCCGTTCGAGGCGTTGCGCGACGCCGCCGATGCCTACCTGGCCAAGACCGGCCGGCGGCCGAGCGTGTTCCTCGCCAATCTCGGCGCGGTGTCCGCGTTCAACGCCCGGGCGACCTTCGCGGCCAACGCCTTCGCGGCCGGCGGCATCGAGGCGGTCTCGAATGACGGCTTCACCGATACGGCCGCCCTCGCGGATGCGTTCCGGGACTCGGGCGCCGCGCTCGCCTGCATCTGCTCCACCGACGCGATCTACGCCGAGCAGGCCGTGCCGGCCGCGCAGGCCCTGAAGCAGGCCGGAGCCGGCACGATCTACCTTGCCGGTAAACCGACGGAACTGCTCGATCCGCTGAAGGCCGCGGGCGTTCACGCTTTCCTGCATGTCGGCTGCGATCTGGAAGCCCTGCTCGACGGCGCGCTGCGCGCCGCCATGCGGCCTCCCGCGACCCGCTGAGACGCCCCCGACCTGCCTGCCCCGACCACCGCCATGAGCCGACACCGTTTCGCGCGCCTGATCGGCGCCGGCCTGATCCTCGGATGCGCGCGTCCCGCGGCGGCCATGCCGCGGGGCGTCCCGATCCCGGATCGGTTCGACGGCACCTGGAGCGTCGAGATCCTCACCGAGGCCGGCGCCTGTGACCGCGCCTATCGGTACCCGGTGCGGATCGAGCACGGGCAGGCCCGGCACGTCGGGACCGCCTTCGTGGTGCAGGGCAGCGTCACCCGGAACGGCGTGGTGCGCGGCTCGATCGCCAGCGGCATCGCCACCGCCGACGTCGCCGGCCGGCTCGGCCCCAACGGGTTCGGGGCCGGCACCTGGGTCGCTACCGGCGCCGTCGCATGCCGCGGCCGCTGGCGGGCCGAGCGGCGCGGCTGACGCGTCGCGAAATGGTCCGCATCTTGCCCGAGATCGGGCGGATGCAACGTCCCCTCAGCCGCGATCCCGACGCAATCATGAGGGAATGCTGAACGCCATTCGGACACCCGACGAGGCCGCCCGCATGAAGTCCACGATCCTCGCCACCTTCGCCGTCCTCACGCTGGTCTCGACCGCGCAGGCCCGTCCCCACCGCCACCCGGCGGCTCCGGCCGTGAACCAGGCGGAGGCCGAGAAGGTCCTGGGCCCGCTGCGGCAGGCGGCGACGGAGTGCTTCGCGGAGACTGTGCTGGCCAACCCGAAGGCGACCGCCGAGGCCCGCGCCGGCCATTGGTACGAGGCGGTGGGCATCACGGGCTTCCTGTGCCGCCCGGAGGTCGCCGCGATGATCCAGGCGCATGATCGGATCTACGGTGCCAAGACCGGCGAGCGCTACTTCAAGGGCGCCTACGTCAAGCACCTCGACCAGCAGCTCGCCGAGCATCTGCAGCCGATGCTCGCCCACAAGGCGGTGGCCAGCGCCGAGCCGCCGCCGGAGAAGGTGTCCGACAGCGACGCTCCGGCGAACTGAGCGGGAACCACGCGGGGCGCCACGTCTTCTCGGTCGAGGAGATGCGATGCCCTACGAGCTGCATTACTGGCCGATGATCCAGGGGCGCGGCGAGTTCGTCCGCCTGGCCCTCGAAGAGGCCGGCGCCGCCTACGTGGACGTCGCCCGCCGGGACGATGACGACGGCGGCATCGAGCCGATGCTGGACCGCCTCGACGATCCGAAGAACCCGCGGCCGCCCTTCGCGCCGCCATTCCTGCGCGACGGCGCCGTCGTGATCGGCCAGACGGCGGCGATCCTGCTCTATCTCGGCCCCCGCCTCGGCCTCGTCGGTGAATCCGAGCCGGACCGGATCTGGACGCACCAGCTGCAGCTCACCATCGCGGATGCGGTGGACGAGGCCCACGACACCCACCACCCCCTCGGCGTCGGCCTCTACTACGCGGACCAGAAGCCGGAAGCGCAGCGCAGAGCGCAGGGTTTTCGCGACGAACGCATCCCCAAATTCCTCGGCTATTTCGAGCGGGTGCTGACGGCCAACGGCGGCGAGCATCTCGTCGGCGCCAAACTGTCCTATGCCGACCTGTCCCTGTTCCAGCTCGTTGCCGGCCTGCGTTACGCCTTCCCCAAGGCATCCGCGGCGGCCCTGCGCGAGACGCCCCATGTCGCGCGGCTGCACGAGGCGGTGGCACAGCGTCCGCGCATCGCCGCCTATCTCGCCAGCGACCGGCGCATCCCGTTCAACGAGGACGGGATCTTCCGCCGGTATCCGGAGCTCGACGGTTAAGCCCGCAATCTATCGGGGCGGGTGGGCGATCAGGATGCCGGCCAGCACGAGCACGATGAGCCCCAGCACCAGCGACAGCAGCCGCCAGAACAGCAGCGGGTCCCGCTCCAGCAGCGAAGCGCGCCGCGTCTCCGTGAAGGCCGGGTTGGGGTGCCGGAGGTCGTGGACGAATTCCGAGAGCGCCTGGTAGCGCCGGGCGGGATTGGGATGGACGGCCTTCCGTAGTGCCCCGTCGACCCAGACCGGCAATAGCGGCCGGACGCCCCGGGCGGAGGCGTAACGGAGCTTGCGCTGAGCGGCCCGGGTCAGGGCCCGGGGCACCCGATCGCCGTAGGGCAGCCGGCCGGTGAGCATCTGGTAGGCGATGACACCCACCGTGAAGATGTCGGAGGACGCGGTCGAAGGCTCGCCGAGAAAGCATTCCGGAGCCGTGTACTGCACCGTCCCCAAGATCTCGGCGGCGTCGATCCGCGGATCGCCCTCGACCACCCCGGCCACCTTGGTGGCGCCGAAATCGATGACCTGCACGGTCCCGGCCTTGTCGATCAGGACGTTGTCGGGTCGCAGATCCTGGTGGACCATCTCCCGCCGGTGGAAGGCCTGCACGCCCTTGGCGAGCTGCTCGATCAGCCCGCGCACCGCCTCCAGCTCGGGCGCAGCGTGGTCGCGCATCCACTGCGTCAGGGTCTGGCCCTCGACGTAGCGCATCACCGTGTAGAGGTGGCTGCGGCGGCGGGTCTGCGGATGGGCCTTGAGGACGTGCGGGCTGTCGATCCGCCGGGCAATCCACTCCTCCAGGGCGAAGCGCTTGCGCTGGGCCGGGTCGTCGCGCAGGTCGAGCGACAGAACCTTCAGCGCGACCCGATCGCCCGTCTCCGCGTCGATCGCGAGATAGACCCGGCTGCGCGGCCCGGAATGGAGCGTGCGCAGCAGCCGGTAGCCGTCGAATTCGGCCGGCGGGTCGAGCAGCGGGGCGGGATCCAGCCCCTCGACACCGCCGAGCAGATCCGCCGGCTCGCCCTCGGGCACGGAGTCGAGCCGCACGATCTGGACGGTCAGGTTGTCCAGGCTGCCGGCCTCGTGCGCGGCCTCCACGATCGCCCGGGCGGCACCATCGAGATCGTCCCCGGCCGCCGCGATCATCGCGACCACGTCCCGGGGCCGGACATGCTCGTGCACGCCGTCGGTGGTGAGCACGAAGACGTCGCCGGCCTCGACGCTCACCGCGTGGTAATCGATCTCGACATGCCCGCCCGCGCCCAGGGCGCGGCCTAGATAGGATTCCGCGGCCGAGACCACGACCCGGTGATCCTCGGTGAGCTGCTCCAGCGACCGGCCGGCGACGCGGCAGATCCGGGCATCGCCGACGTGGAAGAGGTGCGCCGTGCGCGCCTTCAGCACCAGCGCGCTGAAGGTGGTGACGTAGCCCTTGTCGGCATCGTGCGGGTCGAGGCCCCGCCGCGTCTGGGCGTAGAGCCAGGAATTCGTCGCCGCGATCACGCGCTGCGCCGAGGATTTCACCGACCACGTATCGGGGGTGGCGTAGTAGTCGCTGAGGAAGCTCTTGACCGCGGTCTCGCTCGCCAGGGCGCCGACCGCGCTGCTGCTGATCCCGTCGGCCAGCGCCACCGCGATACCCTTCAGGCCGAGCGCCGGCTGGGACGGCACCAGGGCGCCGTGGAAATCCTGATTGGCCTCCTTCCGCCCGGCCGCGCTGGCCTGGCCGATCGTGACGGTCAGGTCCGCCCTCACGCGGCCGCAGCCGACGCGTCGCCCCGGCCGCGATAGGACAGGGCCTCGGCCAGATGCAGACGGCGCACCTGCGCCTCGCCGTTGAGATCGGCGAGCGTACGCGCCACCCGCAGGGTCCGATGGAAACCGCGGGCCGAGAGCCGCATGCTCTCCGCAGCCTGCCGGATCAGGGCCGTCCCCTCGGCGTCGGGGCTCGCCACCTCCTCGATCAGGGTCGCTGGGCAGGTGGCGTTCGTGGTGGCGGCCGGCAAAGCGCGGGCGGTGTAGCGCGTCGTCTGAAGCGTGCGGGCGGCGGCGACCCGGGCGGCGGCCTCGCGGGAGCCCTCGGCCGGCGGCGGCAGGATCAGGTCGGCGGCGGTGACCGCCGGCACCTCGATGCGCAGATCGATCCGGTCCAGCATCGGCCCGGAGATCCGCGCCTGGTACTGCGCCATGCAGCGTTCGTTCAGCCCACGCCGGCAGGCATAGCCCGGCTCGAGCCCCTGGCCGCAGCGGCACGGGTTCATGGCCGCCACGAGCTGGAAGCGGGCCGGATAGGTCACGCGGTGGTTCGCCCGGGCGATCATGACCTCGCCGGTCTCCATCGGCTGGCGCAGGCTGTCGAGCACCTGCGGCGCGAATTCGGGCAGCTCGTCCAGGAACAGCACCCCGCCATGGGCGAGCGACACCTCCCCGGGCCGGGCCCCGAGGCCGCCGCCGACGAGTGCCGCCATGGAGGCGGAATGGTGCGGCTGCCGGAACGGCCGGCGGTTCGAGAGCGCCCCGTCCTTCAGCTCGCCCGCCACCGACTGGATCATCGAGATGTCGAGCAGCTCCCGGGGCGTGAGCGGCGGCAGGATCGAGGGCAACCGGGCGGCCAGCATCGACTTCCCGGAACCGGGCGGACCGTTCATCAGAAGGTTATGCCCGCCGGCCGCCGCGATCTCCAGGGCGCGCTTAGCACCCTCCTGGCCCTTGATGTCGGAGAGGTCCGGCAGCGGCCCCGCCAGGCCGGCCACCGAGGGCTCCGGCCGGGCCATAACCTGGCTGCCCTTGAAGTGGTTGGCGAGCTGGATCAGCGAGCGCGGGGCGAGCACGTCGAGGCCGCCCCCGGCCCAGGCCGCCTCGGACCCGGTGGCGGCCGGGCAGATCAGCCCGAGGCCGCGGGCTCCGGCCGCGATCGCGGCCGGCAGCACCCCGTTCACCGCCGTGATGCTGCCGTCCAGCGCCAGCTCGCCGAGGACGCAATAGCCGCCGAGGGCGTCGGCCGGGATCGCCCCGATCGCCGCCATGACGCCGAGGGCGATCGGGAGATCGTAATGCGAGCCCTCCTTGGGCAGGTCGGCCGGGGCGAGGTTGACGGTGATGCGCTTGGCCGGCAGCGCCAGCCCGGAGGCGATCAGGGCGCCCCGCACCCGCTCGCGCGATTCGGCCACCGCCTTGTCGGGCAGGCCGACCACGTTGAACACGACGTTGCCCGGGATGATCTGGACCTGCACGTCCACGGACCGGGCCTCGATCCCCTCGAACGCCACGGTGGCGACGCGTGTGACCATAGGTCGGCAGTCCTGAGCCCCGGTGCCGGCGCGGCGTGGCGGGCAACCTTAGCTGTGCTGGAAAATCGAAGCGGGCTCAAGAGGATCGCGGTTCGCGGGGAACCCCGGCGCCGTCCCGCTGTTCAAAGCCGGCACACAATCGAGACACGGAGACTTCGATGCGCCTCGCCGCCCCCCTGCTCGCCCTCACCCTGGCCGCCGGCCTCACCAGCGTCGCCCGGGCCGACGAGAAGCTCCCGCCCGACCAGCAGGCCAAGGTCGAGGCCATGCTCCGCCAGGAGGGCTTCACCAAGTGGAAGGAGATCGAGCTCGACGACGGCATGATCGAGGTCGACGACGCGATCGACGCCAACGGCAAGCAGTTCGACCTGAAGCTCGATCCGAAGACCCTGGCTGTGGTCAAGCGCGAGGCCGAGTAGCCGGCGCTTGCGTTCGGCCAAGAGCCCGGCCATATAGCCGGCGGGGGGTTGGCGAGGGACGTTTCACTCGCCAACCGGGTCAGGTCCGGAAGGAAGCAGCCCTAACGAGACCGAGCGGGTCTTCGTCCAGCCTCCCACCTTATCTCCTGGCGCTCGGAAGCCCGACCCGACACGGCATGGACGCTTCGACCGGCACGCCTGACGACGAGCCGGGCCTGCCCGGGTTCGCAAGCCCCGCCAGCGCGGCGACGCCCTACCGGGTGCTCGCGCGGAAATACCGCCCGACCAATTTCGGCGACCTGATCGGTCAGGACGCCATGGTGCGGACCCTGGCCAACGGGTTCTCGGCCAACCGCATTCCCCAGGCCTGGATGCTGACCGGCGTGCGCGGGGTCGGCAAGACCACCACCGCCCGCATCCTCGCCCGCGGCCTCAACTACGCCCGGGCCGGAATCCCCGATACCGGCCCGACCGTGTCGATGCCGGAACTCGGCCTGCACTGCGCGGCGATCATGGAATCCCGGCACATGGACGTGCTGGAGATGGATGCCGCCTCGCATACCGGCATCGACGACGTCCGCGCGATCATCGACGGCATCCGCTACGGGCCGGTCTCCGCGCGCTACAAGGTCTACATCGTGGACGAGGTCCACATGCTCTCCGAGAAGGCGTTCAACGCCTTCCTGAAGACGCTCGAGGAGCCGCCCCCCCACGCCAAGTTCGTGTTCGCCACCACGGAGATCCGCAAGGTCCCGGTGACGATCCTGTCGCGCTGCCAGCGCTTCGACCTGCGTCGGGTCGAGGCGCCGGTCCTGCATGCCCATCTCGCCAAGGTCTGCGCGGCCGAGAAGGTCGAGGCCGAGGACGAGGCCTTGGGCGCCATCGTGCGCGCCGCCGAGGGCTCCGTGCGCGACGCGCTCTCGCTGCTTGACCAGGCCATCGCCCACGGCGCCGGTGCGGTCACGGCCCAGAGCGTGCGCGACATGCTCGGGCTCGCCGACCGGGCCCGGATCCTCGACCTGTTCGAGGCGGTGATGCGCGGCGCCGTGCCGGCAGCCTTCGCCGAGTTGCGGGCGCAGTACGATTCCGGCGCCGACCCGTCGGTGGTGCTGTCCGACCTCGCGGCCTTCACGCACCTCGTGACCCGCCTGAAGGTGGTGCCCGAGACCGCCTCCGACCCGACGCTCAGCGAGACCGAGCGGGTGCGCGGCGGCCAGTTCGCGGAAAAACTCTCGATCCGCGCCCTGTCGCGGGCCTGGCAGATCCTGCTCAAGGCGATTCCCGAGGTCCAGGCTGCCCCGCGCCCGCTAGCGGCGGCCGAGATGGCGATCGTCCGCCTCGCCTACGCCGCCGACCTGCCCACCCCCGACGAGGCCCTGCGCCAGCTGAAGGCCGAGGCCGCGGCGGCGCCCGTCGAGGAGGCCCCGGCCACCTCCGGCCGTCCGCCCCTGCCGCCGATCCCCGACCTGCGCGGCGGCGGCCCGAGTGCGGCGGCGGCCGTCGCACCGCGGCCGATGCCGGTCGGCGCGCCCATGGCCTCTGCCGCGGCGGCACCGGTGGCGATGTCGGCCCCTGCCCCGATCGCGATGGTCGCCCCGGCGGAGCGGCCGGCCGCACCGCCCGCGCCACGGCTCGCCCGCTTCGAGGACTTGGTCGCGCTCGCGGACGCCAACCGCGACATCCTTCTGAAGACCGCTCTGGAACGGGACGTCCACCTCGTGCGCTTCGCGGAGGGGCAGATCGAGTTCCGCCTCGCCCAGGGCGGCCGGTCGAGCCTAGCCACCGATATCGCCGCCGCGATCCTGCGCTGGACCGGGCAGCGCTGGGTCGTCTCGGTTTCCAAGGAAGAGGGCGCGCCGACCCTCGATGCCACCGTCAAGGCCGCCACCGAGACCCGCCGCGAGAACGCCGCCGCCGACCCGTTCGTGCGCGAGGTGCTGACGCGCTTCCCCGGTGCCGAGATCGTCGATGTCCGCGAGACCGCGCCTCCGCCGACCACCGATCCGGCGATCACGGGCGACGGCGACCCGGTGCCGGCGGACGAGGTCCCGGACGACGACTTCTGAGGAGCGGGCACGGCCGCACATGGCGGCGTGCCGCGATCATCCCCACCTAGACTGATCTTCACGCGACGAGAGAGAGCTGCATGCGCGACCTGATGGGCATCATGAAGCAGGCTCAGGCCATGCAGGAGAAGATGGGCTCCCTGCAGGCCGAGCTCGACGAGATCGAGGTGACCGGCGCCTCCGGCGGCGGCTCCGTGCGCGTCACCATGAGCGCCAAGGGCCAGATGAAGGGCGTCAGCATCGATCCGTCCCTGATGGTCGCCGACGAGCGGGAGATCCTCGAGGACCTGATCGTCGCCGCCTGCAACGACGCCCGCGGCAAGGCCGAGGCGACGATGCAGGAGCGCATGGCCGAGCTGACCAAGGGCCTGCCCCTGCCGCCCGGCATGAAGCTGCCGTTCTAGGGGCGGCCCGGACTACGGGTTCGGGGCGACGGCCCCCTGAATCTCTCCCCTCGTCTTTCGAGGCCCGATGGCGCGGGCACCTCAGGATGAGGGTGAGGATCGGACAGATGGGTCCAGCAAACGCGTGCCACGTCCTCGTCAACGCGGTCGCCGGCTGACGAGGACGATCCCGGCCAGGATGAGCGGGATCGCCAGCGCGAGGATCGGCGGGAAGCGTTCACCCAGCAGTGCCACTGCCAGCCCCTTGCCGGTGATCGCGCCGATCCAACCGATCTGGCTGAGCCCGACCGGGCCGCTGCGCTTCTGCAAGACGAAGAACAGCGCGTAGGTGGCGGCGATGATTGCCGCCTGCATCGGCAGCAGGCCGGCCGTCGAGGCCGAGGGCACTGCGAGAAGCGGGATTTCGGAGGCAACTGCGTAGGCCCCGATGAGCGCCGTGGCGGTCAAAACCATGATCGGCGCCAACAGGCGCGGCGACGCGTGGTCGGGCCACGCCGCCGAGCGATAGATATTGCCGGCGGCGACGCTAAGCGGCGCCGCGAGGGCGAGCCCGGTCCAGAGCCCTCCCCCGTCGGCCCCCGTCAGGCGCGACACGGCAAACAGCAGCGCGCCCCCGAGCCCGAGCGCCATGCCGGCCAGCCCCTGGACCGAGAGCCGATCCATCCCGAAGGCCAGCGCGAGGCCGTAGGTCAGTAGCGGCGGGAAGGCGAGGCAGAGCGCCACGAAGCCGGCCCCGACATGGGGGATCGCCGCGAAGGACAGGATGTTCGGAAGGGCGAAGCTCAACAGCCCCGCCTGCAGCCCGTAGCGCAGGAGCGCCGGCGACGGTGTCAGCCGTTCGCCCGCCACGGCTGCAAGCATTGCCAGAATCAGCCCCCCGCCGAGCGCCGACCAGAACAGGAAGGCGATCGGAGGCCAGCCCAGCCCGCTGGCGAGGCCGGCGACCACGGTCGTGAGACCCAGCAAGGCGCCGGTCGACAGGAGAAGAAGGTAGGCCGGCGGCGCGGCACGGGGCGTCGCGATCCCAGCCGGTGCATTCATCGTCCCCTCTCGATCCATAGGCGATCCCAGCCGATTGCCATCCGGAATC
The DNA here is from genome assembly GCF_000272495.1 of Methylobacterium sp. GXF4. Taxonomy (NCBI): domain Bacteria; kingdom Pseudomonadati; phylum Pseudomonadota; class Alphaproteobacteria; order Hyphomicrobiales; family Methylobacteriaceae; genus Methylobacterium; species Methylobacterium sp. GXF4. The sequence continues at coordinate 206,572 of NZ_AKFK01000051.1, read as the reverse complement.
AGCGGACCTAAAATCTCGCCGCAAAGTATCTTTACGTCAAGATATCGGAGGCTGCGCCGTGGTGGACGGGATGGATCGTGCGGCCCAGGCCGTGGCGCAGTGGCAGCGTGAACGGCCCGATATCGACGCGTTTCCCATGGAGGTTCTGGGCCGCCTCGCCGAGCTGGCGCAGGTCGTCCTGCGCGACCGGCTCAATCCGGTCTTCGCGGAATTCGGCTTGCAGCAGGGTGAGTTCGACGTGCTGGCGACGCTGCGGCGGTCCGGCGCGCCCTACGCGCTGACGCCCACCGCCCTGTGCGAGGCCGCGATGATCTCATCGGGCGGGATGACCGCACGGATCGACCGCCTCGAGAAGGCCGGCCTGATCGAGCGTCAGAAGCACCCGTCGGATCGGCGTGGGACACTGGTCGCGCTGACCCAGAAGGGCTCGGGGCTCATCGATGCCCTGCTCCCGCGCCATATCGAGGCCGAGCGCCGGGTGCTGGTGCCGCTCACCGAGGATGAGCAGCGCATCCTGAACAGGCTTCTCGCGAAGCTGATCGCCGGGCTCGGCTGAGCGCGGGCGGCCGCAGGATGGGCCGCCCGGTCGGTACGACGCCTACGCGGCGATCGCCTGAGCGGTCGGCCCGGCGGCGCGCACGTCGGAATCGACATGGGCCTCGAAGCGCTTGAAGTTGTCGTCGAACATCTTCACCAGCCGCGCCGCCGTCTCGACGAAGGCGCTCTTGTTGCCCCAGGTCTTGACCGGGGTGAGGATGTCCGCCTCGACGCCCGGGACCGAGACCGGCACCGCGAAGCCGAAATACGGGTCGCGGCGGAACTCGGCCTGGGCGAGCGATCCGTCGAGGGCGCCGGCGAGCAGGCGTCGCGTGACGCGGATCGGCATGCGCTGGCCGGTGCCGACGCCGCCGCCGGTCCAGCCGGTGTTGACCAGCCAGCAATCGACCTCGTGCTTGGCGATCAGGTCGCGCAGCAGGTTGCCGTATACGCTCGGGTGCCTGGGCATGAACGGCGCGCCGAAGCAGGTCGAGAAGGTCGCCTCGGGCCCGGTCAGCCCGCGCTCGGTGCCGGCCACCTTGGCGGTGTAGCCCGAGAGGAAGTGATACATCGCCTCGGCGCCGGTGAGCTTGGCGATCGGCGGCATCACCCCGAAGGCGTCGCAGGTCAGCATCACGATGTTCTTCGGATGCCCGGCCCGGCCGGTGGCGCTCGCATTGGCGATGAAGTCCAGCGGGTAGGCGCAGCGGGTGTTCTCGGTGAGCGAGGCATCGTCGAAATCCGGCACGCGCGTGACCGGATCGATCACGACGTTCTCCATCACGGTGCCGAAGCGCTCGGTGGTGGCGTAAATCTCGGGCTCGGCGTTGCGCGAGAGGCGGATCGTCTTGGCGTAGCAGCCGCCCTCGAAGTTGAAGATGCCCTCGTCCGACCAGCCGTGCTCGTCGTCGCCGAGCAGCTGGCGCGAGGAATCGTTCGACAGGGTGGTCTTGCCGGTGCCCGACAGGCCGAAGAAGATCGCCGAGCCACCCTCGGGGTCGAGCGCCGCATTGGCCGAGCAATGCATCGGCATCACGTTCTGGCCGGGCAGGATGTAGTTCAGGTAGGTGAAGACCGACTTCTTCATCTCGCCCGCGTAGGCCGAGCCGCCGATGAGCACGAGCTTCTTGGCGAAATCGATGGCGATCACGGTCTTGGAGCGGCAGCCGTGCCGGGCGGGATCCGCCTGGAAGCTCGGCAGGTCGATGATCGTCAGGTCCGGCACGTAGGTGGCGAGCTCGGAGCGGTCCGGCCGGATCAGCAGGTTGCGGATGAACAGCGAGTGCCAGGCGAACTCGGTGAACACCCGGGCCTTGACCCGGTGGGCCGGGTCGGCACCGCCATAGAGGTCCTGGGCGAACAGCTCCTTGCCCTCGGCGTGCTTGAGGAAGTCCTGGCGAAGGGTCTCGAATTGCTCCGGCGTGATCGCGCCGTTGTTGTCCCACCAGATCTCGTTCTCGGTGCTGGCATCGCGCACCACGAACTTGTCCTTGGGCGAGCGGCCGGTATGGCTGCCGGTGGTCGCCACGAGGGCGCCGCCGCGGGCGAGCTGGCCCTCCTTGCGGGTCAGCGCCTCCTCGTAGAGGCTCGGCGCCTCGAAGTTCCAGCGGACGGCCTTGAGGCCGCGGAAGCCGGCGGCGTCGGCACCGTGGGCCGCGTTGTGGTCACCGATATTGGTCAAGAGCGTATCTCCCGGGGCCCCTGTTCGTGCCGTCGACGCGACATGACCGGACGCCAGCGGTGTCCGGGTTTACCCGGGGGACGTCCGTGCGGTCGTACAGGTCCGCCGCACGCTGGATCTCCGTTCCCCGGTCGCTCGTCCGCCCCATACTGGATAGGCGGCCAAGCGTTGCCGTCTTACCGGGTGTCGCGGGGGGGCCGCAACGTGAACGCGGGCGTTTGACCCCGGTGATGATCGCAGGATGCCGCCGTTGTAACAGTCGGCAGACGGATGTTCTTCGGCGCGGCGCAGGCTCATCGGCCCGAACGACCGGATCGGGGTGGGCGGAGATGCGCTCTTGCGCACCGCCGGGGGCCGGCTATGCCCTGCCGAACGTTCCGCAGACGCCCATTCAGCAATTCCCCGCCCCAGAGGCACGATGCCCCAAGCCGTCGCCGGCCCCGAAATCGAGCGCCTGATCCAGCTTCTGTCCCGGATGCCGGGGCTGGGACCGCGCTCGGCGCGGCGGGCCGCGCTCCAGCTCATCAAGAAGCGCGAGACGCTGCTCGCCCCGTTGGCCGACGCCATGCGGGTGGCCGCCGAGCGCATCGTGGTCTGCTCCAGTTGCGGCAACGTCGACACCTCGGAGCCGTGCACGATCTGCCGCGACACCGAGCGGGATCCCTCGACCCTGGTGGTCGTGGAGGATGTCTCGGACCTCTGGGCCCTGGAGCGGTCCGGAGCGGTCAAATCGCGCTACCACGTGCTCGGCGGCGTCCTGTCGGCCCTGGACGGCGTGCGGCCCGAGCACCTCAACCTGGCGAGCCTCGTGGAGCGTGCGGCCGATCCGGCGGTGAAGGAGATCATCCTGGCGCTGAACGCCACCGTCGACGGCCAGACCACCGCCCATTACGTCACCGAATCGATCCGGCACCTCGACCGCAAGGTGACCCGCCTCGCCCACGGCGTCCCGGTCGGCGGCGAGCTCGACTATCTCGACGAGGGCACGCTCACCGCGGCGATCCGCAGCCGCACCACCTTCTGAGGGTTTTGCCGGCGCGGTGTCGCGGCGACCCGCAGAAGCGGTATTTGACCGGCCCCGACCCACGCCATATTGCCTCGGAATCCCCGGGGTCCGCGCCTGCGGCGCTCCCCTTGCCGGTTTCCGCCATGACCATCCGTCCGCTCGTCATCCTCCCCGACGCCGTCCTGCGCCGCACCTCGGAGCCGGTCGGACCGATCACGCCCGAGATCCGAACCCTCGTGGCCGACATGTTCGAGACGATGTACGACGCCCCGGGCGTCGGGCTCGCGGCGATCCAGGTCGGCGTCGCCAAGCGGGTCGTGACCATCGACACCTCGAAGGAAGAGGGCGTGCGCGAGCCGCGGGTCTTCATCGATCCCGAGATCGTCTGGTCCTCGGAGGAGAAGCGGCTCTACGACGAGGGCTGCCTGTCGATCCCGGAATATTACGCCGAGGTCGAGCGGCCGGACCGGGTCCGGGTGAAGTTCCGCGACATCGAGGGCCGGGAGCAGGAGATCGAGGCCGACGGCCTTCTGGCGACCTGCATCCAGCACGAGATCGACCACCTGAACGGCGTGCTGTTCATCGACCACATCTCGAAGCTGAAGCGCGACCGGGTGATCAAGCGCTTCACCAAGGCGGCCAAGCGCGACGCGGCCTGACCCCCGATGCGCGTCGTCTTCATGGGCACGCCGGATTTCGCGGTGCCGACACTGGCGCGGCTCGCGCAGGACGGCCACGACATCGCCGCCGTCTACACCCGCGCGCCTGCCAAGGCCGGCCGCGGCATGAGCCTGCGGCCCTCGCCGGTCCACGCGCTGGCCGACAACCTCGGGATCCCGGTCCTGACGCCGGCGAGCCTGCGCAGCCCGGACGCCGTCGAGACCTTCGCCGGGCACCGGGCCGACGTCGCCGTGGTGGTCGCCTACGGGATGCTTCTGCCGCAGGCGATCCTGGATGTGCCAAGGCACGGCTGTCTCAACCTCCACGGGTCGCTGCTGCCGCGCTGGCGGGGGGCCGCACCGATCCAGCGCGCCGTGATGGCGGGGGATGCCGAGAGCGGCGTCGGCATCATGCGCATGGAGGCCGGGCTCGATACCGGCCCCGTCGCCCTGGAGGGACGCGTCCCGATCGTGACGGGCATGACCGCCGGGGAATTGCACGATGCCCTGATGCCCCTCGGGGCCGAGCTGATGTCCCAGGCCCTCGAGCGCCTGGAAAGCGGCGACCTCACCTTCACGCCGCAGGCGGCGGAGGGCGTCGTCTACGCGCACAAGATCAGCAACGACGAGGCGCGGATCGACTGGTCGCTTCCGGCCGCGGAGGTCGCGAACCGGATCAACGGCCTTTCGCCGTTCCCGGGGGCGTTCTTCGCGGTCGATCTCGGCAAGGGGCCGGAGCGGGTGAAGGTCCTGCGCGCCGCGGCCGGCGCCGGCACGGGCGCGCCGGGGACGCTCCTCGATGCCGAGGGCCTGGTCGCCTGCGGCACCGGGGCGGTCCGGCTGACGGAGCTGCGCCGGGCCGGCAAGGGCGGCAGCGCCAGCGGCGCCGAGTTCGTGCGCGGCGCGCGCATCGCGCCCGGCACGCATCTCGGCTGATGCCCCGCTACAAGCTCGTCATCGAATACGACGGCACGCCGTTCTGCGGCTGGCAGCGTCAGTCCGACGAAGCCACGGTCCAGGGCGCGATCGAGGCGGCGGTGACGCGTTTCTCCGGCGAGGATGCCCGGCTCACCTGCGCCGGCCGGACCGATGCCGGTGTGCACGCCATCCACCAGGTCGCGCATCTCGACCTGGCCAAGGACTGGCGGACCGACACGGTCCGCGACGCCATTAACGCCCATCTGCGGCCGCAACCCGTGGCCGTGCTCTCCGCCGAAATCGTCCCGCCGAGCTTCGACGCCCGGCACTCGGCGATCCGCCGGCACTACCGCTACCGCATCCTCAACCGGCGCAGCCCCGCGGCCCTGACCCGCGCCCATGTCTGGCACGTGCCCTGGCCGCTCGACCCGGATGCGATGCATGACGCCGCCCAGCGCCTCGTCGGCCTCCACGACTTCTCCGCCTTCCGAGCGGCCGAGTGCCAGGCCAACAGCCCAGTGCGGACGCTGGACCAGCTCGACGTGGCCCGCACCACCATGGCGCTGCACGAGGAGATCGTGGTGACGACCTGCGCGCGCTCGTTCCTGCACCACCAGGTCCGGGCCATGGTCGGGACGCTGATGCTCGCCGGCTGCGGACGCCTCTCGGGTGACGACGTCGCCGACATCCTGGCCTCGGGCGAGAAGCGCCGGTGCGGGCCGCTGGCGCCGGCCTGTGGGCTGACCTTCGTGGGGGTGGATTACACCTGAGGGATTTTTCGGGATCGCGACTTCCGGCGGGTGGGATCTCGGCGCCGAGATCCCACCCCTCCCCTCAGCCTGGCGTGATGGAGCGACGCGAAGGCCTCGAAGGTGCCTTCCAGCCGGACGCGCGCCCCCTGGAACGCTCCTTCGAGGCCCAGCGATCTGCGATCGCCGGGCACCTCAGGATGTGGGCGTGACTTGGATAAGAACGCTCGAACGGGATCTGCCCCTGCGCCGCGCTGTCAGCGCTTCGTGGGGAAATAAGCCTCCAGCACCCGCTCATAAATCGCCGTCAGCCGCTCGATATCGGCCACGGCCACGCATTCGTCGATCTGGTGCATGGTCTCGCCCACCAGGCCGAATTCGATCACCGGGCAGGCGTCCTTGATGAACCGCGCGTCCGAGGTGCCGCCGGTGGTCGACAGCGTCGGCGTCAGGCCGGTCTCGGCCTGGATCGCCCGGGAGACCAGATCCACGAAGGCGTCGGGCTGGGTCAGGAAGGCCGGGGCGTTCGAGGGTTGCAGGTCGAGGGTGAAGCGCACGGCGTTGCCGGCGGCCTGCTCGAGCCGCCGACGGAGCTCAGCTCCGAGGCTGGCCGCGGTCCAGTCGTCGTTGAACCGGACGTTGAAGGTGGCCCGGGCGGTCGCCGGGATCACGTTGGTGGCGGGGTTGCCGACATCGATCGTCGTGAATTCGAGGTTCGAGGCGTCGAAATGCGCGGTGCCGCCATCGAGCGGTTCCGCCACCAGCGCCGAGGCGAGCCGCAGCAGCCCGGGGATCGGATTCTCGGCCTTGTGCGGGTAGGCGACGTGGCCCTGGCGCCCGAGCACGGTCAGCTTGCCGGTGAGCGAGCCGCGGCGGCCGATCTTGATCATCTCGCCGAGCCGCCCCGGATTGGTCGGCTCGCCCAGCAGGCAATGGTCGAAGCGCTCGCCCCGGGCGCGGGCCCAGTCGAGCAGCTTGACCGTCCCGTTGACCGCGGGCCCCTCCTCGTCGCCGGTGATCAGGAAGGCGATCGAGCCCGGGAACGTGCCGCCCCGTCGGGCGATGAAGGCCAGGGTCGCGGCCAGCATGCAGGCGACGCCGCCCTTCATGTCGGCGGCACCGCGCCCGTAGAGCAGACCATCCGCCACCGTGGCGTCGAACGGGCCGTAGCGCCAGGCGCCGTCGCCTTCCGGCACGACGTCGGTGTGCCCGGCGAAGACGAGGCACGGCCCGCGATCACCGATCCGCGCGTAGAGGTTCGGGGTGTCGGGATAGCCCGGCTCGGAGAAGACCGGCCGCTCCACCGAGAAACCCGCACCGCTCAGCGCCTGCGCCACCACATCGAGGGCGCCGCGATCCTCCGGTGTCACCGAGGGACAGCAGATCAGCGCTTGGGCGAGCGACAGAGCGGAATGATCGGCCGGCATGGGGCGTGTCCCGAGGTGGAGAGGCTGGCTGTGCCCCTTACACCAAATCGCGCGGATCCGGGCTGCCTCGCGTACCGCGTCCGATCATCCGCGGCCCGACGAGGAGCGGAACCGGGTCACCGCAGGGCAGGCTCCAAGTATCCCGAACGTGGATCGCATACGGTCAGCCAAAGTTTGCCGGATTGCCGGCCTGTCACACGAGTGCGTGAAGTCAGTCCTGATCGGCGGCACGGTCAGACTTTGTCAGTCCTGAGGTCCGTATGCTGCGCGCAATCAATCAGCGCACGAAGGGATGGAGCGGATGGGAAGCAGGGCGGGTGGCGTCCCGGTCGATGCGACGGCCAACAGGCGCGACGGCGAGCGACGGGACGTGCTGATCCCGGCGACGATCCAGTATCCCGACGGCGATTCGGTCCCCTGCATTGTGCGGGACATGTCGCCGACCGGCGCGATGCTCTCGGTCTCGCGCCGGCATCGCTTGCCGCTGACCTTCACCCTTGCGGTGCCCGGGCATGACAGGAGCTACCCGGTCCGGCGGGTCTGGCAGCGGGCCGATGCCGCCGCGATCGTGCTCGATCTGCCGGGCGGCGACGCCTGATTTCCGGCGTCTCCCGCCACGGCACCGGGCCGCGGCGGGAGGCGAGCGGCCTATTTCGTCACGATCACCTGCACGTCGCCGTGGCGGCGCAGCACCGACACGGTGACGTCGTCGTCGTAGCGCTGGAACCGGATATCCAGGCGCGAGGCTCCCAGCTTGACGTTGTAGAGCGTCACGCCGTCGAGGAAGCCCGGCAGGATCGGGTTCTTCAGCCGGACGCTGTTGCGGTCGTGGTCGAGCTCCAGGCCCAGGCAGGCGGCCAGGAACGCGAACGGCGCCGCCGCCGCCCAGGCCTGCGGGCTGCAGGCGACCGGGTAGGCCACGGGGCCGCGCTGGCGCCGGCGCATGAAGCCGCAGAACAGCTCCGGCAGGCGCTTCTGGTCCTGGTAGAGCGCGGTGTCGAACATCCCCTGGAAGATGCGCGCGGCCTCGTGCTTGCGGTCGTAGCGGGCGAGCCCCATCGCGATCAGGGCGTTGTCGTGCGGCCAGATTGAGCCGTTGTGGTAGGACATCGGGTTGTAGCGGGCCTCGCCCTTGGCGATGGTCCGCACGCCCCAGCCGTTGAAGCCGTCCTTGCACAGCAGGGTCTCGGCGACCCGGGCCGCCCGCTCCGGCTTGGCGATGCCGGTGAACAGCGCGTGCCCGGCATTCGACGAGCGCACCGCGCATTGCTTCTTGGCGCCGTCGAGGGCGAGAGCGTAGGTGCCGATCTCCTCATTCCAGAAGGCCGCATCGAACCGCTCGCGCAGGGCGGCCGCCTCGTGCGAGAGGCGCTCGGCCATCGGGTCGTGCCCGAGGAGCGCGGCGAGCTTGGCCATGCCGTTCTTGGCGGCGTAGACGTAGCCCTGGACCTCGCACAGGGCGATCGGGCCCTTGGCCAGCTGGCCGTCTGTGTGGAAGATCGAATCGTGGCTGTCCTTCCAGCCCTGGTTCTCGAGGCCCTTGTCGGTGTCGCGGGCGTATTCGACGAAGCCGTCGCCGTCCCGGTCGCCGTAGCGGTCCATCCATTCCAGCGCGAGTTCGAGCGACGGCCAGATCGCCCGGATGGTCTCCAGGTCGCCCGTCACCGCGTAATATTCCCAGGCCAGCATCACGAAGAGCGGCGTGCCGTCGATGGTGCCGTAATAGTGGCGGAACGGCACCTCGCCGAGCATCGCCATCTCGCCCCGGCGGGTCTCGTGCAGCACCTTGCCGGGCTGGGCATCGGCCGCGGGATCGACCGCCTTGGCCTGGGTGGCGGCGAGGTAGCGCAGGACGCCGCGGCCGAATTTCGGATCGATCCACAGCGCCATCAGGGCCGTGATGATGCCGTCGCGGCCGAACACCGTCGAGTACCAGGGGATGCCGGCGAACGGGTAGATCCCCTCCGGGGTCCGGCTCGCGAGCATGTAGAGGTCGGCGGTGGCCCGGCACAGGCCCTCGTTGAACTGGTCGTTCGACGAGATGATCGTGGTGATCCCGGCGGTCAGCTCGCGCAGGTCCCGGCGCGAATCGCGGTAGGCCCGGGCGAAGATCGTCCCCTCGCTCAGATCCTTCGGCTCACGCCGGGCGCCCCCGACATTGGCCGCCAGGGTCAGCTTCGCGGCCGCATCCTCGCCGACCATTTCGCCGCTCGGCGGCTTGGTAAAGGCCCGATGCGCTTCGAAGGTCACGCGAATGAACAGGGAGGCGCGGCCCTCCGGCGGCAGGGAGACGTCGAAGGCGACGCGGCCCGGCTCGATCAGATCCGGCTTGGGGCCGAAGTGCAACGAGGTCGTGCGCACGATCTCGTCGAGCCCGACATAGCGGAACTGCACCTCCCGGTCGCTCGCCACCAGGACGCCGCGCTTGCCGCGCTCCTTGCGGTCGGTGCCGCGCACCTCGAACAGGTCGCGGTAATCCGCGTCGAAGGTGACGGCGATGCGCAGGCGGCGGTGCTTGGAATCGAACGAGCGCAGGCCGATCCGGTCGTAGCAGGCGCCCCGGAACAGGAACTTGGTGCGCTCGATCGCGATCGTCTCGCGCGGGATCGAGGTCTCGTCATGGGCGTCGAGACGGATGTCGGGGGTGGTCATGTCGACGCTGAGCGCGCCGTTGTCGTCCTGCATTACCGAGGACAGCATCAGGGGGCGCTGGCCCTCCACGGTCAGTTCGAGCCGGGAGAGATAGCGGGTATCCTGGAAATACAGGCCCTCCGGCCCGGGCTGGACGCCGATATCGCCGTAGGAATCCAGAACCCCGAACGCCTCCCCGAACTTCAGCGCCCGCAGGGGCCGCTCGACCAGGGAGGTATGGGCCTCGATGTGGTAGGTCGGCAGCACATCGTCGGCGTCCTGGAAGCCGGGCGCCACCGTGACGGTGCTGGCCTGTGTCCGGGCGGCCGCATTGTGGGCCGCCGTATTCTCCGCCGCCATGCAGAACGTCTCCGAGTGCGTGTAAGGGGTACGAATCGAGAGGGCCGCCGCATCGGCTCTGATGCGGCGGCCCTCGTGACCATTCGGATGAGGCGCCTTTACGACGCTAGGCCGGGCCGGCCGTCTCTCGCAAGCCCGATGCCGGGGCTCAGGCCGGCATCGCCGCGACCGAGATCGCCGGCCGCGCAGAGCCATTCACGTCGCCGTAATGCGGCGTGAAGCCGGATTTCGGCAGCTGGATCACGTCGGCGCCGCGGGAGAGCAACTCCTCGTAGGCGGCGACGTATTTCTTGACCATGCACTCGGCAGTGAACTGACCCTCGAAGTGGCGGCGCACGCCCTCGCGGCTCATGGTCTTCACCTTGGCCACGGCCTCGACCGCGTCGTCCATGGTCTGGCAGAGCACACCGCTCACGCCGTCCTTGATCACCTCCGGCACCGAACCGTTCCGGAAGGCGATCACCGGCGTACCGGCCGACATCGCCTCGATCATGACCAGGCCGAAGGGCTCCGGCCAATCGATCGGGAAGGCGAGCGCCAGGGCGTTGCCCAGGAAGGCCTTCTTCTGCTCCTCGTTGATCTCGCCGATATACTCGACCAGCGGGTGATGGGTCATCGGCTCGATGACCTCATCCCAGTAATCCTGGTCGGCCTTATCGACCTTCGCGGCGATCTTCAGCGGCGTGCCGGACCGGATCGCCATCTCGATGGCGCGATCGGGACGCTTCTCGGGGGAGATGCGGCCGAGGAACGCCAGGTAGCCGCCCTTGGCCTCCGGGGAGTACGGGCAGTTCTGCGACGGCAGGCCGTGATGGATCGTCGCCAGCCAGTTGACGTTCGGCGGCATCGGCTCGCGCTGGTTGTCGGAGATCGAGACCAGCGGCATGCCCGTGAAGGTGCGGTAGACGGGCATGAAGTCCGGTACGTCGAGCCGACCGTGCATCGTGGTGATGCACTTGTGGTTCAGATCCTCGAACATCGGATACTGAAGCAGGTCGATGTGGAAGTGCAGGATGTCGAACTCGTGGGCCCGACGGTGTACCTGATGCAGCATGGCCAGGTGGCTGGCCGTGTGATCGCGGTAGCCGAGCAGCCGCAGCCCTTCCGGCGTGCAGGCCGCGAGCTTGGCGGACGTCTCCGAATCGCCGCTGGCGAACAGGGTGACGTCGTGGCCCTGGCGGACCAGTTCCTCGGTGATCCAGCTGACGACGCGCTCGGTGCCGCCGTAGAACTTCGGAGGGACGGCCTCCGACAACGGAGCGATCTGGGCAATGCGCACGAAGTGTCTCCTGGTTGGCCGTATTTGACGGGGGGTCTAACCCTGCCGGCCTGAGCGGGACATGAATGAAACCGACGGCCAAGGTTATGGTTCCTCCGCCGAGGGGTTGTCGCGACCAGTTTTGTGCGGCGCGGGAGCTGTCCCCGCATTCCCCGATGCGAGCGGCCTCACGCTTTGGTAGACGCGGTGGCGGGCGGGCTGCACCCGTCCGGCACGGAAGCCGTTGCCGTGGCTGCGTGTTTCTGTCATAAGCCGGCCCGCGTCGAACCGCCCGGCCGATAGGGCTGCCGTGGCGGCTCGTGCTGCTCCACCAGAAGCATCATCGCGCACACCTCATCCGACCCTCGCGGGGCGGCCAGAGGAATTTTCGCGCAACGGAGAGCCAAATGCCCAAGCTGAAGACCAAATCAGGCGCCAAGAAGCGCTTCAAGATCACCGGCACCGGCAAGGTGATGTACGCCCAGGCCGGCAAGCGCCACGGGATGATCAAGCGGACGACCAAGCAGATCCGCAACCTGCGCGGCACCACGACCCTGTTCGAGGGCGATGCCGCCAACGTGAAGAAGTACTTCCTGCCGAACGCGCGGTAAGCCTTCGACACCCGTTGCCACTGTCTTTCGTCGAACGCAGGAGATAACCGATGGCCCGCGTCAAGCGCGGCGTGACCAGTCACGCGAAGCACAAAAAAGTTCTGAAGGCCGCCAAGGGCTATTACGGCCGGCGCAAGAATACGATCCGCATCGCCAAGCAGGCGGTCGAGAAGGGCATGCAGTATGCCTATCGCGACCGCAAGAATAAGAAGCGCACGTTCCGCGCGCTCTGGATCCAGCGCCTCAACGCGGCGGTGCGCGAGCACGGCCTGACCTATTCGCGCTTCATCAACGGTCTTGCCAAGTCCGGCATCGTCGTCGACCGCAAGGCGCTGTCGGAGCTGGCGATCCACGAGCCGGCGAGCTTTGCCGCCGTGGTCGAGAAGGCCAAGGCCGCCCTCCCCGAGACCACCGCCAAGGCCGCCTGAGGCTCAATCTCCCGCGCAAGCGGACGGAAGGCGCGGCTCTCCTCAGGGAGCTGCGCCTTCGTCGTTTTCGAGCTGCCGCGGGGCGGCCCGTCACCATTTGCGCAGAAGCCCTGACTTGCGCGAATGCAAACGGCGCGCAAAAGCATGCCGCGATCGCGGACCGCCAACCTAGTTCGAAAAAAACGATGACCGATCTCGACACCCTCGAACGCGATCTCCTGGCCCAGGTGACGGCGGCGTCCGACGAAGCCGCCCTCGACGCGGTGCGCGTGGCCGCGCTCGGCAAGAAGGGCAGCGTCTCGGACCTGCTTAAGACGCTGGGCGCCATGACGCCCGAGGAGCGCAAGGAGCGCGGGCCGCTGATCAACGGCCTCCGCGACCGGATCCAGGGCGCCGTCACGGAGCGCAAGACCGCCCTGGTCGAGGCCGCCCTCGAGGCCCGGCTCGCCTCCGAGCGGGTCGACGTCACGCTGCCCCTGCGCGAGGCCCCGGAGGTGCGCGGCCGGATCCATCCGATCACCCAGGTGATCGACGAGATCACCGCGATCTTCGCCGATATGGGCTTCGCCGTCGCCGAGGGCCCGGATATCGAGACGGACGAGCTGAACTTCACCGCGCTGAACTTCCCGCCCGGCCATCCGGCCCGGGAGATGCACGACACGTTCTTCCTGGCGCCTGACAATACCGGGAAACGCAAGGTGCTGCGCACCCACACGTCGCCCGTCCAGATCCGCACGATGCGGTCGCAGACGCCGCCGATCCGGGTGATCATCCCAGGCCGGACCTACCGGCACGATTCCGACCAGACCCACACGCCGATGTTCCATCAGGTCGAGGGGCTGGTGATCGACACGGCGGCCAACATCGCCAACCTGAAATGGGTGCTGGAAGAGTTCTGCAAAGCCTTCTTCGAGGTCGACGGCGTGAAGATGCGCTTCCGCCCCTCGTTCTTCCCCTTCACCGAGCCGTCGGCCGAGGTCGACATCCAGTGCTCGCGCAAGGGCGGCGAGATCCGCTTCGGCGAGGGCACCGACTGGCTGGAGATCCTGGGCTGCGGGATGGTGCATCCGAACGTGCTGCGCAATTGCGGCCTCGATCCGGACGCGGTGCAGGGCTTCGCCTTCGGGGTCGGCATCGACCGGATCGCCATGCTCAAATACGGCATGCCGGACCTGCGCCCGTTCTTCGAGGCGGATGTCCGCTGGCTCGACCATTACGGCTTCCGGCCGCTGGACGTGCCGAGCCTGATCGGCGGTTTGACGGGGTGATTCGACGGAGGTCGGCGCAACCGACCGGGAAACCAGTCCCATCATCCCTCTCGTCCTCTCGCCCCTAGAAGAACGATGAAATTCACCCTCTCCTGGCTCAAGGAACACCTCGACACCGAGGCGTCCCTCGACACGATCGCCGAGACGCTGACGCGGATCGGCCTCGAAGTCGAAGGCGTCGAGGACAAGGCGGCCGCCCTCAAGCCCTACGTGGTCGCCCGGATCCTGACCGCCGAGCAGCACCCCAACGCCGACCGGCTCCGGGTCTGCACCGTCGAGACCGGCGCGGGCGCGCCCGTCCAGGTGGTCTGCGGTGCGCCGAACGCCCGCGCTGGCCTCGTCACGGTGTTCGCGCCGCCCGGCACCTACGTGCCCGGCAAGGGGATCACGCTCTCGGTCGGCACGATCCGCGGGGTCGAGAGCCACGGCATGCTGTGCTCCGGTTCCGAACTCGGGCTCGGCGAGGACCATGACGGCATCCTCGAGCTGCCGGCCGAGGCGCCTTTGGGCCAGGGCTACGCGCTCTATGCCGGCCTCGACGACCCGGTCATCGAGATCAACCTGACGCCGAACCGCCCGGACTGCACCTCGGTGCACGGCATCGCCCGCGACCTCGCGGCGGCCGGGCTCGGCACGCTCAAGCATGCGACGCTTCCGGGCGTGCGGGGCGAAGGCCCCTGCCCGGTCGAGATCGACCTCAGCTTCGCGCCGGAGGACCGGCAGCTCTGCCCGCTCTTCGCCCTGCGGCTGGTGCGCGGCGTGAAGAACGGTCCGTCGCCCGCCTGGATGCAGGCCCGGCTGCGGGCGATCGGGCTTCGCCCGATCAACGCCCTGGTGGACATCACCAACTACGTCACCTTCGACCGGGGCCGGCCCCTGCACGTGTTCGACGCCGCGAAGGTCTCGGGCAAGCTGACGGTGCGGCGCGCGCGGGACGGCGAGAGCCTCGTCGCACTGGACGGGCGCACCCACACCCTCACCGACGACACGGTGGTGATCGCCGATCAGGCCGGCGTCGAATCGATTGCCGGCATCATGGGCGGCCAGGCCTCCGGCTGCGACGAGAGCACCACGGACGTGCTGATCGAATCGGCCCTGTGGGACCCGGCCAACATCGCCCAGTCCGGCCGGCGCCTCGGCATCATCACCGATGCGCGCTACCGGTTCGAGCGCGGGGTCGATCCGGCCTTCACGCTGCCGGGTCTGGACTTGGCAACGCGCCTGGTGATGGATCTCTGCGGCGGCACGCCGTCCGAGGCGGCAATCGCCGGCGAGCCGCCGGAATCGGAGCGCATCATCGACTTCCCGTGGACCGAGGTGCGGCGCCTGGCCGGCATCGAGCTGCCGCGGATCGAGATCAAGCTGATCCTGGAGACGCTGGGCTTCCACATCTCCGGCACCGGCGACCGGGTAAAGGTCCTGACGCCGTCCTGGCGGCCGGACGTGGAAGGCAAGGCCGACCTCGTCGAGGAGGTCATCCGCATCGCCGGTCTCGACCGGGTCGAGCCGAAGCCCCTGCCGCGGCTCGCCGGGATCGGCCGGCCGCTGCTCACCGTGATGCAGAAGCGCACCCGCACCGCCAAGCGCGCCCTGGCGAGCCGCGGCCTGATGGAGGCGGTGACCTGGTCGTTCGTCCCGCATGCCGATGCCGAGCTGTTCGGCGGCGGCGGCGCCGATCTGGTGCTGGCCAACCCGATCGCCTCTGAACTGTCCGACATGCGCCCGAGCCTCGTGCCGGGGCTCCTGCGGGCGGCGCAGCGCAACGCCGATCGCGGCTATCCGGACGCGGCCCTGTTCGAGGTGGGCCAGTGCTTCGCCACGGACCAACCGGAGGGCCAGAGCATCCGCGCCGCCGCGGTGCGGCGGGGCAGCGCCACCCTGGCGGGCGCCGGACGCCACTGGGACGGATCGGCCAAGACCGTGGATGTCTTCGACGCCAAGGCCGATGCGCTGGCGCTGCTGGGCAGCCTCGGCGTGCCGACCGGCGGCCTGCAGGTGACCGCGGGCGGCCCGTCCTGGCTTCATCCGGGCCGTTCGGGGACGCTGCGCTTCGGCCCGAAATCCGAGATCGGCTGGTTCGGCGAGGTCCATCCGCGGACCCTCCAGGCCCTCGACCTCAAGGGCAGCCTGGTGGCGTTCGAGATCGTGCTCGACGCGCTGCCGCTGCCCAAGCACAAGCCGACCAAGGCCAAGCCCACCCTGGCCCTCTCGGAGTTCCAGCCCCTGTCCCGGGACTTCGCCTTCGTGGTCGGGCGGGACGTGCCGGCGGGCGACATCGTCAAGGCGGCCCAGGGGGCGGAGCGCAAGCTCGTCGCCGGCGTCGAGGTGTTCGACCTCTACGAGGGGACCGGCGTGCCGGAAGGCTCGAAATCGGTGGCGATCGCGGTCCGCCTGCAGCCGGTGGAGCGCACCCTGACCGATGCCGAGATCGAGGCTGTGAGCGCCAGGATCGTGGCCGAGGTTTCCCGCCGGACCGGCGCGACCCTGCGGGCCTGAGGAGGACGGCATGAGCCGAATCGCAGCGCTGATCGAAGACCTGGCGGCGTCCGAGTACCGGCCGACCAAGGCCCTGCGCGAGGCGCTGGCACACCCGGCCGAGATCGCCGAGGCGACCCTGCCGCTGCTGGAGGCCGCCGCCGAGGGGCGCGAACTTGCGCTGGAGCAGGAGAACCTCCTGTTCTGGGGCCTGCACGTGATGGCGCATGCCCGGGACACCCGTGCCCTGGCGCCGCTCCTCAAGCTGCTCCGGCAGGACGAGGAGACGCTCGACGCGGTTCTGGGCGACGCCGTGACCGCGACCCTGTCCAAGGTCGTGTCCA
Organism: Methylobacterium sp. GXF4; assembly: GCF_000272495.1. Classification (NCBI taxonomy): domain Bacteria; kingdom Pseudomonadati; phylum Pseudomonadota; class Alphaproteobacteria; order Hyphomicrobiales; family Methylobacteriaceae; genus Methylobacterium; species Methylobacterium sp. GXF4. Next base: position 190,220 of record NZ_AKFK01000051.1, on the reverse strand, counting down.
GCCTGTTCGACGGCGATCACCAGCCCCTGTTCCGGCTGATCCTCGACAGCACCGTCGATGACCTCACCCGCATGGCGCTGCTGTCGGCCTGCACGTTCCTGACGCTGGAAGGCCGCATCGAACGGGACGCGATGCACGCGTTGCTGGTCAGGTTCGACGACGCGAAGGCGGCCGTCGAGGAGGGGCCCGCCTGGGTCGGCTGGGAGGAGGCGATCGCGCATCTCGGCTTCCGCGATCTCGCGCCCCGCGCCGCGGCGGCCCGGGCCGACGGCCGGATCACCGACGAGATCAGCGACGCGGCCTGGTTCAAGGAGGCTCTGCGCAAGGCCGAGACCAAGCCCGAGGACCGGGACCGCCTCGGCCCCTACCAGTACGGCTATCTCGACGATCCGGTCGAAGCCCTCGACTGGACCGCGGAGGGCGCGGGCGAGCCGCAGCGCAACCCGCTCAAGGATGTCGGGCGCAACGATCCCTGCCCCTGCGGCTCGGGCAAGAAGTTCAAGAAATGCTGCCTCGGCAAGCTTGAGGCCGAAGGGCCGTGGATGCCGCCGGGCACCCTACTCGGCTGAGGCGCCGTTGAGCGGGTTGTCCGGATCCCAGCCGTAGCTCAGCGTCTCGAACCGCATCGACCGGGCATCGACCATGAGCAGGCGGCCGACCAGCGGCTCGCCGAACTCCGCCACGGCGCGGATCACTTCCATGGCCATCAGCGAGCCCATCACGCCGGCCAGCGCCCCGAGCACGCCGGCCTCCGCGCAGGCGGGCACGCTGCCCGGCGGCGGCGGATTCGGGAACAGGCAGCGGTAGGTCGGGTTCGGCGTGCTGCCGGGGCCAGTCTCGTGCGCCCGGATGGTGGTGAGCGTGCCGTCGAACCGGCCGAGTGCGGCCGTCACCAGCGGGCGGCGCGCGTGGAAACAGGCGTCCGAGACCGCATAGCGGGTGGCGAAGTTGTCCGAGCCGTCCGCGACGAGGTCGTAGCCCGCGATCAGATCGACGGCGTTGTCCGGCGTGATGCGGAACGGGTGCGGGACCACCGTCACGTGGGGGTTGAGCCGCGCCACCGCGTCGGCCGCGCTCTCGACCTTGGGCCGGCCGAGATCCGGCGTGCCGTGGATCACCTGCCGCTGGAGATTGGAGAGCGAGACGGTGTCGTCATCGACGATGCCGATCGTGCCGATCCCGGCCGCGGCGAGGTACTGGATCAGCGGGGCGCCGAGCCCCCCTGCCCCGACGACCATCACACGGGCCGCCTTGAGGCGCGCCTGACCGGGTCCGCCGACCTCGGCCAGGACGAGGTGGCGGGCGTAGCGTTCGATCTCTTCGGGAGCCAGGGCCATCGCCAGGAGATAGTCGCCCACGTCCCCGGACGGAAGCACCACAGACGCGAACGCCGCCCCGATCAGGAGGCGGCGTAAACAGCAATTGGCGAACGGATCAGCGCGGCGCCAGGATCATGATCATCTGGCGGCCTTCGAGCATCGGCTCGCTTTCCACCTTGGCGATCTCGGCCGTCTCGTTCTTAACGCGCTCCAGGAGGCGCAGACCGATATCCTGGTGAGCCATCTCACGACCGCGGAAGCGCAGGGTCACCTTGACCTTGTCGCCTTCCTCGAAGAAGCGGTGAACCGACTTCATCTTGGTGTCGTAATCGTGCTTGTCGATGCCGGGGCGGAGCTTGATCTCCTTGACCTCGACGGTCTTCTGCCGCTTGCGCGCCTCGTTCTGCTTCTTCTGCTCGTTGAAGCGGAAGCGCCCGTAATCGAGCAGCTTGCAGACGGGAGGCACCGAGTTCGGCGCGATCTCCACGAGATCGAGGCCGGCCTCTTCAGCGAGGGTCAGCGCGTCGAAGAAGGGGACGACGCCGCGGTTCTGCCCGGTATCGTCGATCAGCTGCACTTCTCGCACCCCGCGAATGTCGCGGTTGGCGCGCGGCCCGTCCTTCTGCGGGGCCGGCATGGCTCTCATCGGTCTACGAATGGCTTCGATCTCCTGCTGCAACGACGAAACGGCGGACCGGATGACCCGTTCCAAGGATCTCCTGACCGCCAGCCGCTCCGGTCTCTTCCGGACATACTACGTTGGCGGAAGCCCGCCCAGAGTCAACGGGTTGCCGGCGCGGCCGGTGAAATAATCGACAGGCTGTCGAACGGTTGGTCTCTTGCCGATCGCCGCGCTGTCTCCGGCCTGCCCGTTCCTCAGGAGCGGCGGCCAAGCAATTCGGCGTAGACGGCGAGCGTGTCGCCGGCCATCCGCTCCAGCGAGAAATTCGCTTCGACATGGGCGCGGCCACGGCGGACCAGCGCATCACGGGCGCTGGCGCCGAGCGACAGGGCCTCGGTCAGGGCGGCGGCGAGCGCAGACGCATCGCCGGGCGGAACGCGCCAGCCGGTCCGCTGGCTGGCCGAGACGTCGGGCGGTGCGAGCACGGTCTCGGGGACGGCGCCGAGATCGGAGACGACCACGGGCGTGCCCAGAGCCTGGGCTTCCACGGCCGAGCGGCCGAACGCCTCGGGCTCGACGGACGGCACGGCGACCACGGACGCCGCCCGGAACGCGGCCGGCATATCGGTGCAATGACCGACCCGGCGGACGATGCCCCCGAGGCCGCGTGCTGCGATCAGCGCATCGAGCTCGCGCTCGTAGGCGGCCCGACCCTGGGGGTCGCCGGCGAGCACCACGGCGAGATCCGGGACGCCCCGGTCGCGCATCTGCGCGGCGGCGTCGATCAGCACCCGGTGCCCCTTCCAGGCGGTGAGCCTTGCGGCGAGCAGGATCACCCGCTCATGCGGCGCCACGTTCCAGGCCCGGCGCAGAGCCTCGACGCGTCCGGCCCCCACCGCCACCGGATTGAACACGGCGAGGTCCGTGCCGCGATGGATCACCCGCACCCGGTCGCCGGCCTGCTCGGCATGCAGCCGATGGATCAGGTCGGCGGTGTAGCGCGAGTTGGCGATCACCACGTCGCCGCGGGCCATCACCGAATTGTACAGCACCTTCACGCCGGTGCGGCCGGAATAGCTGCCGTGATAGGTGGTCACGAACGGCAGGCCGAGCCGGCGCGCCGCGCCGAGCGCCACCCAGGCCGGGGCCCGCGACCGGGCGTGGACGATCTGCACGCCTTCGCGCCGGCACAGGGCCATCAGCCGCACGACGTTGATCGCCATGCTGGCCGGGTTCTTCGATGCGGCCGGGAATCGCAGCCAGTGCCCGCCCTTGGCCTGCAGCTCACCGATGAGGCGCCCGCCCTCGGTGGCGACCAGGGCCTTGGCGCCGACCGCCGCGAGGGCGGCGGCCACGTCGACCGTGGTCCGCTCGGCGCCGCCGGCATCGAGCTCCGGGATGATCTGCAGCACGCGGGCGCCCGCGAGAACATCGATTTCGGCGGGGAAGCCCGACAGGCTGCGCGTCACGTCACCCATCCGCGCTCGGTCGACGTGGAGACGCAAGCCCCCCGCCGGCATCTGCAACATGCTCGTACCCATTGCCCCAGCATCGCGGTCGCGCTTTACGGTCTGGTAAACGGAGGTTGAAGCCGACCCGGTCAGGGAAGGACTTGTTCAAGCTCGACATAGGCCTACGGGAGGCATCGATGACCGATACAGGGCCGGAGTTCATCACCGTCGGCGCGGGAGCGGCCGAACGGCGCATCGCCGTCAGGGCGCGCGAGGGCGCAGGGCCACCCATGGTCTGGCTGGGGGGATTTCGCTCGGACATGACCGCCACCAAGGCCGCGGCCCTGGACGCGTGGGCGTCGGAGCAGAACCGCGCCCTGGTGCGGTTCGATTATACCGGCCACGGCGCATCGAGCGGGGATTTCACCGCCTGCACCATCTCGTCCTGGCTCGAGGACGCAAAGGCTGTCCTGGCGGCCTACGTCAAGGAGCCGCCAATTCTGGTCGGCTCGTCGATGGGGGGCTGGATCGCCTGCCTCGCCGCGCGGGACCGGATGGCGAGCGGCCAGAGGAATGCGGGGCTGGTCCTGATCGCGCCGGCGCTCGACTTCACGGAAGACCTGATCTGGGCGCAGCTAGACGAGGCTGGGCGCGCCGCGCTGATGCAATCCGGAATCCTCCGGCGGCCGAGTGACTACGCGCCCGAACCCGACCCCATCACCTACGCGCTGATCGAGGACGGTCGCCGCAACAGGTTGCTCGAGCGGCCTTTCGATCCGGGCTGCCCGGTTCACATCCTACAGGGTATGCGCGACCCGGACGTCCCATACCCGCACGCGCTCAAGACCGTCTCGCGGCTTCCGGCCGAAGGCACGGTGCTCACCTTGATCGCCGATGGCGACCACCGCCTGTCGCGGCCGCAGGATATCGAGCGGCTCGTGGCGGCGGTGGCCGGAATCGGCTGACCAGGATCAATGCAGGCTGACGGCGTGGAGATCCTGGGCGACCGCGTTGGCCAGCACCACGTCCCGCGAATCCGCCAGCATGATCGGCTCGCCGCTCGCCGACAACAGGGCGAACAGGTCGAGACCCGGCATCAGTTCCGGTGCCTGCGGAAACAGGCGGCGAACCTCGTCGGACCGGATCGGTCGGACGTAGGCGATGTGCCCCTCGCCCAGCGCAGCCAAATCAGCCGGGTTGAACTCGGCCGGGTCGAGATCGGCAGGGGTCAGGGGCGATGCGTTCAAGTTCGTCATGTCTTGCCCTCCTGGGGTGGCAGAGCGTCCACCTCCGGTCCCGGAGGCACCGGTGGCTCCACGCTGATGTGGGGATTCCCGGCGCCCAATCAATCGACCTAACGCATCGTCGGGCAGGATCCATACCGGTCCCGAAATCGTCCGCGGGCTAGCCGCGGGCGCCGATATCGATCTTGCGCACGATCCGATCCGGCTCCGGCCGGACGAGATCGATCGAGAGCAGGCCGTTGGCGAGATCGGCTCCCAATACTTCCATGCCGTCGGCCAGCAGGAAGGTTCGCTGGAATTGCCGCGCCGCGATGCCGCGGTGCAGGAAGTGCCGCTCGCGCTCCTCGACCTGCCGGCCGCGGACGACGAGCTGGCTGTCCTCCAGCATCACGTCGAGCTGATCGCGCGTGAACCCGGCGACCGCCAGGGTGATGCGCAGACGCTCCGGCTCCCGCTCGGTGCGAGGCAGGCGCTCGATGTTATACGGAGGATACCCGTCATTGGCGCCCTTCGCGACACGGTCGAGCGCCTGCTCGATCTCGTCGAAGCCGAGCAGGAACGGATGCCCGAAGGGCGAGGGTCGAGTCATCGCGGCCGTCATCCTCACAGCGAGGCCTCCGACCCTGGGACTAGCCGCAGCCCGCGGATCTCCGAGCACCTCGACACCATGGAGCCCGCACAGGGCAGCGCTCCACCGGGCGGAACGCCGCCGGCAAGAGGGAGATATGGCCGGCGGCCCCAAGCCCATCAAGGGAACCGGTTAATTTCCTCCGAGGATCACTATTCGCGCCCCACACAGGCCAACGATGTGGGAGGTTCAGGCAAGAGAAGGCGGGATCTTCCAGCAAGCTTCGCCACAGCTACGCTTTCGTCTAACAGTTTGGAACTGCTCTGATTTTCTCGCCGGGCCTTGATCCGAAAGGCCGGCATAGCTACTGCCGCCGCTGGTAATCGTCGGCCTGGGCGGGCGATTGCCGAGCCTTCCCGGAACCCAGCGGGATGCAGCGGAGCCCCGATGAGCGCGCCTTCGAGTCCGGCAAGTCATACGGCAATGCAGCGTGTCGTCGACGTGTGCGGCGACGAGGCCGACATCCTCGCGTTGTCGGTCGCCCGATTCGTCGCAGCCGGCTACATGACCAGCGATGTCGCGTGCTGGAATGCCGCCTTCGACGGTGCGGAGCAGCTCCTCGGTCCGGCGGAAGGGTGTCGATTCGTCGCCAGCGTGGTCGCGATCGTCCGGGCGCTCCGGGCCGAGCGCGAGGACGATTGGTCGTTCATGCCGGCGAGCTGCTGTCGGGTCACGGGACACGAATGCGCCCTGGTGGCGCTGATCGGCCGGGCCCGGCGTCGGCTCTGGGCCGATCTCGAGGAGGCCGCGGCCGCGATCACCGGGCGTGAGGCGGCGCCCCGACTCGTCGCGGCGGTTCGCGCCGCCGTCGCCACCCTCGACGAGGCGGCCGAGCGCCTGGCGCCGACGGCGTGCCCGAACCGGGTCGTGCTCCACTGAATCGGCTGCGTCAGCGGCCTTCCCCGGCCTCGGTCGGGCTCACGAGAAGAGGAAATCGGTTGGTGCTTGCCTTAAGCGTCCCTCTGTACCGCCGGCGGATCGGGCGGATCGCCCTCGACACGGTGGCCTGCCTGGCGCTTTCGGCGCTCCTCGTCGTCTCGGCCCTGGCCCAGGAGGCTGCGCCCGAGAAGGCACCGCTGAAGCTGCAGCTGAACAAGCTCGAGACCGCGGGCGAGGCCTGCCGGGTGACCCTCGTGGTCGACAATGCGAAGGGCGCCGGCCTCAAATCCTACAAGGTCGATCTCTTCGCCTTCGACCCTGAGGGGGTCGCCCAGAAGCGCGTGGCGGTGGAGCTCGGCCCGCTTCCGGGCCGCAAGACGACCGTGAAGATCTTCGATTTCCCGGGCATCGCCTGCGCCAAGGTTGGCCGGGTGCTGCTGAACGACGTCCTGGCCTGCGACGGCGGCGACGCCGCCCGGGAGGCCTGCCTGGAGCGGACCGAGACCGAGACGAAGGCAGGACCAGCCTTCGACCGCTGATGCGGTCGGCCCGACGGACGTTGCGACGACGCCGCCCGGCAGCGAGAGCCGCCGGGCGGTCAGCGGCTTTCGCCGCATCCCGATGAGACGGCGGCCGTGGGCCGCATGACACCACGACGCCAGGAGCCCGCGATGGACCCGACACAAGCCCCGGCCGAGGCCGCCCACGACTTCTCGTTCCTCGGCCTGTTCCTCCAGGCCGACCCGATCGTGAAAGGCGTGATGATCCTGCTGATCATCGCCTCGATCGCGTGCTGGACCGTGGTCTTCGAGAAGATCATCCGGCTCTCCGCCGCCCGGCGTCAGGCCAAGGCCTTCGAGACGCTGGTGCGCTCGGGCGGAAGCCTCGACGGCGAGCACAAGGGCCTCACCGGGCATGTCGTGAAGGCCGCCATCGACGCGTGGCGCGACCAGGATCCGACCGAGACCCGGGCGGAGCGGCGCGAGCGGATCGAGCGGGCCATGCGCGGCGCCCTCGGCCTCGAGATGAAGCGCCTGCGCACCGGGTTGCCGCTGCTGGCGACCTCGGGCTCCACGGCCCCGTTCGTCGGCCTGTTCGGCACGGTCTGGGGCATCATGAACTCGTTCTCGTCGATCGCGCGGAGCCAGGACACCTCGCTGGCGGTGGTCGCGCCGGGCATCGCCGAAGCCCTGTTCGCCACCGCGATCGGCCTCGTCGTCGCGATCCCGGCGGTCATGGCCTACAACAAGCTCTCGGGCGACATCGGCGGCATCCAGAGCTCCTTCACCTCCTACATCTCGCTGCTGGGCGACCGGCTCGCGCGCGAACGGACCGGCGCCGGGCAGCACCGCGCCGCCGCGGAGTAGCCGTCGGCCGGTGCCGGGTCGCGTCGCGCTGCGACGCGGTTCGGCACCGACCCTATGATCTGAGGCGCCCGCCGACGCCGTACCGGCCGAGAGCGGCCCGACCCATGGCCCGACCGGGGCCGCCTGCAACCAACCGGAGACGCCGCAATGGCGATGGCATCGATCCGCGCAAGCGACGATGACGACCTCGACGACATGCCGATGTCCGACATCAACGTCACCCCGATGGTGGACGTGATGCTCGTGCTGCTGATCATCTTCATGGTCGCGGCGCCGCTGATGACCACCGGTGTGCCGGTGCAGTTGCCGAAGACCGCGGCGGCCAAGGTCGCGCAATCGAAGAAGCCGCAGGAGGTCACGGTCGACAAGGACGGAAACCCGTCGATCGCCAAGGAGGTGTTCACCATGGACAGCCTCATGCCGCGCCTGCGCGAGATGGCGGCGGCCGACAAGGACCAGGTCATCCTCGTGCGCGGCGATCGCGACGTGCCCTACGGCAAGATCATGGAGGTGATGGGCCTCGTCGGTCAGGCGGGCTTCACCAAGGTGTCGCTGATCGCGCAGTCGCCGGGCGGCCCCGCCCCGGCGGCCCCGGCCGCTCCCGCAGGGACCGCTCGCTGAATCGATGAGTACGCTGACTTCGACGGATCTGTCGGCAGGTCCCGGCGACCGCCGCCCCTCCGGGCTGCTCGCTGCCTTCCTGGTCGCGTTCGCGCTGCACGCGCTCGCGCTCGTCGGGATGATGTTCTACCGGCTGACGCCGCCCGCGCCCCCCGGCGAGCAGCAGATCTCCATCGATCTGGCACCGGTGATGAGCGATGCGGCGACCGAGGCGCCCTCGGAGCAGCAGATGAGCCAGGCCGCGCCCCCCGAGGCCAAGCCGGTGGATCTGCCGCCCGACGAGGCCGTGCAGCCGCCCCCGCCGGAGATGACCGAGGTCAAGCCCGACGAGACCCAGGCCGTCACCGAGCCGCCGCAGGAAGCCGTCCCGGTCGAGGCGCAGAGCGAGGTGATCACCTCGGCTTCCGAGGCGGCCGAACCGCTGGCGCCGCCGCCGACCGAGGTCGCCAAGACCGAGGATCCGCCGAAGCCGAAGCCCGATCCGGCGAAGCTCAAGGCCGAGCGCGAGGCGAAGCTTCGCAAGATCCGCGAAGAGAAACTGCGCGAGCAGAAGCGCGAGGAGCGCCTGGAGGAGATTCGCGAAGCGAAGCTGAAGGCGGCGCGCGAAGCCAAGGCGAAGCAGGCCAAGGCCCAGCAGGGTGCGGAGGCGCGCAACTCCGCCTCGGCCTCCCGCCAGAACGCCGCCGGTCGGGCCGCCGCGGGCAGCGATCCCAGCGCGCTGCGCCAGTGGACCGGAGCGATCAGCGCGGCCATCCACAGCCGGATGAATCCGGGCGCCGCCGCCGGCACCGCCGGGGGCACCGCCATGGTCCGGTTCACGGTGACGCGCTCGGGCTCGGTGACGGGCGCCGGCCTCGCCCGGTCGAGCGGCGTCGGCCAGATCGACAGCGCCGCGCTCGCGGCGGTGCGCGGCGGCATGCCGCCGGCGCCCCCCGGCGTGACGCAACCGAGCCTTTCGGTGACGATCCCGCTCAACTATCGCGTGCGTTGAGCGGGATTAAGCGACGCTCGCCGAGGCAGAGACGCGTGGTTCGATTGAACAGGCGCCCCGCGTTCTGAGACGAATACGCTCCCCTGTCCTGCTCGACCGATCGGCCGGATTCGCCAGGGACCGCCAGAGCGTGCTATTGCGCTTCTGATCACGGCCTCGAACAGTCGTCGCAGGACGACGCGGCGGGGCGGATCATCCGGCCTTGCCCCTCCACCCCTCGAACAGGCCGGACCCGTTCCAGACACTGATCCTGCGCGCAGGATGCTGTGCCGCTGGCCCGGGGCGAAAGGCACAGGATGAGCGACGAGACTGAGACCGACCTCGACGAGGCCGAGGACATCCGCGACGCGGAAGCCGAAGCCAAGACCCGCGCCGACAACCGCGCCGAGCGTGCGGAGCGCGCCGAGCGCATGGCGCGCGAGGGCGCGCAGGCGATGGCCGAGCACCATGCCTCGATCAAGGCGATCGACGAGCGGACGCTGAAGCTCCGCTCGCTGCGACTGGCCAAGGAGGCCGCCGAGGCCGAGACCAAGGCCGCCGAGGTTCAGGCCAAGGTTGCCGAGAAGGAAGCCAAGGCCGCCGCCAAGATCGCGAGCAAGAGTGCCAAGGGCGCCGCCAAGAAGGTCGCGCCGAAGAAAGCTGCCGCGAAGGACTGAGGGCCGATGGCCGACGATCGCAACCGCCGCCGATTCACCGATCCGCGCTCGGCCGCCGAGGCAGCCTTCAAGGCTGCCACGACCGCCAAGCCGGCTGCCCCGCCCCCGCCCGCGTCTCCCCGCCCGGCGGCGGTCCCGGGGGCCCGGGAGATGGTCACCCTGCGCCTCGACAGCGCCGTGCTCGCCCATTTCCAGAAGGACGGTCCCGGCTGGCAGGATCGCGTCAACGAGGCGCTGAAGGCCCTCGTCCCAGCCTCGGACGATTGAACCCGGGACGCGGCCGCCAGCGAGCGCGGCCGCGGCGGGACACGATCGTGGGCCCTTGGGCCTTGCGCCAGACCGATACCCGAAACTTGAGACCGCGCGCCCGAACGCCAACCTGACGGTCGGTCACCGACCTTCGGGGCGATGCGTCGGCGCCGCTTGCGATGGAGCCTACCCTTATGAGTGAACGCATCATCCTCCGGGCCGGCGAAGCCCTCGTGGCGGGCGGCCCGCCCAACACCGCATCCGAGCCGGAGGTCATCATCGGCGAGCTCGACGGGCCGGTCGGCACCGCCATCGCGACGCTGACGGGCGATCAGGTCGTCGGCCACAGCCGCGTCTTCGCGCTGCTCAACACCGACATCATGGTCCGTCCGGTGACCCTGTGCGTGTCCAAGGTCAGCGTGACCGAGAGCAAGTACACCTCGATCCTGATGGGCACCGTGCAGTTCGCCATCGCCAACGGCGTCCTCGACGCGGTGCGGGCCGGCTACATCCCGAAGGACAAGGCCAACGACCTCGGCATCATCTGCTCGGTCTGGCTGAGCCCCGGCGTGATCCAGGCGGAGACCGTCGACCACAAGGCTCTGTTCGAGATCCAGCGCAAGGGCATGACCGAGGCGATCCGGAAGGCCATGACCAACGAGCCGTCAATCGACTGGCTGCTGGAGAACCAGGACAAGATCGTCCACAAATATTACACGATGGGTCTCGAAGGTAAGATCTGACCGTCGTCATTCAACCGACGAGCGAGAACGGCCCGGGCGAAAGCTCGGGCCGTTCTCGGTTTCGCGTGACCCGAGCCCCGAGCCGGCCAACCTTCATCCGGCAGCCGGCCGCTCCCGCAGAATCCGGTTCACCGCGCGGTCGAGGGCGGACAGGAACGACGACCGGTCGGCGCGGGAGAAGGGGGCCGGCCCACCCGTGATGGTGCCGGCCTCGCGCAGGGATTGCATCAGGTCCCGGGTCGCCAGCGTCATGCCGATCGAGGCCTCGCTGAACGGCTTGCCGGTGAAGGCCAGCACGGTGGCGCCGGCCTTCACGCAGCGCGCGGCGAGCGGCACGTCGGCGGTGAGCACGATGCTGCCGCGGCCGGCGCGCTCGGCGATCCAGTCGTCGGCCGCATCCAGCGCCGATCCGACGACGACGCGCACGATCCAGGGCTCGCGCGGCAGATTCAGCACGCTGTTGGCCACGACATAGACGGTGAGGCCGTAGCGCGCGGCGACCCGATAGGTCTCGTCCTTGACCGGGCAGGCATCGGCGTCGAGGTAGATCGGCGGCCGGCTCTCCTCCGCGCTCATCGCCGCGGCACCAGCTTCGAGGCGAAGCCCGCCAGGATCAGGAGCGCCCCGAGGGCGAACTGCCAGCGCTCGATATCGCCGCCGATCGAGAGGATGACCGCGCGACCGATCACCACCAATCCGACCAGCGGCGGCCCGAAGCGCAGCACCAGTTTCAGGACGGTCAGCCCCGTCCAGGGCCCGGTTCCGGAGGACGCCATCAGCGCGCGGCCGCGACCCGGCGGGGAGCGGGCTCCTCGGCGATCCCCGTATCGACGGCACCACGCTCCAGCGTCGCCACCGCGAGCGGCGCGCCCCGCCCGCGCAGGGCGTGCGCCCCCAGCGAGCGCGCCCGCACCCCGGGCGGAAGCCGCGGCAGCCGGCCCAGGAGATCCTGCGAGATCAGGATGCCGACGCCGAGCGGACGGCACAGGGCCTCGATCCGCGAGGTCACGTTCACGGCATCACCGAAATACGCGATCTTGTGGCGGTCGACCCCGACTTCCGCGGTCACCACCGAGCCGCCATGGAGGGCCGCCCGCAGCTTCGGCACCGTGCCGAACCGGGCGATCCAGGCCGCCTCGTCGGCCTCGATCCGGTCGATGACGTCGAACACGCAGGTGACGCAGCGCGCGTCCTTCAGGCCGCGACTCATGGGCCAGGTCACCATCGCGAGGTCGCCGATGTAATCGTCCACCGAGCCGCCGTTGCGGCGCACCGGCTCGGCCAGGGTGGCGAAGACCGCGCTGAGATATTCCTGCGCGCGCAGATCGCCATGCGTCTCGGCGAAGGCGGTCGAGCCGACCACGTCGAGGAACAGGAAGATCCGCTCCTCGGCGACCGGCTTGTGATAGCGCCCGATCATGAAGTTCACGAAGATCTCGCCGCCGACGAGGTCGCGCATCCGGATCACGAAGACGAGGAGGCCCGCCACCGCCAGCGCGTAGGCGAGAACCCGGGCGGTCATCCGGGTCGCCACGGCGAGCTCGTCCCCGGTGAGGCCGAGGCTCCAGACGATCAGGCCGCCCAGCGCGTTGCCGGCCACGATCATCAGCACGTAGGCGAGTTCCGCCGCGATCACGTAGAGCCAGGCCGGCAGGCGCCGGATCCGCGCCTGCAGCCCGGCCAGGATCAGGCCCCGGTCGAAGGCCAGCACGGTGGCGCCCATGCACAGGCCGTAGGTGAAGCCGGCGAGCGGCGCGGCGGCATCCGCGAAGATGACGTTGTAGAGCAGCCCCGCGCCGGCGGCGGCGAGCAGGATCAGACCCCAGAACATCCGGTGGGCCGGCAGCATCAGCGCGTCTCCCACTGGACCGAACGCGCGGCCGGAACGCGCGACGCGTCCCCGTCGGGCCCAAGCTTGGGGAGCCGCGTCCGAAGCGCGGCACGCAGCCTCGCGGACACCCTGGCAGCCTCATTGAGCGCGGCGTGAGACACTGGCCTAAAGTTTCGCACCGGAGCGGCGACCGCCCATTGCTCATCCCCCCAAGATGGCGCGAGTAAGGCGCGGCGGGCGTTCGGGCCTGCAGGCCGGGTCGCCCATCGCTCGGGCGGATGCGGGCTCGGCCCGGACCTGCACGCCGACGCCAAACAACAACAACCATCGCGGCCGGGAAGGGAGCGCTGCCATGTATGCCAGGAGCTTCGGATCGACGCGCGTTTCTGTGCCGGTCATCGGCCAGGGCACGTGGCACATCGACGGGTCGGACCGGGCCGACGCGGTGCGCGCCCTGCGGGCCGGCATCGATGTCGGCATGACCCATATCGATACCGCGGAGATGTACGGCGATGCCGAGGCGATCGTGGCCGAGGCGACCGCCGATTGCCGCGAGGAGGTTTTCCTCGTCTCGAAGGTTGTCCCGGGCAATGCCACGCGCCGGGGCGTCGTGCGGGCCTGCGAGGCCTCCTTGCGGCGGCTGAAGACCGACCGGCTCGACTGCTACCTGCTGCACTGGCCCGGGCAGCATCCCCTGGCCGAGACGATCGCGGGATTCGAGGATCTACGCCGGGCGGGCAAGATCCTCGCCTGGGGGTTGAGCAACTTCGACGTCGACGATCTCGACCAGGTCCTCGCGATCGCGGGGCCGGACCGGATCGCCTGCAACCAAGTCCTATACCACCTCAACGAACGGGCGATCGAGCACGCGGTGCTGCCCTGGTGCGAGAAGCACGGGGTCGCGATGGTCGGCTATTCGCCGTTCGGCAGCGGCGAGTTTCCGGATCCCGCTAGCGCCGGAGGCCGCGTCCTCGACGGGATCGCCCGCGCCCACGGCACGACCCCCTACGCGGTGGCCCTGGCTTTCCTCACGCGGCTGCCCGGCACGTTCACGATCCCCAAGACCGGCCGTCCGGCCCGGGCGATCGAGAATGCCGCCGCGGCCGACCTGCATCTCGGCCCGGCCGAACTCGCCATGATCGACGCGCATTTCCCGCGCGGGCCGCGCCCCCGGATGCTGCCGATGCTGTGAGGAGCCGAGGACGCTTATCGGGGCAGCCGGTCATCGGGTTGAGCATCGATGGGGCGCAGCGTCGGCGATCAGTGCGTCGCGCTCGGCAGCGAGCAGCGCGACGAGGCGGCCCGCCATGTGGTCCGGCGGTCGACCCTTCGGGCCGATCAGCACCGTCTCGATGGGCAGGCATGGTTCGAACGGCCGCAGCACGATCGGCAGATGCGCGAGCGCGCGTGCCGGAACCGGATCGACGATGGCAAGCCCGAGACCTTCCGCCACAAGACCGCAGCGGGCCGCCGTGTACTGAGCCATGAACGGAAAGCGCGGCGCGATCCCGGCTCCTATTAAAAGACGCTCGAATTCGCCCTGAAAAGCGCCCGGCGCTCCCGCTATCAGTGTCTCGCCGGCGAGATCCTGGATCGTGACCACCGCCCGGCGCGCCAGCGCATGATGCCGGGGGAGCGCGCAGACGGCATCGACCGATAGGAAGGGCTCGCAGGTCACGCCCGCAATACCTGACCGCGGTCGAACGAGCCCAATCTCACATTGGCCAGAAGCGACCCACGACCATATCGTGTCCGGGCTCGGCACATGTACCGCCACGCGAGCGCCCGGACATTCGGCACTCAAGCGCCGGATAGCCCGCGGAAGCAGCGACGCCGCGAGCGAAGGCTGGCACGCGATACGAAGCGGTCCGGTCCCGACATCGCGAATCTCGCGCGCGACGTCGCGCAGATGTTCAAGTCCCGCATAGGATCGCTCGACCTCGCGAGCGAAAGCCTCGCCCTCACGGGTAGGCGTCGCGCTTCCGTGACCTCGGACGAAGAGATCGAAGCCGACATCGGCCTCGAGCTGCGCGATTGCGCGGCTGATATGGGGCTGCCCGATACCGAGTGCAGCCGCAGCCTTCGTCATTCCGCCATGACGCAAGACGGCGCGGAAAAGGTCGAGGTGACCGGGGTTCATCATGCCCCTCACGCATGAACACGGCGATCCGAGGCATTTGACGGCATGGGCGCCGGATGGTTGTCAAGACGGCACCGCCGCCCTGCGACCGTCACCCCCGCGCCGACCGAAAGCAGCCGCCCATCATGCTGAAACTGCTTCTGCCCTTGTCTCTCGCTCTCGCGGCGGGCGTCAGCATCGTGATCCAGCAGGCGCTGAACGCGAATCTCCGCACGGCGCTCAACTCGGCCGCCCTGTCGGGCGTCGTAAGCTTCACGGTCGGGGTTGCCTGCATGGTGGTTTTCGCCCTCGTGGCCCGCGACCCGATCCCGTCCGCCGGGATGCTGGCGCGAATCCCCTGGTGGGCGTGGAGCGGCGGGATGTTCGGGGCGATCTTCATCGGCCTCGGGATCGTCCTCGTCCCGCAGCTCGGGGCCGGGACCTTCCTGGCGCTCCTGGTCACCGGCCAGATGCTCGCCTCGGTGATCTTCGACCATTACGGCTGGCTCGGCCTCGCCCAACGGCCGATCGACGTGCCGCGCGCGCTCGGCGTCGCGCTCCTGATCGGCGGCGTGGTCCTGATCCGCCGTTGAGCGGGGCCGGCTATTCGCCGATCCCGAACAGCTTCTCGACGAAGTTGCGGTCGTCCTTCGCGGGCGCCCGACGCGAGGGAGCCTGCTGGCGGGGCGCCGGGGCGGCCGGATCCCCGAAGATCTGGCCGAGGATGTCGGTCGGGGCGCTCGGTGCCGCGCTCGCCACCGAGGCGGTGGTCTCGGGCGGCGGCTTGCGCCAACGGTTCAGGCCGGGCAGCGGCACCGGGTTCTGACCCTTCAGCGCCTGGGTCATGTAGGTCTTCCAGATCTCCGCTGGCAGATTGCCGCCGGTGACCTTCTTGGTGAGTTCGCCGTCGTCGTTGCCGAGCCAGATCCCGGTGACGAGGGTGCCCGAATAGCCGATGAACCAGGCGTCGCGGAAATCCTGGGTCGTGCCGGTCTTGCCCGCGAGCTCCCAGCCCGGAATGTCGGCCTTCTTGGCCGTGCCGGACGCGAAGGTCTCGTGCATCATGGCGTTCATCATGCCGTCGGCATTGGCGTCGATGACCCGGCCGAGCCCGTTCTCGGAGCGCTTGTACAGGACCTTGCCGGCGGCGCTTTTCACGGAGGTGACCACGTACGGGATCACCCCGGTGCCGCCATTGGCGAAGGCCCCGTAGGCGCCGACCATTTCCAGAAGCGTCACCTCAGAGGTGCCGAGCGCGATCGAGCCGTTGGCCTGGAGCGGCGAGGTGATGCCCAGCCGCTGCGCCGTCTGCACCACGGTCTTCGGGCCGACTTCCTGGCCGAGCCGCACCGCCACGGTGTTGAGCGAATGCGCCAGCGCCGTGCGCAGGGTGACCGGGCCGTCGTAGCGGTGCGAATAGTTCTCCGGCGCCCAGTTGCCGATGCGGATCGGCGCGTCGTCCTTCACGGTTTCGGGCGTCGCCCCGTGCTCCACGGCGGCGAGGTAGACGAACGGCTTGAACGAGGAGCCGGGCTGGCGCTTGGCCGTGGTCGCCCGGTTGAACTGGCTCTGCGCGTAGTCGCGCCCGCCGATCAGCGCGCGGATCGCCCCGTCGGGCCGCATCGAGACCAGGGCGCCCTGGCCGACATTGAACCGCGTGCCCTTGGCGTTCAGCTCGTCGGTGAGCGCCTTCTCGGCCAGGGCCTGAAGGCTCGTATCCACGGTGGTCTGGACGGTGATGTCGGTGTCGAACTTGCCGACGTAATCGTCGAGCACGTCCATCACGAGGTCGGCGACGTAGTTGGCCGAGCCGCCGCCCCGGGCATTGGCAGGCCGGGCCGGCTGAGCCAGCGCCACCTTGGCGTCCTGCGCCGGCACGAAGCCGAGTTCCTGCATGGCCGCGAGCACCTGGGCGGCGCGGGCCTGGGCGGCCGGCAGGTTGCGGTTCGGGGCGAGCCGCGAGGGCGCCTGGACGAGGCCGCCGAGCATCGCCGCCTGGGCCAGCGACACCTCCTTGGCGGGCTTGCCGAAATAGCGCTGCGCCGCGGCCTCGACGCCGTAGGCGCCGGCGCCGAAATAGACGCGGTTCAGGTACAGTTCGAGGATCTCGTCCTTGCTGTACTTGTGCTCCAGCCACAGGGCGAGGATCGCCTCCTGGATCTTGCGCGAGGCGGAGCGCTCAGGCGTCAGGAACAGGTTCTTGGCGAGCTGCTGGGTGAGCGTCGAGCCGCCCTGCGCGACGCCGCGCCGGGTCAGGTTCTGGCCGATCGCCCGGAGGATGCCCACCGGATCGACGCCGAAATGCTGGTAGAAGCGCCGGTCCTCGATCGCCACGAAGGCCCGGGGCAGGTAGGGCGGCAGCTCCTTGATCGAGACCACCCGGCCGCCGGTCTCACCGCGATTGGCGAGCAGCGAGCCGTCGCTCGCCAGGATGGCGATGTTGGGCGGCCGCTTGGGCACCGCCAGCTGGTCGATCGGCGGCAGCTGCGAGGCGTGGTACGCGATGAGACCCGCGATGCCGATCACCGCCCACAGGCCGAGCACCACGGTGCCGTAGACGATGCGGCCGAGCCACGAGCGCCGCCACCGGCCGGATTTCTTCGGGGACCGGCGCGCCGTGGTCTTGGCCGGGGCCCGCGTCGTCTCGCCCGCTCGCTTGCCCACGCGCTCTCCTGTCCCGGCCCGGTCGTCCCGGGACAGGCGCAGGTCGAGTTCGCCGCGATCCCGCACGCGCCCTTCCGGCACGTCGAAATTCGGCTCCATCCTGCCCCGACCCTTGGCCATGCATCCCGTCTTCGAACGATCCGACACCGGCGCGCGCGTGGATTGCGGCGCGACCCGGTTACCGCACGCGAATTGCGGCGGATTAGCGGGGAGGACGGATCGGACGCTCGATCACGCCCGTACCTCGACCGCGCCCCCGGGTCTTGACCGCTGCCGATGGCGACCCTGCGGTCAGCTTGGGGCAACACGGTGTCCAACCGGTTAAGCGGATGGGCGGGCGGCGGTGAGGACCTCTGGCTTTCGGGCGGTCACCGAAGGCAGCGGAGGACGAAAGCGGCCCCCTCGCCGACCCAGACCTTCGGCAGAATGACTGTCCTGCGCCGTCTGCTTCGATACGCCGGGAGGCGCACCGAAACCTCTTGGCTCCATTCAAAAGAAGTGGGTGGGGGATTTGCGACGATCGCGTTTCGGGCCTTAATCGGCGCTCCGGACACGGCTCGGAACCCGAATCCATGTCTCGATCGCCATCGAACGCCCTCGCGCGCGGCACCCGGCATCGAACGCTCGCCAGCCGGCTCCCCTGGGCCGTGATGTGGCTCGCGCTCCTCGGCGTACCGGCGCGCGCGGCGGACGACACCGCCCTCTGGACGGTCTACGAGACCGCCTTGAAGCGCGCGAAATACGTCGATCTCACCCATACGATCACGCCCGCGATCCCGGTCTGGGCGGGCTTCGGTCCCTCCACCTTCGCACGGGCGCAGGCCGGGGCCGATCTGCCGGATTTCGCGAAAAGGGGCGAGGCCTTCACCTTCGAGAAGAACGGCTTCGAGGCGACGCAATACCGGCTCGCCACCGACCAGCTCGGCACCCAACTCGATCCGCCCGCGCATTGGGCGCCCGAATACCCCGCCATCGACGAGCTTCCTCCGACCTATGCGGTGCGTCCGCTCGTCGTGATCTCGATCGTGGATGCCGTGCGGGCGGACCCGAACTACGCGCTCCGAGTCGCCGACATCGCGCGCTGGGAGGCGGCCCACGGCCGTATCCCGGAGGGCGCCGTGGTCTTCGTGCGCTCCGACTGGTCGAAGCGCTGGCCGGACCCGGCTCTCGCGACCCTCAAGCAGTTTCCCGGCGTCTCGCTCGCCGCACTCAAGTTCCTGCACCTGGAGCGCAAGATCCTGTTCCACGGCCACGAGCCGCTGGACACCGACTCGACGCCCACGCTGGAGGGCGAGCACTGGCTCATGCACAACGGTTACGCCCAGGCGGAGGGCGTCGCCCATCTCGACCAAGTACCCGAGGCCGGCGCCCTTGTCGCGATCGGCTATCCGAAGTTCGGCGGCGGCACCGGAGGCTACGCGCGCTACGTCGCCATCTGCCCGCCGGACTGGCCGCACGGCGTCGCGATCGGCCCTGCCGATGCGCCGCTGCCCAGATCGGACAAACCCCTGCGATTCGATCCGGCGGCGGGCATGCGGATCCGTTGACCGACCGGCCCCGCCTCGCGGGGGATCCGTTTCGGAGCCGCGGAGGCACCGCCGAGCGTCCGCAATCGATCGCGCGATGCCGGCGGAACTCCTTTGGACGGGGCCCCGCGTTCGGACAGCGCTTTCGCTGCGCGTCCGCCCGATGACGGCTTAAGGCGATCGGGGCTCTAACCGGCCGCCGTCGGATCCTGGCCGAGCACCCGACGCGCCTCGGCGAGCAGCACCGGATGCCGGACCGATTGCGGGCCGGCATCGGGGGTCTCGCGGCCGAGCCGGGCGATGCGCGATTTGAACAGGCGCCGGCGCAGCCCGAACCGGCCGATGCTGGCATTCAACGCCAGCAGGACGGTCCGCACCGCCTCGGTGCGTTCGCGCTCCTCGACGATCTCGGCCTTCAGCGCGGCTTCGCGTTGCAGGGCCGCGTCGAGTTCGAGACGCACGGCGGCGCGAGACGCCTCGTCCTGCCGCGCCGCTTCGAGCTGCAGCCGGCATTCCTGCAGCGCGCTGAGGATCATGAGCTCCTGCGCCGACGCATCCCGCATTGGTTCCTCCCGACGCGCCAGTCCCGGTGGACAACCCGGCGCGCGCCCGATCCCTGTCACACGATGTCGGTCCCGGCCTGCGACCGCGTGTGGACCGTCATGGGTTCGCCATACCGGTGCCGGGCTCTAGCCGGAAGCCACCGCGCCGCGATATCGAGGCCGCGATCAACGGCCAGAAAGGGATCGACGACGTGCGTTGCAGGATTGCCGTGGCCCTCGGAGGCCTCTTGCTCGGCCCAGCTCTGGTCGAGCCAGCATCGGCGCGGGTCGAGCAGCTCGACACGGTGAACCTGGTCGCCTGCGCCCAGGACGGCGGGGTGTGCCGGATGCCCTACCCGACCAATGTCTATTACGGCGTGCCCGGCAAGACCAACGGCCGGCCGTTCCCGCAGGGCGGCATGGTCCCATGCAACAGCCAGACGTTCGGCGATCCCGCCCCGGGCCAGCCCAAGAGCTGCTGGTACGCGCCGCGCCTCAGCGAAACCCTCGGCGGCGGCCCACGTGCCCGTGACCGCGACCGCGACGACGATTACGACGACCGCCGGCGCGACGATTACCGGCGGCGCGACGATTATCGCGACGGCCGCGACTACGACCGCCCGCGGCCGCGCCGATCCTACGACGAGGATTACGGGCCGCCCCGCCGCAGCTACCGGGATGACCGGGACGAGTATTGATCGGTCGGCGGCGAGATCAGTGTCGCCGCCATATCCAGGCTGTTAACCGGCTTCCGGCATCGTTCGGCTCGCGAATCTTGGCTTCGCGGGCCGGCTGGAGGGTGCGATGACGGAGGATCGCCGCGGGGCATTCCGCAAGAATGCCTTCACGTTCGGCACATTGCTGCTCGCCTGCGGCGAGGTCGGCTGCCTCGTCTGGGACGCGACCGAGACGGGCGCGCAGATCGAGGTCGAGAGCGATCAGGCGGTGCCGGACCGGTTCCCGATCCGCCTCGCCGAGGGCGCAGACCCGCGGCCGGCCGCGGTGGCCTGGCGGCGGAGCCGCCGGATCGGCGTCGCCTTCGAGGGCTGACCTCCGCCGCTCAGGTCGTCGCCAAGGTCGAGCGCGGCCGGGGCCGGCTCGCCAGCCGAAACAGCTTCGGGCGCACGAACAGCAGGTTGAGCGGCGTATCGCGCACCAGCCGCTCGAGTGCCAGCGGCAGCAGGAGGGCGGCGGCCATCACGATTAGCCCGGCCAAACCGATATCCGTCACGAGGCCGGTGCGGATTAGGACTTCTCGGGTCGCGGCCATCGGCAGCGAGAAGGCGAGATAGATCACGATTGAGCGTTGGCCGCAGATCCGCAGGGTCTCGGCCAGGACGCCGCCCGCCGGTTCGATCAGCGCAGCCGTGACCACGATCGCCAGCGCGCCGGCCGCACCGAGGGCGAGGCTGACCAGCGGCAGGCTGGCCAGCGTCGGGTAGACCGGGTTGCCCGTCGCCGTCAGGGCGAGCCATCCCTCCAGGCCGGCCCAGGCGGCGAGACCGCAGAGGGCGAGGCCGGCATGCCGGCGGGCATCCTCCGCCAAAGCGAAGATCCGGCCCGCGAACAGGTAGCCCGCCACGAAGTAGACGTAGCGGCCGCAGAACTCCTCGATCAGGGTCGCGTCGCTGCGGAGATCGGCCATCTGCAGGAGGGCGGCCCCGGCCAGCAGGAGAGCCCCCGGGCATCGGCGCAGGGCCTTGGTCACCACCGAGAAGACGGCCAGCAGGTAGACGAACCACAGGCTGGAATACGGTTCGATCAGCGCGTGGGCGAGATGTGCGGCGAACGCCCCGGGCCCGGCTTCGCCGACGAGGCTGCCGTATCGGGCCGCCGACTGGATCACGAGCCAGAGCAGGTAGAAATACGCGAAATGCACCACCCGGCGGTCGGCGAACAGGCGCCAGTCCCGGTCGATCACCCGGCCCAGGAACAGGCCGGACAGGAGGAAGAAGTCCGGAATCCGGAACGGCTTGGCGAAGGCCACGACCGGGTGGAGGAACCCCTCGCCCCCCATCGCCAGGCCGGTGCCGATGACGGAATGCATCATCACCACCAGGAGGATGCAGATCCCCTTGGCGACATCGACCCAGGCCAGCCGGCCATCCGCGTCCCCTGCCCCGCCCATCACGCCACTCCGAGACCGAGGCGAGCGTGCACCGAGAAGGTTGACGGGGATGCGTGAGCTGGGCCGTAACCTCAGGATGTGCTGAGCGCCAGGTAAACAGCGCGCTCAGTCCCGGCGCCGGCCGGCACGGCGGTCCCGGGTCATGCGCGTGGCGGCGTAGAAATCGTCGGGCTTGCCGCGGATCCAGACCAGGAAGCGCGCGATCTCGGGATCGGCCCGCAGCGCGTCCACGTCGGCGAGGCGCTTGGCGATCTCGGCCTCGCTGTAGCGGGCATGGATCGCCGAATGGCAGATCTGATGCAGGCGGACCGTGCCCTGGTGGGTGCCGCCCTTCAGCTTCGGGGTGAGGTGATGCAGGCTGGAGCGGGCGCGCGGCGGGATCGATCGGCCGCAGAGCGGGCAGACCGGGTCCGCCCGGGGGACGGCGCCGGGCATCTCCGGATCGTCGGCGTTCCAGCGCCGGGAGCGGCGTCCGACCAAGCGATCCCTCCTCTCAACCCGATCACGGCACGGCGCCGTCCGCAGGACAACAGGCCGCTCCGACGCGACCGCGAAACGCCGACTCGGCCTCGCGATCCCGCACGCCGAAGATCGAGACGTGATCGCCCGGGACCAGCGCGAACCGCGCCCGCGGCCCCGCGGCCTCGGCCAAAGCCCGCGCGAGCTTGGCCGGCACCACAGGGTCGTCGGTGCCCTGGACGATCAGGATCGGCTCGATCCCGCCGCGGATGCGCAGGTCCGAGCGGTAGGTGTCGCGCAGGAGCCAGGACGGGGCCAGCGGGACATGCAGCCGCACGGCATGGGCGAGCGAGTCGAACGGCGCCTCAAGATAGAGCCCGATCGACGCGATGCGCCCGGCCAGCGCGACCGCCACCGCGGCCCCCAGGGAATGGCCGTGCAGCAGGATCGGCGCCCCCGGGGCCCGCTCCTGCACGGCCGCGATCGCCGCCGCCCCGTCGCGGATCAGCCCGTCCTCGGTCGGCGTCCCGGTCGAGCCGGGATATCCGCGATAGGCGGGTGCCAGCAGGCCCCACCCGGCGGCCCGCCAGGGATCCGCGGCGAAGCGGGCGGCGTGCGGCTCCGGCCGGGACCCGTTGCCGTGGAAGCTGACGATGACCCCGCATCCCGGCCTCGGCGCCCGCCACAGGGCGAAGAGCCGCTCGCCGTCCTCCGTGGTCAGGGTGATCGGCTCGGTCCCGGGCGGGGTGAAGCGGCCGATCGCGTGCTCACCCTTCCAGGCGGCGCCGGGATAGATCAGCCGCCGCTGGAGCACCGCGAGTGCGATGAGCGCGGCCAGATAGATCAGGGCCACGACGGCCAGCAGCAGGAGCAGGATGCGCATCGGCGATGTTCGGCGGCTTCAGGCGGCGAAGGTTATAGCCGCGTTTCACCTGCCCGGGAGGCAAGTCCGATCCGACAGCGCGCGGCCTCACCGCATTGTCGGCGGGTCCGCCGGAGCATTGAGACCGAGTCCCACTGTCCTGTCAGCCTCCGCGCTTGCCGCAGCATTGACAAACCCTTTGCCGGGGCCGAGTCTTGAACCGTTCCGAGGGGGGCCCTGCAGGGGGCTGAGATTGGGCACGCTGCCCTGACCCTTGAACCTGATCCGGCTCATACCGGCGGAGGGACGGGAACCTGCGGCTGCCTGCGTGCGGCCGGATCTCATCTCAGCCATCGCGTGGTCCGGAGCACTCCAACACGAGGAGAGGCCCACGATGAACGCACCCGTTCTTCCCAAGGACGTGAAAGGCAGCCCGGAGACCGTGACCACCGGTCCGGTCACCGGATCGCGCAAGGTCTATGCGAGCCCGGCGGGCCGGTCGGACATCCGCGTCCCCTATCGCGAGATCGTCCTGTCCGATCCGAAAGAGGAGCCGGTGCGGGTCTACGATCCGTCGGGCCCCTACACGGAGACCGATGCGCGCATCGACCTCACCGCCGGCCTGCCCGGCGTGCGCGAGCCCTGGATCGCTGCGCGCGGCTACGCCGCCGTCGAGCCCCGCGCGGTCAAGCCCGAGGATAACGGCTTCGCCGGCGACAAGCTCGTGGCCCCCTGCCCGGCCGAGCGGACGATCCGCAAGGCGGGTCCCGGCCAGATGGTGACGCAGTACGAGTTCGCCCGGGCCGGGATCATCACCGAGGAGATGATCTACGTCGCCCATCGCGAGAATGCCTGCCGCGACGCCATGCTGGCGGGCGCCGAGGCC
Source organism: Methylobacterium sp. GXF4 (assembly GCF_000272495.1). Lineage (NCBI taxonomy): Bacteria > Pseudomonadati > Pseudomonadota > Alphaproteobacteria > Hyphomicrobiales > Methylobacteriaceae > Methylobacterium > Methylobacterium sp. GXF4. The sequence goes on along the minus strand of NZ_AKFK01000051.1, from coordinate 166,433 downwards.
ACGCTCGCCGACGGCCAGAGTTTCGGCGCCTCGGTCCCGCCGTTCATCACCCCCGAATTCGTGCGCGACGAGATCGCCCGCGGCCGGGCGATCATCCCGGCCAACATCAACCACACCGAGCTGGAGCCGATGGCGATCGGCCGGAATTTCCTGGTCAAGATCAACGCGAATATCGGCAACTCGGCCGTCACCTCGTCGGCCGCCGAGGAAGTCGAGAAGCTGGTCTGGTCGATCCGCTGGGGCGCCGACACGGTCATGGACCTGTCCACCGGGCGCAACATCCACAACATCCGCTCGTGGATCATCCGCAACAGCCCGGTGCCGATCGGGACCGTGCCGATCTACCAGGCGCTGGAGAAGGTCGGCGGCGACCCGCTGAAGCTCGACTGGGAGGTGTTCAAGGATACCCTGATCGAGCAGGCCGAGCAGGGCATCGATTACTTCACCATCCATGCCGGCGTGCGACTCGCCCACGTGCCGCTCACCGCCCGCCGGGTCACCGGCATCGTCTCGCGCGGCGGCTCGATCATGGCGCGCTGGTGCCTGGCCGGGCACCGGGAATCGTTCCTGTACGAGCATTTCGACGAGATCTGCGACATCATGCGGGCCTACGATGTCTCGTTCTCGCTGGGCGACGGCCTGCGCCCGGGCTCGATCGCCGACGCCAACGACGCCGCGCAGTTCGGCGAGCTCGAGACGCTGGGCGAGCTGACCAAGGTCGCCTGGGACAAGGGCTGCCAGGTGATGATCGAGGGCCCCGGCCACGTGCCGATGCACAAGATCAAGGTCAACATGGAGAAGCAGCTGCGGGAATGCGGCGAGGCGCCGTTCTACACCCTCGGCCCGCTGACCACCGACATCGCCCCCGGCTACGACCACATCACCTCGGGCATCGGCGCCGCGATGATCGGCTGGTTCGGTACCGCGATGCTCTGCTACGTCACCCCGAAGGAGCATCTCGGGCTCCCGGACCGGGACGACGTGAAGACCGGCGTGATTACCTACAAGATCGCCGCCCACGCCGCCGACCTCGCCAAGGGCCACCCGGCCGCCCAGCTGCGCGACGACGCGCTCAGCCGCGCCCGGTTCGACTTCCGCTGGGAGGACCAGTTCAACCTGGGCCTCGATCCGGATACGGCCCGCCGCTACCACGACGAGACCCTGCCCAAGGACGCCCACAAGGTCGCGCATTTCTGCTCGATGTGCGGCCCGAAATTCTGCTCGATGAAGATTACGCAGGATCTCCGCGCCGAGGTGCTGGCGATGGAGGAGGCCGGCGAGGTGGTGGGCGCGTCGCCGATAATGTCCAAGGCCGAGGCCGAAGCCGGCATGCGGGCGAAGTCGCAGGAGTTCCTGGCCGAGGGCGGCAAGCTCTACGTCGACGCCGCCGAGTGAGGGCCGGGCACGCCTCGCCCGTTCAGGGCGGGGCGTGCCGGTCAATTTATCCTGATCCGGTAACCCGATCTTCATCGCGAGTCCGGACCGGCAGCGCCCATCCCGCCCGGCGGGGGGCGGTGTTAACGAACGCTTAGGCGCCAGATCCGCTGAATCCCCCGATCACAGGATCGTAGGAGATCAGCCATGGATATCCGTCCGCTCAGTGCGACGACGCCGGGGCCGCAGGGTCTCGACGCCCTCGCGGCATCCGCGGCCTCGGCCGTCACGCAGCAGAACACGCCGGCGCAGGACGCGACCACCCCGCTCGAACCCGCGGTGAAGCTCGACATCGCCCCGGCCGGCGACAAGGCGCGCTACATCCAGGATCCGGACACCAGTTCGATCGTGTTCCAGGTGGTCGATCCGAATTCCGGCACCGTGATCGACCAACTCCCGAGCGAGACGGCGTTGCGCAACCGCGCCTACGACGCCGCGCGCGAAGCGCGCGAGGCCCAGCCCGGAAAACTGTCCCGCGTCGCCTGACCCGATCCCGGCTCCGCACGTCACGTCGCGGAGGCCACGGGCCGCCGATCCTGTCGAAACCGCAAAACCCCGTTTGACGCCATCGCCGCGGGGCTGCTAGATCGGTCCCGTACACGGGCGCGCGGAGCCCCGACGGCGCTGCGGCCTCGTCGGTGCCGAGAACACCGCACCGATCGTGTCGCGGGCGTAGTTCAGTGGTAGAACGTCAGCTTCCCAAGCTGGCCCGAAAGTGCCCGCGGGCTCGAATTTCCTTAGCAATCTGAATAGCTTAGCGTTCGATCCCGCGTTTTTCGGACCGTTCAGCTTCCTCTACAAAATTATTGATCTTTTTCAACGCGTTACGAAGCATTCCGGCGCTTCGTACGAACCACTCCGGTTGTTCCGTGGCACACGAATGGCACACGGTTTTAAAGTTTGCTGCGCCGTTGCGGGTTAAGGCACTTTTGGTCGATCTTCGCGTATCGAGCCCTGTCGGCTGCCTTCCGCGCCTTGTCTTTCTCGATCCAGGTTTGAAGGCTGCTCGGCTTCGACGGCGGAGCGTCCCGAGATACGCCGGACATGCGGTCGATCGCATAATCAATTGCGACCTTGTCCCATCGTCGGGTGCCCTTCATCGCGCGAGGTAACTTGCCGGTCTTCACCCATTGATCGAAGCCCTTCTCCGTCAATGCGCAGTAGGCGGCGGCGTCTGCCTTCGACAGGACGCGGGGAAGGTGTTTCGGGGCGGGATCGTCAGGGGCGGCCATACCACTGACGATAGTTTGTTTGGCGAGGCCATGGAAAGCCGTCCTGACCTGACCCCCGAACCGGGCCTCCCCTCGTCAAGCATCGCGCGGGCGGCCACGGCGCCCTAGAAACCACGGATGGCCTATCTCCTTCATCCGCCCCGGCGTTCGCCCCGTGCGACCACAGTTAGCCCTCCATCGGTAAGCGGGCGCTGAAGCGACTTCGCCCCGGACCATGGGGCAGAAGGCCACGCCTCCCGCTATCCGCCGTTCGTAAGGTCTCCCGGCCCGTCCCCGGATACCCCTAACCAACCTCGGCGCTCGGCTTCCAGAGTGCAATCGGGCGGTCCGGCGAGGTAGCGGCGTAGAAGCCTCAGCCGTTCTTAATCGCCCGCGAAGGCGCCTCAGCCCTCTCCTTACCGAGCCGCGGGATCTAAGAATGGCTTCACGAGGCCTAAAATCGAGCAAGGGTTCACTGTGGCGACAGCGAGCGAAACCGAAACCGTCATCAAAAAAATCATCCCGTACCTGACGCGACGCGGGTTCGACGTACAGACGGATTTCACTTTCGAGTACCCAACCAGCGGATCGGCGAGGGCGAACCTCGGTTTCATCGATATTCTTGTCCGCCATTCGGGGAAAATCGCTTTCCTCGTGGAGGCGAAACGCATCGCGAAGACCCTTTCCCAAAAAGACCGTGATCAAGCCGTCGCCTACGGCGCGGACGTGAAAGCTCCTTTTGTCGTCCTGACGAATGGCACTCAGTTCGAGAGCTACAATTCCACGTCCGGGAAGCGCATCCGCTGGAACGGCAAGCTAAGCGATAAGATTCCTAGCAAGAAAGAACTTCCGGACGCCCTGAAGGCGCTTCGAAAAGACCCGACACTTACCGAGGTGCCGTTAGCGAAAGACTCGTCGCTGCCGTTCAGGCCCGGCCTGCCCCTGAAACAGCTTAACGCCCTTTTTGCCCGCTGCCACAACACCATTCGGAAGATCGAGCGGAACGAAGATCACGCGTTTACCGACTTCGCAAAGCTGCTTTTTCTTAAGCTGCTCGAAGAAAAAGCGGACAGCGAAGGCACTACCCTTACTTACACGTATCGCTTTCACGAATTAGCCGAAAAACCTGACGCCGAGGCTGACCAAGTGAAGACGGCGGCGGTCTCGATGCTCGACGACGTAAAGAAAAAGACCCCATACGGAGACGTTATTCGAGAGGACTTTTATCTAAAGAATGCCAAGACTTTTCAGAAGATCGTTCAAGAGCTTGCCGCCGTATCGTTCCGCGACAGCCGTGCTGATACGAAGGGCGCGGCCTTTGAGTACTTCGTTCGAGCGACCCTCAAAGGCAAAAAACTCGGGCAGTATTTTACCCCTCGGGCGCTAGTCGACCTTATGCAGGGCATGGTCGGACGGGAGAAGGTGATCAATACTCTAGCCTTGACCGGCGACATGCGTGTTGTTGATCCGGCTTGCGGGACGGGCGGCTTCCTCGTTGCGTTCATGTTGAACGCGGTTGAACAGGCCGACGATATGCTCGGCGACGGCAAAATAAACGCCAGCCGTCGAGACGTCCTTGTCAACAAAATGAAGCAGAACGTCTTTTTTGGGGCGGACGCTCACGAAGGCGTAGCTTCATCCGCGAAAATGAACATGATTATAGCGGGCGACGGGCATTCGAATATTCGATACAAAGACACGCTTGCTTCGACCTCGAAGATTTGGAGTATAACAAGCCCTGATATTGATCTGATCATCACGAACCCGCCTTTCGGAACTTCTGAAACAGAAGCGATGGCCGCCGATGATCTAGGCCATTTCCCGGTAAAGGGGGCGAAAGGTCAAATTCTATTTCTTCAGAAAATGATCCAGGCTGTTAAACCGGGTGGCGAGATTTGCACTGTCATCGACGAAGGGCTGCTGAACACTGAACAGGCGGCCGCGCTTCGCGGATATATCATGGAACATATGGTGATAAAGAGTATCGTGAGACTGCCCGACGTCACGTTCAAGCCGAACAAGATCAACGTAAAGTCATCAGTGCTTCATATGACGAAGCGGGACGCTCCCGTGCCCGACCTGGATGACGAATATCCGGTTTTCTTCCTCGACGTTCAGACTATAGGATATCAAGGATCGGGAGAGCCTATCCGCAACCTTGATTTTAAGAGTATCGTCGACGAGATCTCGAAAGAATATCATGGCAAGTCTCGACAGAAGATAGGGGCCGCTAAGCAGACATCGCAGTGGCGATGGTTCACTCGGTCTGCCGTTGAGCTCGCCAAAGACCCTACTAAGCGCTTCGACTTGAAGTACTGGGATGCCAAAATAACAACGCAACTCGACAAACTTCTTGAAGACGGGGCGGAAAGCATAGAAACTATAAATACATTAAAGACTAAGCGCGGGAAAAGTCCTAGTTCTAGTCTGTATGTCGATGATGTGGATGGTCATGCTCTTGTTATAAAGGCGGGTACTAACATCAGCAAGCACGGCTTGGTCTTGGAAGATGGTGATTATATAGAGAAGAGCGTGTACGACGACATGAAGTCGGTTCACGTGCAGGATGGCGACGTTCTTCTATCGTCGACTGGAGACGGTACTCTCGGAAAATGCGCCGTGTATCGGGGCGATAAGCCCGCGATATTTGACGGTCATGTGACGCTCATTCGCGTGAATCAGAACAAGGTTCATCCCGAGTACCTGTGCGACTATCTTCGTGCGGGATTCGGCGCGGCACAAATTGCTCGCCTTTTCACAGGCTCGACGGGTCTGATCGAGCTACCGCCTGACTTGGTCGACCGGATTCTTGTGAAGCTTCCGACTCTTACCGTGCAGGTGAAGCGTTCGAACCAGTTACGAGCCGCGGATGCAACTTACTCTTCATCGCTAGGCGCCGCTCAGGCCTTGCTTGCGGTCGCGACCGAGACATTTCGAACGGTGTAGATCGGAACCCTATCGGAGGGTGCGGACAGCCGCTTCGAGGGAGGCCTGTGAGCCGCCGCCAGCGCCGAGGGGGACAATCCCCGCCGTCGCCGCCCGAGCCCGCCTCAGGCGGCTTTAATTGACGGCTAAACGTATTGGGCACGGTCGTGGCCGTCGGCCGTGCCGCGCGACTACCGGCCCCGCGCGACCCGCGCGGCTTCGAGGATCACGCGCGCGGCCGTCTCACCCGGGTCGGTGCTCGGTTTTCGAGCCGGCGCAGGGGGCGCGGCACGGAGCGAAGGAAGAATCGGCTCGATCCGGTTACCCTGCCGAGCCATCTCATACAGGAGGTTCATCCCCGTCGCTTTCGGCGGCGTCGTGGGCTTGGGGGCATCGCAACTGGCGCCTGCCGGGTCGGGATCGTCGGCGAGAGGACGGGGGGGGCTTGGGTGCGGCAGAGGCCGGCTTAGGCTTGGCGGCGGCCTTCTGAGCCACGTGCTGGGCCTCGATCTCCGCGAGAAGGTCGCTTCGCACAATCGCCCGCAGCGCGTCAACGCTCACGGGCGGCGGGAGCCCGGCCCTGGCGCGGTCGTCACACGCCGCTTGAAGCCGGCGCTCGACTTCGATCCGCATCTCATCCTCAATCTTTTTTCGTTCCTCAAATTCGAGCTTGCCGACACGCCGACGGTGCTTAGAGCGCCGGGCGTGCCGTTAAACGGGCAGCAACGCCGCGACTAAGAGCGCCTAACAGAACCGCCTGATTTGGTTGAGGGTGATGAGGCTGGCCGCGAGTTTGGTAAAGGCTTCGTAGATGTCGGCGCGTCGCTCGTAGCGGACGGGCAGGCGCCGGAAGCGGCTGAACCAGGCGTGGGTTCGCTCGACGACCCAGCGGTGCCGCCCGAGCTTCTCGCTGCTGTCGATCCCGCGCCGAGCGATGCGGGGTACGATCCCCCGGGCGCGGCACTCCTGGCGACGGGCGCAGGCGTCGTAGGCCTTGTCGGCATGAAGCTTGTGGGGACGGCGGCGTGGGCGACCGCGCCGGCCGTTTCGCACGGGCGGGATCGCATCGAGGGTCGGGGCCATCATTACGCTGTCGTGGCGGTTGGCCCCCGTGAAGGTCAGGCCGAGGGGCGTGCCGCGGGCATCGACGACGAGGTGGCGCTTGGTCCCCGGTTTGCCCCGATCCGTCGGGTTCGGGCCGGTGGCAGAACCCCCTTTTTCGCCGGTACAGACGCGCTGTCCAAGCTGGCCCGGCTCCAGTCGAGCTGACCGGCCGCGTGAAGTCACCCCAGCAGCACGTGATGCAGGCGCGTCCAGACACCCGCCGCCTGCCAGTCGCGCAGGCGGCGCCAGCACGTCATGCCCGAGCCGCAGCCCATCTCGGCCGGCAGCATCTCCAACGGCAGTCCGGAGCGCAGCACGAACAGGATACCGGTCAGGGCCGCTCGGTTCTCGATGGGCCGTCGCCCGCCCTTCGGACGCGGCCGGGGCGGCGGAAGCAGCGGGGCGATCTCGCTCCGAAGACCGTCGGGAAGAATAGCGCGGGCCATGCCGCACCAACGCACATCGACGCTCACGGTGCCGTTCTGTTAGGCGTTCTAAGCTTCGCGCGGCCAATGCGGCTTGCCGCCGATCCGGCTGGAAAACGCTGGGCGGCGAGCCACTGGCCGCGATGCTTGAGAACCGGTCCGAGATGATCCGGGTCGTAGTGGACAGCACTCCGATGGCTCAGCCTACAACTACGAGTGCGCTCGGGTCGAACCTTTCCCGCGAGCTGAAACTTACCCCAGAATGAACCAGCCCGCTGATCAGTCGACGCCTTACACCCTGGTGGTGGACGGCGACGGTGTCATCCGGATGGGAGCGGTGGACATTTTGCAGGAGGCGGGGTTCCGCACCTTCGAAGCCATCGACGGAGACAAAGCTCTGATCCTGCTGAACGAGCATCAGCGAGATATCGTATTGCTGTTCACAGGGCTGAAGTTGCCCGGCCTACGCAACGGGTTCGAAATCGCCCACGAGGTGGCCGGCCGTTGGCCTCACATCTCCATCGTGGTCGCGTCCGGCGACATCCGCCCTGAGCCCGGAGAACTGTCGGACGGAGCCCGCTTCATTCCCAAGCTGTTCTCGGCTGAGATGGTCCGGGCACACCTTCAAGAGATCCTGCCGGACGGGCAAAAGCCCGAGCCGCTCCGCGCTCGCAGTCTGTAGCTCACTAACCTGCCGTCCCGTACCGCGAACCTCCAGACCGGCAGCCACCAGGTCTGACCCGGCTTCGTCCGGTAGCCGCTGAACCGGTCGAATACGATCCGGTTGAGCTCGACGCCGACCACCGGGTTGCCGTTCACCATCAGCGCCCTGGCATGTTTCACGCGCAGGAAGCCGTGCTGCAGATGGCCGCCGAACAGCTGTTCGCCTATCCAACCGAGCCACTGCGCGCGGCACGAGCGTCCCCTCTCAACTCAACTTTGGCCATTCATGCGGCGTGACATAGCGCCTCGGCTGAGGTGCGGACAACCGGAATCAGGGTTTTGTTCGGTCGCGTCGGAGCGGTTATGTTGCCAAAATCCGCTCGCACCAGATCGCACAGCGCACGGCTGCCAGAGAGGCGGCTCAGGTTGGGCACGGATTGGTGTACCACGCGGCTGCCGCGGCGTGCCCCCGTTGGCGAGCTAAGAGGCGTGCGGCCAGCAGTGTGATGATCGACAACAGGGCGAGTAGGCGGGGCGTGGCGCGGGCGATCGCCGTGTCGGACCCAATGCCGCTGCGTCTTCACCCCAAGATGGGCGCGCGTTTCCTGAAAGGTGACCTCGATGGTCCAGCCCCGTACCACCCTAAGATCCGCGCGGGCTCGCGCGTCGGATTAGAGCAGAGCCTGAGACGGGTAGCGCGCCTTAAGACCGCGGATGAGAACCGGGCGGATGGGTACGATGGGCAAACCTCCGTGCCGCCACACCGCAGTGTCCGAGGCGATCTCGATCGTGCGCTCGCCTGCCTCGTACCAGCCGCGCACCACGACCGCATGCCAGTGCGCGTACTTTCCAGCGAGGATCGCAGCCTGTGCGGGCAGCCGCTCGCCTTTGCTCCGCGGACGTCCGATCGTGCCAGTTGGACCGAACCTGACACGAGTGATCGACAAAAAATGCGCGATTGAAACCGATCAAACCTCGGATCACTACACCGAAGCGGGGCATAGATGTTATAGGCAGCTGTATGATGGGAAATATATGACCAGCGGCAGAGTAACAGAATGAGCGACGACGAATCAATCGAAGGCTTGGACGAAGCCCACTCTTCAGGTTGGGCGGATTACCCGCTCGACAGCGTCTTCGTCCGAAAAGAAGAAAGATCGGTAAGCGAGGTGGTGAAAAGGATCAAAAACAATCGCTATCAACTTAACCCCGATTTTCAGCGTGATTTTGTCTGGAGTATCGAGAAGCAGTCGAAATTGATCGAATCGTGTTTGATGCGAATCCCCTTGCCGGTTTTTTACGTAGCTGAAGCCGTCGATGGAACTGTAATAGTCGTCGATGGTTTGCAGCGGCTCACGACGCTATTGAGATATTCCGAAAATAGCTTCGCACTGCGCGGGTTGAACACCGATGGCTCGAGTGGCAGCGGGAACACGTTGGATGGAAAGCGTTTTAAGGATCTGCCGTTGAAGCTTCAGGAACGAATTGAAGACACTCAGTTAGTTTTCTACATCCTGGATTCGCGAGCTCCCGAGCGAGCGAAATTAGATATTTTCGACCGAGTTAATAGCGGCGTTCCATTGAGTCGTCAGCAAATGCGGAATAGCTTATATAGTGGGACCGCTACGCAGTTACTGAAGAAACTGGCGCAGTTAGATTTATTCAGAGACGCAACCGGAGAATCTTTAGATCCGAAATCTATGCGCGATCGAGAAGCCTTAAATCGGTTTTGCGCTTTCAAATTGCTCGGATATGAAACGTACCGCGGCGACATGGATGGTTTTCTAAGTAAATCTCTCGAAGAAATGAATACGATGAGCTCCAGAAGTTTGAATGAGCTCGCAAAAAGCCTCGAAAATTCGATGAGACATAATATCGATCTTTTTGGGTCGCATTGTTTTCGGAAATCTCTACGTGAAGATGCTCCGAACGCCAAAAGAACCATATTAAACATTGCTTTGTTTGATGTAATGTCAGTGTATTTCAGCGATATTGAAGGTAGCTTTGGCAGAAGGCAGGCGAATAAGGTAAAGAAACTAGTCATCGATCTTTTGAACGACGATGACTTTAATTTGGCAATAACGTATTCAACGAATAGCACGAACGCGATTACAACCCGATTCCAAATGTTTTCTGAGACAATTGATGGCGCAATGCAATGATATCCGGGCTTAGTCTTGTAAATTTTAAATGCCACAACAATCTTTCGATTGATCTTCCGGCGCTGACGTTACTCAGCGGCTTCAATGCCGGGGGTAAAACATCATCGATGCAAGGACTATTGTTGGTCTCACAGAAGCTTCGCGAAGATCCGGACGGCGCGAAGTTATCATTGTCGGGACGCTTGGTGCAGCTTGGCTCGTTCAGCGATTTGCTAGGAGATTTGGAATTAGAGCGGCCAAAATTTCAGATTGGTGCCCATACCAAAGACATCAAGATTGAGTGGGTGCTAACCCAAGACGAGGACAACGAAAATTCGAGAGCTGTCATCTCCGAAATCAGAAAAACAACTGGCAATGTTACGGTCTCACACAAAATCCGACCTAGTTCAGCTAAGGGGTTAATGCCGGCGAGAATCAGCAATGAGGCTGCAAGCAACCTAATCAAGGATATCCGTGAGCTTAGTGTCATAGGCGCACTTCGATCTTCTGGCCGCGAGCTTTACCCTACTCCAAAAGTTTCTGAGCCGCTGCGCGGATGGGTTGGCATAGCTGGTGAACTGGCACCCTGGTGGTTCGCCAAGTTGCTAGACGATGACATAGATCCTGAGCGAATGTGTTCGAACGATCCAGCCAAGACACTTCGTAGGCAAGTCAACGCTTGGGGCCAAAGCTTGTTCGGCGGGTTCGAAGCAAACGCGGCGATCATCGCCAATAGCGATTTTGTACAGCTAGAATTTCGAACAAGCGAGCGCGAGGTATATAGGCGACCGGAGAACGTCGGTTACGGTCTAAGCTATGCTTTCCCGATTATAGTGGCCTGTTTGATAGCCAGAAAAGGCCAAACGATTTATATTGATAGTCCAGAGGCGCACCTGCATCCAGCGGCGCAGTCCATGATGGGCCAATTTTTAGCAGTAACCGCAGCCGCTGGCGTGCAAGTTATAATCGAAACTCATAGTGATCATGTTCTCAATGGCGTTAGGCTTTCGATCAAGAAGGGCATACTTCCAAGCGACAGTGCTGCTGTTTATTTCTTTGATCGGAATGCATTGTCCTCCACAAACCAATTGTACGAGGAGAGAAGGGGCGTGAACCCGGTTAAGACGATTATCGATCCCCGTGGTCGCTTAAAACATTGGCCGACAGGCTTTTTCGACCAGATCGAAACGGATTTGGCGCAGTTATAGAATGCCGCATCAACTATTTTTGAATCACTTATCTGTCGCGCACGCCTTTCACAGCCTGGACGATTTTGAGTCCGCGTTGGAAGTTTTCCTGGAATGCCTGAATTACGTCGGTCCGGCTTCAAGAGCCGGCGCTTTCGAGATCGTATACGACGAGGTAATTGAACAAAGTGCCTGCATCAGTGACGGGACAGTTTTTAGCTCCGCGATTAACAAGATCAAAGATAAAGACTTAAGGCAAAGATGGTATTTATATACCCGTAACCTGGCAAAGCTCTCCTCTGAAGATAGGGTGCCCGTGCAGCTAATGAAGTTCGGCGACAAAACAGCCAGGGTGCCGGCTGAAATTTCTTCTGAGGTTGTAGTTTTTTTTCCGAAGTGGCTGAGTTTCGGAGGCGTTAAGTTGTTCAAGAGTAAAGATTTAATGCTGGTGGAAAGTGTAATGCAGAGCGAGTGTCCGATATATAATGTAATCGACGTAGAAAATTTTATCGGTATGTGGCCTCAGTTTGAGGCGTCACCCAAGCACAAGAAAATCGGTTACACGATGAACGGAGTCTATATCTCCCCGATGTCGCTCAGCGATAACGACGCTCAAGCTGCCCTGCTGCTGTCAATTGACTACCAGGGAGAGCGATTTGTGCGATTCAAGAGCGTGATCTATAGATTTTTAAGGACTCATATGGATAGAGATATCTATCATGGCTTCGAGATCAAGAGTACAGAATGCCCTATATCTGTATAAAATTGCATTTTGAGAGAATGACTTGAGGAGTTATCCATTTGATTTTAGTGTAAGCGTTCTCCGATTAGCACGAATAATTTGCCCACTGGTTGCCCGTTAAATTCATAATGAGTTAGTGGCGGTGGCCGTGGGGCAGATGGCGGCGAGTCGGTTTCGGGCGAGCCGATCATATCAAATGGTGAAGCTGCGGAAGTTTTTGCGCCACCTGAGCGCGCGATCAATGGCGTTGCGATCGCGATCTCGGACCAGCGAGAAGCACGAATGTCCGCGCCGGCCATGCTTGATCGGTATGTTGGGGTGCGGCCTTGGCCCCCACGAACTGTCGGCGGACGGCGGCGCATTCGTAGCCCTTGCTGGCCAACGCGATGCGAGAAGGGGGCAAGCGCTTTAACAGCAGCAAGCCGATATTTGAATCTGTGGCTTCACCGCGTGTAAGCGGTAAGGCGAGCGGACGGTAGTCACGGCCGGTAAGCGCATGGATCTTGGTCGTGCGCCCGCCCCGGGAGCGACCGATGGCTTGGCTCTGCTCCCCCCTTTGCGTCCAGCGGCGCAGCGGTGGGCTTTCTAGGCGGTGGGGTCGATCAGTTTCTGGGACGGCGGTCCGCCGGCTTTGGCGAGGGCCTCGAGCAGCCCGACCCAGACCCCCTTGGCTGCCCAGCGCACGAAGCGATTGTAGAGGGTCTTCTTCGGCCCATAGATCTCGTGTGCTGCGTCCGTCCAGCGCCCTCCAAACTTGAGCACATGGACGATGCCGCTAATCACGCGCCGATCATCTACGCGCTCCTTGCCCCGCGTGTCGGTTGGCAGGTGCGGCGCGATTCGCGCAAACCGCTCGCGGCGCGCCGAGCGTGCGGGTGGCGTCGAGACTAGGCCCGAGATGGAGAAGCCCCCTGCCGCTACGCCAGCGCCGGCGCAGGCAGCCTGTGCGATTAAGGGCAACATCTCGCGGAAAGGCGACGAGATCTATCTCCTGCCCGGGACCAGCGACTACGACCGCGCGGTGATCGACACCGGCTCCGGTGAGCGCATGTTCTGCAGCGAAGACGAGGCTAAGTCAGCTGGTTGGCGGTCACCGCAGGGGTGACACAGCCGTAGGGGCCAATCTTCGGCGCAAGCGAACAACCTTGCCACCAGACTTTGACCTTTCGTCCTACAGCAGACGTTCCGGATCCGACCCATAGCAGCTGCGCGAACAGTCGTAGGCACTTCCCAAAAGCAGCCATCCGTCTGCCAACCGGCAACTCCAGCTCCGGGTGGGAAAACGAACGTCATACGGTCAGGAATCAGGAACGACGCATTCGCCCCACCAACCCGGGAGGAGGTTCGCTCATCCATGCCCGCTCGAGATCAGGCCGTATCGCGTCATTACTGCCTCCATGGCGCTCGCATCGTGGGGGTCGGCCTCCGCGAGGGTAGCCATCTCCTGGAAGTACTCCGGCCCGAGCGCGCCCGGCGCCAACAGGTTCAGTCACTTGGCTTCGCCCTTGCTGTCGTTGCGGCAGCCTGCCTCTGATATCAGTGCCAAACGTGCAGTCTGTGGTGCCTAGGCGGGACTAAAACTTCTCGGCTAGGTCGCGACGTTAGCCCCGCGCCTTGGCGAACAACCATTTGCAGGACCACGCCATGAAAGCTGCCATGGCGCCGACTCCGAGTAACGTCGGCAGGCTGCCCGCGAGGAGGCCCCCCGCCAGCGCCGCGAAGCCCCAGAGCGGGGCAACCCCCCAGCAGAGCACGCCGCGCATGTAGTACGTCCCAGCTCTGGCCGCCGCAGCACCGGCGACGGCTGCGGAGCGCGCCCGGGTTAGGAGTACCAGCGATTCGCCCGTAGGCCTTTCGTTCAAGAGGGCGCCTCGAGAGCCACTTTGCTGATGAAGCTATTCCCTGGAAGGCTCCGCATGCCGTCCACATGCAATCGGCGGCAATCCGGTCCTATTCACTATCAATTTCAAAACCGCCATTGCATCGCCAACTGATTACTGATCTCCTGGCCGAGCTTCAGCCGACGGAGGCGAAATTGCTATTCGTCTTTATAGATATTATTGAGCGTCTGCTTGAATGGCTCAAATCAATTAGAGACAAGGCGGCCGTTCCTGCTGATTTTGTGAGGAACAACGTTCAGTGGGCGTCGTTCAGGCCTGATCCACGGGATTTCACTCGTCCGTCGGGGGACGATCTCCCCGTTGTGAGGCGCTTGAAAGAACTGGATGCTGATGAGCGATACAACGGACCACCGAAGGCAACCGGATACATCTTCTACAAACGTGGAGGAAACTATGTCTATGGCCCCGACACCGTAAGTCGGGTGATATGGGGAGTATTGTTTGATGAATACAGTGATGAGTTCAAGTTTTACCTTGAGAAGAAGAGGAAATGAGCGTGTCTCGAATTTCGACGAGCCTCATTCCCATGCTTGCGATCGTTGCGGCGTCTATTCAGATCGGCGGATGCGCGAATGTCGTCCCCTCCTTCGACATCCCGCACATGCCTTCTACGTCGGGTTCTCCGGTTCCCACGGTCTCATCAATCGTACGACGTATCCGCTGTGAACTAATTGAGATCGCGTCACCAGAGGGCGAGGACATCGATAGGCTATTGATCGCTGATCGCGATATTCAGGCTGTGATAGAATTAAGCCTGTCGGTAACGCAGGACGGTAAGATCGCTCCATCTTTCTCGTTCCCTCAGGGAGCGGTTTCGATCGCAACTGGATTTTCCTTCGAGAAATCCCGTGAGCAGAACTTCACCACCTATCTTACCTTTTCGATGGAAGAGCTTGCTCGAACACCACGTAGCAAATTGTGTGACTTGCCCGCAGATACCAATCTTTCTGGGACCCTAGGGATCGCTCAGATGTTTCAATTGGCGACGTCCTCAGGTTTCTTCCAGAAATGGGATTCGACGAAGGATACCGGCGTCTTCGGTGGCTCGATTACGTTCACTGTCGACAGTCAACTCACGCCGACTGGCCCGAGCTGGATGTTGACGTCATTCGCAGGCACTGCGCCGAACGTAAGCGCTGGAAATAAGAATGTCGACAAGTTGACGTTTGGGTTCGTTGAGGGGCCGAAAGCTGGAAAAGGGCGAGCCCTAGCGCGGGTCGACGCCTACAGCGTCATCGCAAACGTCAAGCAGAATCAGATTGCAAATTCTCTTCAGCTGATTGCGAACGCACGATGATCGGCCCACATCACTGGAGGCTCACACTTCTGGCGGCTGGTTGTCGTCACACCCACAGTTCCTTCCGGTCTGCCGGTGCAAGATGGCGCCTCCCCGAGGCGACCGCGGTGGTGAGCAGGATCCACAATGCGGACATTCGAGCCACTTCCGCCGAAGGTCCGGATGGGGTCGCGAGCGGGCGCGGAGGCGATGTCCGGTTCTATCGATTGCTGCCCAAAAGCAGACCGGCGGAAAACCGCCCAAACCGGTCGTAGGTCATCCCCCATCACCTTCTGCGAAGCGGACCTTTTTAGGGTCCGAGAAGGGTCGAGAGCAGGTCCTAGTGATGAGGCTCCACGGTTGAAAACGACAATCCCCGCCGTCGTCGCTTGAACCCACCCGAACGCCTTAGTGATAAAGGCTAAACGTACCCGGCTGATCGGATCACGCGCCGGGGCACGAGCTACTGCCTCGAAATTGATTCTACCGTCCCCGAGCCAACCTTCCCGCCGCGAGGACTGCGCGAGCCGCTAGCACGTCCCGGAACGCGTCGACCGACATGCCGGACCGGATCGCCTCGCTCGCCTCGGCAGACGCGCCGACGGAGTTCGCGAGCACGATGATCTCTTGCATCCGTGCCCGATCGGCCAGAACGGCAGCCGACGGCGGGGGCGCGACGGGCTTCGGGCAAGCCAGGGATACGGTCGGCTTCGGCGGGAGCTTTGCAACCGGGGGCGTCTCGCCCTCGATCAGCATATCATACTTCCGAGCATTTGCCTTCAGGGTCTCGCCGCCGCCCGGCAAAAGGCACCAATCGGCCAGGGTCGGATGCGGCTTTGCGATCTGCCCATTGTAAAACATCTTCATTCTCGTTTCCTCTCTCAGTCGCTCAGAAGACCGCGTTGTTCGGACTCGTACCTTTCGAGCACGCGGCGAACGGCGCGCTCGGCCTCGCGGGCGATATCGGCGTTCCCGCCCCCACCGCCCTGAATGTGCATCTGAACGTTGAGGTCGCCGCGCGTGACGTGCGTCGTGTTCGACGAGCCTCCCGCCCCGGCCTGCCCTACGTCGCTCGCCGACGGCGCCCGAAGCCCGGTCTTGGCTTCGAGGCTCCCGGCCGACGCGAGGCGCCGATAAGAGTTGTTTGTCTCGATCCTGCCGGCGCTGCTCGGAACGAAGATCTCCGGGCCACGCTCGCCGACGAGGTACGGGGCGCGCGAGCGGACCGGGCCGCCGAGGGCGCGAGCGCCGGCAATGGCCGGGCCGGACGCGGGAGCCGCCGGGGCGCCGCCACCGAGGCCGCTCGCGCTCCGGGCACGCGCCAGGGCACCGGACGCGGCGGCACCGACCGCGGCGGCCAGACGGCCAGCGGCGCCAGTGACACCGCTCACGATCCCCTCGATCAGCGCCGAACCGAGGCTCGCCCAATTGATCGCCTTGAAGGCATTCCAGCCCTGTTGCCCGAGAGCCGTCATCGCCGATGCGAATTGCCCGCCGACGGCCGCGACCTGACCGGGAAGCGCCGAGATCGCGTTGACGACGGCCGCCGCCGCCTGACCGGCGCCCTCGCCCCAAGATTTCCACTTGGTGCCGACCTCGTCGATCGGGCCGAGAACCTTATTGACCGCGTCCCAAACCGACTGCAGCCCGGAGACGATCGAGGTCACAGCCCCGGCCGCGCCAGGGCCGAGCGCCTTCATGAACGCCTCGCCGAACGACGAGAAGAACGTGACGATCCCGGCCGAGTTGTTCGACACCCAAACGCCGAGGGCGGCGAAGGCGGTGACGAGCGCGGCGATCGTCAGGCCGACCGGGTTCCCGACGAGCAGCATCAGCGCCGCCGGGATCGCGCGAAGGGCGACGAGCGGGAACATCAGCACGGCCCGGCCGAACCCGAGCAGCGAGGCGCCGATCGCCCCCAGGACGGCCCGAGAGCCGCCGACGGCGCCGAGAGCGATCACAGGCCCGCGGCCATGGCACGAAGCCGCCCCACGGCCCCCGCACCGGCTGCAAGCGACACGGCGGCGATCCCCTTCGCTACTGAGATCAGCCGAGTCACGAGCCCAAGGGTCGCGGCGTTGCCGAGCAAGAGCAGGCCCCGAGACAAAAGAGCAAGTGCACGCACGCTGGCGCCGCCCGCCATCATGAGCGGGCCGAGCGCGATCAGGGCGATACCGGCTGCGCTCGCGAAGCCGATCAGCTTGGGGCTGCCCTCGGCCAGACTGCCGACGGCTTCCGACACGACGCGGATGCCCTTCGCCAGGACCGGGAACGTCGACCGACCGAACGCGACGGCCAGGGCTTCGAAGGCGGCACTCAGATCGTAGACCGCGCCGACGATGCCCTGAATCATCGTCCCCATCTTCGACTGTGTGAAGCCGGGGGAGTTCTTCTCTATCTCGCGGAGTAGCGCCGGAATGTCTGACTGCAACATCGGCATGTACCGCGAGACATGCCGGCCTTCGAGGATCGTCGCGAGGTCGCCGAGCCCGGCTTGTCCTGAATCGAACTTCTTTTTCAGATCGACGAAAAATTTCAGCAGGTCGACTTTCGATCCAGCCGCAACAATCGACGACTGCACGTTCTCGGTGAGCGTCTTCGTGTCGATCGTGCTCGAACCGGCGTTCGCGACGCCCGCCTGAACGACCTTCGTGATCGCCTGCGCCAGCTTGACCGGCGAGCCGGCGATCTTCGGGTTCTTCAGGAACTTATCGATCTGACCCTGTACCGGCTTCGCGTCGAGGCCGTCGGCCGAAAGGCCGGCGACGATGTTGCCCGACGTGAGTTTGCGCGAACCGCCCTGATAATCGGACAGCTTCATCCCGATCCGTTCCATCGCGGCGAGCCCCTTAGCGGGCATCTTCACCATGCGGACGATCGCCGAGCGCAACGCGACGCCCGCATCGGAACCGACCGACCCGTTCTTCGCCATCGCCATGATGAAGGCGGTCGATTGCTCAAGCGGGATGCCGGCGGCAGACGAAGCGCCGCCAACGTAACGATAAGCTTCGCCCATGTCGCGAAGGCTCGCGGTCGTCTTCACGGCCGCATAGGTCATCTGATCCGAGACCCGGTTCGCCGAGGCCATCGAGTCCTGGTAGGTCTTCATCGGAAGCTGAAACGAGTTGATCGTCCGAGCCATCATGTTTCCGACCTCGGCCGGGGTCATCTCGCCGAGCACGGCGGTCGCGAGCGTCTGATCGAGCGCGCCCTTCATCTGCTCGAAGTTGAAGCCGCCCTTCAGCATTTCGTTGCCGGTCTGAATGATCCCGGTCAGCGTCTGCGGGTACTTCTTGTTGAGGACGTTGGCGTACTTCTCAAGCTCGGCGCGCTGCTCAGCGGTGGCGTCGCCGAGAGCTTCGAGGGCGTTGCCGGCCTTCTCGAAATCGAACGCCGCCTTCGCGGCCCCGATCCCGAGCAGGCCCAGGGGGGCTGATACGGCGGCCGTGACACCCCGACCGGTGTCCTGAAGCCGCTTCCCGGCGGCGGCGACACCGCGGCTGGCGCTGTTGACGGCGGCCGAGACGCCCGCGTTGACCCCGGACAGGCCGCGGCCGAGCGTGGCAATCTTGCTCTTCGCGCCGTCGACGGCTTTTCCGAGGCTCGGCGAGAGCCGGCCTCCGATATCGACGAAGACGGAGAATTGCTTCGCCATCAGAGCACGCGATCGAGCAGGCGGCTTACGACGAAGCCGACACGCTCGGCGTCGGCTTCGTCTAGAGCGTAGATGACGGCCGTGGGGACCGCGGCGAGACGAGCCGCCAGGGCGATCCCGACCTCGCCGTCGAAGCCGCCGCGGACGGCCCCCACGTCGCGGCGTTTGAGGTCGCGCAGATGCAGCGCGTCATGCCGAACCCCGTCGACGACGACTGGAGCGGCAAGCGGAATGGTGAGGCGCGGGACCATTACCGGAACCCCACGAAACGGATCGAGTCGTCGCCGGCATGAAGGCCCGGAAGATGCTCGATCGCGTCGATCAGATCTTTGTAGCCAAGCCCGGCGTAGTGCCTGCCGAGGCGGGGCTTGCGGCGGAACGCTTCGACTTCTTCGATCTCAATGGTCTCGCCGAGTTCCCGACCGCGAGCCGCCAGCCGGCGCCGTGCCGAGTTGTGTTCCTCGATCCCGGCGAGCAGATCGGCGAGAGCGGTCGCAAGCCGGGGGTACTCGACCCGGATTTTTTCGGAGAGGTCGTCACCCGCCGCGCGGGCTTCAGCGACCTCGGCCTGGAACGCATCGCGCTCTTCGGTCTCGCGCGCGCCGGTGAGGGCCGCTTCGAGGACCTTGATCGCGTGCTCGGCGATCTCGGCATCGCGGCGGGCGCCGTCGCGGGCTTCGTCAGCGGCCCGTAGAGCGCCGTTGTCGCCAGCGTCGAGCGCGTGGCGCCGGGCGTCTGCCGAAGCCGCGGCACGGGCCTTTGCGTCGTTCAGAGCGACCTTCTGCGCTTCGATCTGATCGACAAGAGCGTCGGAAGTCGGTAGGCGGCGGCCGAGTAAGCGGGCGATGAGGCTATTCACGCGACACCCCCGACCGTCCGTGACTTGAGGTACTTCACAAGCTCTACATTCGGGTACAGCGCCTTGCGCTCCGAGAACCTAACAACAGCCGGGCCTTCGCCCTTCCGTTCCATTTCGCGAAGGGTTGTGGCGCTGATACCGAGGATCTGTGAAACCTCCGCACGCGTGCAATAATCTTTGGAAGCCGTCTCGGTCATTTCGAGCCACCGCATCAGTTAATGTCGATGATGCAATTAGACCGCGCTTAACCGCGCTTGTCGGGGCTGATCGAGTCGCCCCCGAGGAGACAGAAAAAAAGCGGGTGCCCTCGTGAGAAGGCACCCGCTAGTGACCGATGGAGCAAAGGTATATTGGTCTTGCTGCGAGCGAGGCGCAGGCCCGGTTCAGTCGCTATGTCGTTGGCTCGGCTGGCCGGGGCGCTTCGCCGAAGCGGCCGTGGATGCCGGCAATGATCTCGACGAGGGCTTGCACCGTCGCCTTCATGTCGAGGTCGAGCCGGGCTGCCACATCGCGAAGTTCGGCCTCGACTTCGCGAGGGAGGGCCGAGGCGCGCGGCACCGGCAGGAAGTCCCATCCGAGGAAGCCGAGAACGGCTTCGATCGAGTCTAGGTTCGGGCGGTTCTTATGGCGCCACGCCTTGATCGTCGGGCGGTTCACGCCCGAGCCGGCCTCGACGGCGTCATAAGTCTGCCCGAGGCGCTTCATCTCGGCGAAGACGAGCTTCACATGAGGGCCGACCCGCTCGGGCACGGTCACGGTCGAGGCGCGACGCCTTTTGGGGCTCAGCTTACGATGAGAGTGGTGGGTAATTTCTTTCATGAAGCGATCGTAACCGCTTCATGGATTATCTAAAGCGCGTTTCGATATCTTACTATCGACGCCCGAAAATGAACCAGCCTCTTCCCCTCATCTCATTGTCCAGTCTTCGAACCTGTTCGCGATAGTACCCATCATATCGAGTTGGTGCAGGGTTCAATCTTGTAAAATCTTCTATACCCTTTCGATCATAAGGCATATATATTCCCCTCAATACGATTTTTTTATTAGCGATAAGTGGTAACAAAGGGTGATGAAACTGCCGCACGCCAGCAGATCCATCTCTCGCCTTATGGCGCAGAACCCTCATATATGGTGCCAGCCGTTCGTTGCTGACCGCAATCGATCTGTAGAAATCAAGTCTTCGCTCAATTTGCGCAATGTAGTTTCGATCCAGATGCAGTCTTGTATAGAACTGTATTCGATCAAACATTGTTAAAAGGGCTACATCTGAAAGAAAGTTATCGTCTCCGGCACCGCCGATGTCACCATGTACTCCTGGCATCCATATCTGTTCGACATTTTGGTGTGGATACAACCCATCCCAGACAAGGGGAGTAAATTTTCTGCGGTTGTCGTCGATCGATAGAAGTTGTACCGCATTTCGAACGCTTACATCCAGTTTGTTATTATCGAACCGTACTTGCGCAAAACGATCGGATTTGCGGTAATTCCGTCCTAAAACGGTATCAAACAGGCCAAGCATCTGAATTTTGGGTTGATCATGAATATATGGGTCAATCCCGTTTTGCTTTCGCTGGTAGCTGTCGATGCCGACAGTCTGATCAATAAAGTGGTTCCATACCACCCACAAGTGATCGATGTGCCTCGACTTGAGTAGTCCGCACTTTGATATGAGACCAGTCAAGGCGCGAGCGACGATCGCTCCGCGTGAAAAACCAAAAAAGTATATCTTATCCCCCTTTGCATAATTCGAGCTAAGATTGACATATGCCTCTTTAATAATTTGATCGATACCTGACGCAAAAGCACCGCCAATATTCTTGTCTATCCAACCTCTATTTCCGGGGCCAGGAACATAAAACACAATTTGAGGATTTGAGTGTCTATCGTATGACTTTAGACTTAAATTTATCTTGTATAAATTTGTTAGATCTTGCGGCCGGCCTAATGCGGCTGAGTTCCACGTGCCATCAAATAAGAATATCAAATGCTTATTTTTGTGAGACTCAACTTGCTGTCTTGTTTTTTGAATTGAGACGGACATGCGATCTGAGCTGCCTCTAGTTGGGGCTTATTCTCAGTGAATCAATGTTCATAATGACAGACTTAGTGCAAGCCAATTACGACAACGTCCACAGCACACGGACATGAAACATCGCGCGGTGGCTTCGTGTGCGGGAGTCATAAATCAAATTGAGTTGCATGATATCTAGCCTGGTCGGACGCTTGCGCGTCACCCGCATGGGGGTGCCCGCCAAAGGACCCATGATGCTTTTATGCAACAAGCTTACATCGAGCGCTGTGTTGCATTTATAACACGAACATCGCGAGCAGTTCGAACAGTTCGCCTTTCTGTTCGCCTGTCATTGGGAGCGAACACCCGAACAGCGAACACACCCCCCCTTTAGGGGGTGTTCGCCTGTTCGGTGTTCGCCTGACCGCCGATAGTTACGAGCAGGCCGGATTGACGGGGAGCATCACCCATTCTCCAATTTTCTCCGCATCGCCTTTCTCGAAGAGGTTTTTCAGTTCGCGACGTTCCATCGCCGCCAGCGATTCCGGCTTCACGTTCGGGCCTGCGAAGGCTTCGCGGAGGCATTTGCGAAGGGCGTCAGCGGCAACGGCGCGCCGTCCGTTGGGATGGTCCTGCCCGGCCTCAGCAAGCGCTTTATGGAGCGCGACAACGGCTTTCCGAGGTGCCTTCCGATTGCCGAGAACGATCCGCGTGCCGTCGGCCGTTTCGAAGTCGACGATCGTCGTCGTGTCGGGCACGGCGATCGGAGCCGTCGTAACTTTGCCCCGATGGTCGCGACCGAGTTCCACGCCCTCCATGCGGAAGCGGATCGAGCCGCCGTCCGGCGCGTCGTTCTCCTTGTCGACGCCGAAGGTGTGAAGGTTGCCGTTCTTATGCACCTTGAACGTCGCGTCGACCGCACCGTCGAGTGCGATCGAGCCCCGCGGCTTCTCGCCGGTCCGGGAGCAATGGTGGATCAGGCTCACGTGAGCCGACAATTCCTCCCGGATCAGATCACAGGCCTGAACGTAGGCCCCCATGTCCGATTGCTTGTTCTCGTCGCCTGCCCCGAACGTGCGCGCGATCGTGTCGATCACAAGCCACACGCATTGTTCGCCCGTGCGCTCTTCGAGCCCGCGCACAGCCGCGATAATGTCTTTCGCGTCTTCAATGTCGGACGTGAGATCAAGCCTGCCCTTGATGACCGCCAGCGGCGCGTCAGCCTCGCCATAGGTCTTGCGCAGGGCGGCGAAGCGCCTCTTCGTGAGATCGGCGCGCTCGGCCGCCACGAAGACGACGAGGCCGCGCTTCACGGCCTTCCCGTGCCACGGCCGACCCGCAGCAACGTGGAAGGCGGCATCTCCGAGGATGACGCTCTTCCCGCAACCCGGCATGCCCCAAGCGCACGTGAACTCGCCGGCCCCGAACAGGTCGTCGATCAGCCATTCCTTGACGGGCTCGGCTTCAATGTCACCGAACATGGTGATCTCGAAGCGGCCCCGCTGAGCAGTCGCTACCATCGGATTGAGGAGCACCCGCGGCGCTTTCCGCCCTTCAATCGACTGATACTCGCGCTTGATCGTGGGCTTGTCCCTCGCCTGTTCCATCTCCCGAAGAATGCGCTTCCACCAGCGCGTGCGACCATCGTGCGCCGAGCGCATCTCGGCGGCGTTCAGGCCGGCGTATTGGGTCAGTTCGCCCAAAATGCCGTGAAGGGGCAAAAGGGTGTCCCGAGCGCACCTCACCGCGGCGCCCGCCACAGTATCACGAAGGTTAAACCGATCGTCCGGATCAAAAAATTTGCCTTCAGCTTTCAGGGCGAGACTGATCTCGGCTTTCGCTGCCGAAAGATGCGTCGTGGCAAGCTCAACAGCCCGAGACTGCAGTCCCCGCTCGATAGCAGGAGCCAGCGCCGTCAGCAGTCGATCGTGCCGAAGCCCCGCACTGTAGCCGTTCAAAGAGCCGGCCTGCTTCAAGGCATGCCAATTCAAAAGTTCGCCAAACCGACGTTCGGCTTGTACCTCACCGAGGCGAGACGCGGCATGCTTCATGAGGTCGATTGCGCGCCGGCCGCGAGCGTGTTGCGCCTTGTTCAGAAGCCAATCGGCCCGGTCGTCGCCGACGAAGAAGTCGACAATACACTTTTCGGCGCCTCCCTCGCGGTCGGTGAATTTCGCCCGAGGCTGGAAAGTGCTCACAACGCGCCCCCAGCTGTGTGCGGGCGCTGAGCCATCGTGGATTCGCTACGTTGTTCTACGGCGCGGGCGACGAAATGGTCTTGCTCGACCGTTTCGGAAAGGTTATTCATGGTTCCACCAAATGTTGAACTGAGATCTTGAAGGCCCGAGCGTCGGAAGCGCTTGGGCCTTCTTCGTTTGCGCGCTATGCGGCCGAGGCTGCCCGCGAGACGCCCCGCAGGTAGTCGTTCCAATCGGACTCAAGCACGATCCGCGAGCCGCCGATCTTGCGCGTCACGAGACGCCCCGCGGCTATGTCCGCGTAGAGCTTGGTGCGACCGAAGGGGCCGCGCTCGATAACTTCTTTGATCCGAAGGACAGTCATAGGTGCCTCGTTCGCTCGTTCGCTTGTGTTCGAACCAGTTCACACGATGCAAAATTACTCGTCAAGCAAAAGTAATTCTCGGCATCAAAAAAGCCGAGCAGATATTCTGCTCGGCTCATGGCTCTTAGATATTTGATGGAGACTTTGGTTGCCGGGGCGTTACTCTCGATTGAGGGCCGTCTCCTTACAGGCTGCCGCCAGCGCGCGAAGTGCTTTTGCGACAAGGGCGGCGTCGGTCGGTGCGAGATGAACGCCATCCTCATCCTGGCCGTAGTTCATTCCTTCGATGAAGGCGACGAGATCAAGCGCGTGCTGGGCTTCGGTCATAGGTTCCCCTTCGGCGCACTCGCGTGCGTCCGTTCTGACCCCGCGGGACGCCGGGCCTTGATGATGCGTTGATGTTCGGGACAAATGCCGGGGGAGTCGAAGCACGCCCCGGCGACGGTCTAGGCCGCGCGCCGTTCTTTCGCGGCGACCCACGCCAAGATCGCAGTGCGGCGGGCGTAGATCTTTCCGCCGATCTTAAACGACGGGAAGTCATGGTGCTCGATAATGTGGTAGATCTTCCGGCGGGCTTTCGCGTCTTGCGCGCCGAAAAGGAACTTCGCGATCGGGCCAGCGCCTTCGATCATGTCGTCGGCGAGTGCCGCGGGGGCGTCTTCGGTTTGCATTCTAAATCCTCAAGGCTTCGCCAACCTGCCACGGAGTCCGATGCGTGAAAGTAGCGGTGATGCTCAATTCACGACCCGGTGGATCACAACCCTTTGGCGAGGGTCGGCTATATTTAAAGCTCCACTGTGATCCGTCGAAAACCCCGACGATTTCAGCCTCGTACAGCGGTCTAGTCAACTTGATCTCCAATTCAATGTTCGAGGCGCCGGCTAGATCTCCGCTCCGAAATCCTTCGATGAACTCCGCTAAGAACTCGCCGAATGTGTGTTTCGCGGAAAGACCGGGGATTTCACGACTTGATGATCTGATCGGGTCGAACCTGAGGCTTGCGAAATTCTGAACGGCAACGACGCTGTTTTGCACCTGATCGGCACCGGCGACCGCGATGATGAGGTTTGCGG
This sequence comes from Methylobacterium sp. GXF4, assembly GCF_000272495.1. Taxonomy (NCBI): domain Bacteria; kingdom Pseudomonadati; phylum Pseudomonadota; class Alphaproteobacteria; order Hyphomicrobiales; family Methylobacteriaceae; genus Methylobacterium; species Methylobacterium sp. GXF4. The sequence continues at coordinate 141,261 of NZ_AKFK01000051.1, read as the reverse complement.
CGTCGTTGGGTGTCATCCGTGCCGCCGCTCGCCCTCGCCCTCCCCTCGTTCTCAGACCGGCAATTAGAAGGTTTCGATCGTGCGTGACGACGGTCGCAACGTCGACGCCGAGCGCATCGGCGACGCTCTCGATCAGCATCATTGGGCTCGCCACGCTTCGGCTTCCGTTCTTCTCATTCCGTTCATTGTGAATATTTCCGAATGGGCTTGCCTGTCAAGCGCCATTCGAACATATTCCGAATGGACGCGGCGCCGTCGCGTTCGAACGAAGGAGCGGCCACAATGGCAAGCGTTAGAAAACGATCATGGGCGACCTCGAAAGGCGAGACGCGTACGGCATGGTCCGTCGACTTTGCCGACGCCTCAGGCGCTCGGCAGAGGCGTCAGTTCGATACAAAGCGAGAGGCCGACGCCTTCCGCGTCGAGGCCGAGGGGCAGGTTCGGGCCGGGACGTTCAGGCCCGAAGCCGACAAGGTCGTGATCAGCACGGTCGTCGATCAGTACCTTGTCGAGTGCCGCGGACGGATGGAGCGCGGCGAGAGGATGACGCGGCACCACTTCGAGACTGTCGAAGGGTTGATCCGCAATCACATTCTAAACGTCGAGTACGGCGTCGGCGGCATGAAGCTCGCCCATTTGACGGCCTCGAAGGTGCGATTGTTCCGCGATCGTCTGCGAGGCGCGGGGGTCTCTGTTCCGCTCCCTCGCAAGGTGCTCGGCGCCCTCTCCCGCGTCCTAGGCCACGCCGTTGCGACTGACCTTATCGCCGTCAACGCGGCGCAGAAGATCGAGGTCATCGCCCGCCGGGACCAAGGATCGAGGAAGGTCGTTCCGCCCTCGAAGGACGACTTGCAACGCCTGCTCGCCTTGGCGGGCGACGATTTCCGGGTGGTCATCCTTTTCGCGGCGGCAAGCGGCCTGCGGGCCGGTGAGGTATGGGCGCTCCGCTGGCGCCATATCGACTTCGTTGCCGGCGAGATCGTCGTCGAGACGAGAGTCGACCGGTTTCAAGCGGAGGGCACGACGAAGAGCGACGCGGGCGTTCGGACCGTCCATCTCGGGGCGGATCTCGGTCGCGTCTTGAAAGCGTGGCGGCTGAAGTCCCGCTCGTCGAAGGCGGGCGATCTCGTGTTCCCAAACCGCCGCGGGGGGTACGTCAATCACGACAACCAGATGCATCGGCTGTTCCGGCCGCTGTGTCTCGCGGCCGGTGTTCCGTCGCTCCGCTGGCACGCCCTACGGCACTATGCGATTTCGACCTGGATCGAAGCCGGCCTGTCGCCGAAGGCCGTTCAAACCTTCGCAGGTCATTCGTCCCTCGAAATGACGATGGATCGCTACGGCCATCTCTTTCCGAGCGAGACCCACAAAAATGCCTTTGACGCGATTGCGGCAAGCCTGCTAAATCCCGCCGGCGCACAAACGGCACACGGCGAGATCGGACCCCAGGTTCTAGCTCGCTAAGTTATTGTGATTGTTCGTGTCCGCGGGCGTAGTTCAGTGGTAGAACGTCAGCTTCCCAAGCTGAATGTCGTCGGTTCGATCCCGATCGCCCGCTCCATCGTCTTTCCTGTCATCGTCGAACGGCCTTGCGAACCCGCATCAGGGTAATCGCCTGTCTGCGCCAGCCGGACGATGCCCCCGCACGGCGCGCGGCCTCAAGCCATCCGGTTTCCGACGCGGCGCCCATGAGCCTCCCGTCTCCGCGCGTGCTGCGAAACGCGGAGGCGCCGCGTTCGCGGATCGGCCGCCGAACCGGATGGAACGGCCTAGCCAAACTGCTGGTCGGGTCGACCACCCATCCGGCCTACCTCGATTGGCGGATTCGGCCCGGCACCGCGCCCCGATAGACTGCCCTTCGTAAGGAACGCCCGACGCCTCCGCCCGACAGCGGCGATCGGGAGGTTCGGGACGGGGTGCGATGGCTTTGCGTCGAGACACGGCCGGCTTCGGGTTGGACCACACCGCCGGGTTGAACTGGCTTGCGACCAGTGCCCCCGGGGCGGCGATGGAGCGGCTCTCCGGACGGCGCGCGCGACGCCGGAACCGCCCCGCTGACTTGCCGCGCCTCGGGCTCGCCGCCATCCCCTGGATCCTGTTGATCCTGCTGGCGCCCTTGAGCGGGGAGCAGCTCAAGCTTCCGGGACTCGATAAGGCCGTCTGGCTCGGTGCCGACCTGGCCGCCCTGGCCTTCCTGGTCCTGCGGCGGGATCTGACCAGCACGCTGTTCGGAAGCCGGCCGATCCTTCTGCTCTGGCCGGCGCTGGCCATGCTGTCGGCGGCCTGGTCCCTGACGCCGGGCATCACGGCCTATCACGGCCTCCAGCTGCTCGCCACGATCGTGGCCGGCATCGCCCTGCGCGCCACAGTGGGACTGTCGGGCATCGTCCGGATTGTGTTCCTCGGGCTGCTCGGGGGTCAGATCCTGTCGATCGTGCTGGGCGTGGCCGCCCCCGGCATGACCCGCGGGCTCAGCGGCGAATGGTCCGGCGTCTACTCGCACAAGAACGTGCTGGGCAGCCTGATGAGCCTCCAGCTCCTCTGCGCCGCGTGCCTGTTCCTCCAGGGCTGGCACCGGCTCCTGACCGGTGCCGCCTTTCTCGGAGCGCTGGGGCTGCTCGCATCGTCCCATTCCGCCACCGCCCTCGTGGCCGGTGCCCTGGGGCTCGCGCCGCTTGTCGTCATCATCGCGTGGCGCCAGGGAAACCTCGTCACGGGCTTCTGCCTCGGCGTGGCCATCGCGCTTGCCGGCATCGGCATCCTGATCGCGGCGACACATGGGGCTGCCCTGTCGACGAGCCTCCTCTCCGATCTCGGGAAGGACACGACGCTCACGGGGCGTACGATCCTCTGGCAATTCGGCATCGACCAGTTCTGGCGGGAACCCTTCATCGGGATCGGCTACAAGGCCTATTGGGAAAGCCCGATCACCACGGCCCCCTACCTCCACTTCACCACCAAGCAGAAGGTCTGGTTCTTCCACAACAACTTCATCGACATCGCCGTGGCCTTCGGAACCGTCGGCCTGCTCGTCTTCGCCTGCGTCCTGCTCGATACGGCGCGCCGGATCATCCGGCACTTCGCCCGCTCGCCCGGCTATGTGGAAGCCTGGCCGATCCTGTTCCTCGCGCAGATCACAGTACTGATCTGTTTCGAATGCCCGCTCTTCGTGAACCACGGCGTGCATCAATTCCTGATGGCCGCGATCCTGCCGGTCCTGCGGTCACCGCGGGCGCGCTGACGATCCGCTGCCGGACGCGTGAACCGGCATCGAGACGCGCAACGGTGAGGCGCTCGAAGCTCCCACGCCTCGCGTGGCGTGTTTTTTTGCCCGCCCTTTCGTCAGATACCGGTCGTTAGTCCTGAATTCCAACTTTTTATAGTCATACGGGCAAATTTACATATTTTTGTCACACCGAAAATCATGAACCCACCCTTCGTTTCCGGTCGTCTATTCACACGCATACAGTCGTAAAATTTATTCCGCACAGATCGGTCAGTTGAAAAATTCTCACCGTCCCGATTACTGAATTCGGTGAAGATTTTTATTGCAATACATCGGGCAGATGCGCATTATTGCGCATCGAAGGTCGGTTCCATGTGCTGCATTGCAATATCCGCACCGCGATATCGCGAGAGACATGCTTATATCACCCGGCATCTCCATTCGATCTGGGGGCCGGACTTTGAGATCATGGGCATCGACGGAACGATAGCCGGCCGCGACGCGTCGCCCAATTCCGATCTGACGCCGGAACAGGTCGGCTGCGCCCTGTCGCATCTGGCGGCCTACGAGTCGGTGATCGCCCGCAAGATGCCCTGGGCGCTGATCGTCGCGGATGACGCTGTCCTGCCGCCCGACATTCACGACATTCTGGTTCGGGTCGAGGCAACCCTGCGCCGGGGCGACGTGGTGCTGCTTCACAATCGCCCACCGCACCGCGCCAGCTTCAGCACCGTGGATGCCGTCTCGATCGGCGATTATCGGCTGTGCCTGCCGATGCGCATGAGCGGGCTCGGCACGAGTGCAGCTTACGTGATCACCCGGCAGGCCGCGGAAGGCATCCTGGCGGCGAACCGGCCGGTCGTGGCGGCCGCGTATGAGTGGGGATACTTCTACGAGCGCAAGGCCGTCAGCCGAGCGCGCGTGATGTCGCCGAATCCGGTCTCGATCCATGCCTTCGATGCGCCGCTTCTTCCGGCCGGGTCGAAAGCCCGCGGCCTCGTGAAGGGCAGCCGCCTCCTCCGGCCGTTCCTCGCTGCGAGCCGCAGGTTCCTGGACGCGCGCATGGCAGGCAGCGCGGTCTTCGTGGACGAAGCCTCGCCCTACGGGACCATGTCGCCGCAATAGCGGCGCGCATTAGGGCTCCGGTCGGGGCGCTTTGCCCGGCCGAAGCCCCGCATGAGACCGTTCAGTTCAGCTTCTTCGTCAGCCGCAGGCAGAGGATGCCGGGCTTGTCCGAGCCAGGGAACGGATGGCGGTCCGTCAGGCTGCCGTACACGTCGTGATCGTCCCGGATCCCGAACACCTCGATGCGTGCGACGGTGAAGTCGTCGAACTGGCCGACGATGCTCATGTCCAGCAGGTGCGGCTCGGTGACGGTCGGCGGATGGTTGATCTCGACGATCAGCAGGATCGTCCCGCCGGGCGCACAGACGCGCTTGAGCTCGCCGACGGTGCGGCCGACATCCTCGACGTGATCGAGGGCGTTGAACATCGTGACGACGTCGAACCGGCCGTTGGGGAACGGAATGCTCTCGCTCGGCGCCGCGACGTAGCGCATCTGGTGAAGGCCGCGATTGAGCTTCACGTAGGAATCCGCCAGCGGATCGAGACCGACCCGCTCCAGAGCCTCGGTGGCCCATTCCAGGCTTCCGACCGGGCCGCACCCGACATCGAGAACTCGTTTGCCGGCATAGAACTCGCGATCCAGGCCGAAGAACGTCGTGTAGAACGGCACCAGATGCGCGTTGTAGAAGCGCCCCTTCGACTTCCACAGGGTCTTGCGCCAGAAGGCCAGTTCGACCAGCTCCTTGATCGACGACCGCAGGGCGGGCCGCTGGGCGAGGAACCGGCCGGCGCTCTGCTTGATCAGCAGCATCTCATATCCTCCTGTCTCGATCGCGTCGCGCGCGTGGCAGCCTTCGTCGCGTGGCCGGCGATCCCCTGAACTGGTCGCGCGCGTCATCTCAGTGATCGCCGGATCCGGGCGGTGAACTCACGCTGTGCCGGCGCGTCGGGCTCGGGCCACGAGCGAACCCATCTCGCAGGCGTTTGGCCGGCGGGGCAGGTCATCCTTTCGGATAAAGACGCCGGGCCTCACGAGGTATCTCGGACCCGCCATGGGGCCGCTCGCCCGGACAACCGCGAACCCCGTCGCGCTGGCCCGACGATGCGCCGAAACGGAATGCGAAGCTTGGCTTTGTTTGCCGGCTCACACCGAAAGGCGTAGCCGGCATCCGCCGACTTTGCGCTTGGTCCGAACCGCGACCGTGGCACGCTCGCTGTCGAAGCACTGGACCGCTTGAGGACCACGCGCACAGGGGTGATGCCCCTCCGCCCGTCCCACGCTCGCGGTGCCTTCGAGAGCCACCCGGCCGCCGCGCTGCCGCTGCGTCCGCCACGCGAAGCTGGCAGCGAAGATTGACGATGATCAGATCTCTTTCAGGCGTGGATCCGAACGGTACCGTCCGGCTCCGGGAATCCCGGCTGGCGGGCACGGTCTCGTTCGCACAGGCGCGGCCCTACCTGATCCTGCTCGCGCAGATCGCCGCCCTCCTGACGATCATCAAGCTGTCCCGAGTCATCGACGAGCGGAACAACTATTACATCATGGTCCTGCCGTTGGTGCTCGCCGCCGCGATGCTCCGCCGAACCTATGCCGCCTCGGACACAGCCGCGGTTCGGCTGCTTCAGTTGATCGGCGTGATCTCGGGCGCCTACGCGCTCGTTCACTACCCGCTCTTCCCGATGGTCGAGCACGGTTTCAAGGCGACAATAACGCTCTGGGCCATCGTGGGCCTCTGGATCGCGTCGGTGGCGTCCGGAATCCTGTGCCTGCGCTGGCCGTCGCTCGGCGTCGTCGGGGCGGCCTATCTGGTCTGGAGCAAGCTCGCTGTCAGCCGGGTGACGGGCCTCTGGCACGGGCACATCATCGATGTCGTCCCCCTCGCGGAAGTCAGCTTCTGCCTGCTGGCCGGCCTCGCCGTCATCGCAGTGACCGATCGCGTGCGCGCCCGGCCGGACCTGACCGAGTCCGCGCGGGGGGACGTGGCGACGGCGAGCGCGCTGTTCTCGAAAATCCTGATCGCCGCGGCGATCAGCATCCATCTGGGCAACTACTACTCATCGTTCCTGGCAAAGGTGACCTTGGATGCCGGCCCGACATCCTGGCTGCTCGCCAACGACCCTGCGAAACTGTTCAGCGTCGGTCTCGACAACAACCACGTGTTCTACGCGAGCTGGTCCTGGCTGGTGGAGGGCATGCGGACGGTCCTGAACCATGGCGGAGCGGTGACGAACGCGCTCATTCTGCTGGCGCAGGGCGCGGCGCTGGTCGGCATCCTCATGCCGCGGCGCTGGCTCCTGCTGCTGCTGCTCGGCTTCGACGCGATGCACCTGTCCATCGTGATCGTCATGGGCGCCAATTTCGCCCCCTGGATCCTGCTGAACCTCGCGATCGGCGCCGTTGTCGTCAGCCGGCACTATCAGCGGCCGCCGCTGCTCGTCGGGATCCTCTCGGTGCTGTTCATCCTGACCGACAACAGCTTCATGACCCAGGCGCGGCTGGGCTGGTACGACACCGCCGCAAACAACAAGTTGTATTTTCAAGCGGTCGATAAGGATGGCGGACGCCACTACGTTCCGACGAACTTCTTCACCTTCTACTCGTATCCGTTCGCCCACATGGCCTACGGATCGCCGGACGCCGAGACCGCCTTCGCCCTCGACAACCCGAACGGCGGAACGCAGGTCTACCGCAAGGTGCTGGCCTCGCTGACATGCGACGTCCCGGTCCTGACCGCCCGGGACGGCGCCGGGCAGGACCTCTCGAAGAACGAGATCGACCGGCCCGCCGTGGATGCCTATATCCGCGGCTATCACGGCCTGGTCAGCAGGATTGCCGACACGCTCGGATCCTTCCCGCACGCCCTCTACCCGCATCACTTCTTCGTCCCGCTGCAGCACGGGGCGAGCTTCGACGGCGTGGCCCTGAACGACATCGTCGCCTACATCTATCGGCGCGAATCCGTCTGCCTCGGCATGCAGGACGGCGTGCCGGTCCGGCGGCTGGTCTCGGAAGCCGAGCATCGGATCGAGCTGAGGCCATGAGCGACGCCAATCTGACGGTCGTCTACGACGGCGAATGCCCGTTCTGCAGCAATTACGTGCGCCTGATGGCCCTGCGCCGGTCGGTCGGCACCGTGGCGCTGGTCGATGCCCGGGCCGGCGGCCCTCTGGTCGAGGATCTGGCCCGGCGCGGTTATGATCTCGACAACGGCATGGTCGTGCGCCACGGCCGCAGCCTGTATTACGGGCCGGATGCTCTGGTCCTGCTCTCGACCTTGAGCGAGGACAGGGGCGCAATCGGCCGGGCGCTGTCGCGGCTGCTCCGGAGCCCGACCCGCGCCCGCCTGCTCTATCCGGCGATGAAGCTCGGGCGGCGCGCGACGCTCGCGCTCCTCGGCCGCGGGCTGATCGCCCGGCCGGATCCCGGCCTGCCGCTCTGAAGCCTCCGGCCCGCGCGGCCGGTTTCTGAACCGTCGGCGGTCCCCCGGCATCGCCCTTGCTGGTGCTCGCGCACCTTCCTCCGACGCGATACTCTCGACTTCTGAGCGTGGTCGGTGTGGAAGGTGCACCATCCGGTCGCGATGCGCGCTGCCTGCCCGGGCCGGTGCGCAGCACAGAGGGGACGAGTCCGTTGGCCAGCGTGGACCTGAACTCCGATCTCGGCGAGGGCTACGGTGCCTACGCCTGCGGCGATGACGCGGCGATCCTCGGCATCGTCACCTCGGCCAACGTTGCCTGCGGCCTGCACGCGGGCGATCCCGAAATCATGGCCCGCACGTTCGCGCTGGCCAAGGACCGTGGCGTGGCGGTCGGCGCCCATCCGGGCTTCCCCGACCTTTGGGGCTTCGGACGGCGGCGCATGCCGTTCAGCCCGCCCGAGATCGAGCGGCTGGTCGCCTACCAAGTGGGCGCCGCGCAGGCGCTCGCTGCCTATGCCGGCCACCGGATCACCTACGTGAAGGCGCACGGGGCGCTCGCCAATCTCGCCGCCGAGGATCGCGCGGTGGCCGACGCGATCGCGAAGGCGGTCCGGGCGGTCGACCGGGACCTGGCTTTGCTCGCCATCGCGCTCACCGCCCAAGTCGAGGCGGGTGAGGCGTGCGGCCTCGAAGTCCACCAGGAAATCTTCGCCGACCGCGGCTACACCGAGGCGGGCCTGCTGATCCCGCGCAACCAGCCCGGCGCCCTGATCACCGAGGCCGATGCGGCCGCGGAGCGGGTCCTGCGCATGGTCGAGGGCGGGGCGATCCTCACCGCCTCCGGCAAGACGCTGCCGACGCCGATCCGCTCGATCTGCGTTCACGGGGATTCCGCCCACGCCGTGGCCACAGCCCGGGCGGTGCGCGCCCGGCTGGAAGGCGCCGGCGTCACGCTGGCGCCATTCCGTCCATGAGCGACGCCGAGCACGAGCCGCGGCTGCTCGATTCCGGCGAGGCGGCGCTGGTGGTGGAGTTCGGCAGCACCGTCGATCCCGACATCAGCGATCGCGTCCTGGCCTTGGACGACGCCCTCGGCGCCGACCCGCCCGAGGGCCTGCGCGAGCGCGTGCCGACCTACCGCTCCCTGATGCTCCACTACGATCCGCTGGTGCTCGATCGGGAGACGCTCGTCGCCCGCGTCCGCACGCTGGCCGCACAGACCTCCGCGCGCGCCGGCACGGCGACCCTCTGGACGTTGCCCTGCTGCTACGACGCTCCGCACGGGGAGGATATCGGCCAGGTCGCCGAGCGCACCGGCCTGTCGCCCGATGCGGTGGTGGCGACCCATGCGAACGCGACCTACCGGGTCTACATGTACGGGTTCGCGCCGGGCTTCGCCTATCTCGGCGGCCTGCCCAACTCTCTGGCAGTACCCCGGCGGGCGAGCCCGCGTCCGCCGCATCCGCGCAACGCCGTGGTGATCGGCGGCGGCCTCGCCGCGGTGGCGACGGTGCCGATGCCGACCGGCTGGTACGTGATCGGCGCGACGCCGGCCCGGCTCTACGCTCCGGAACGCGACGAGAGCTTCTTCGTGGGCGCCGGCGACCTGATCCGGTTCGAGCCGGTCGATGCCGCGACCTTCGCTGCGCTGGATGCGCGGGAAGCGGCCGGCGAGCGTGTCGCCCGTCGCGAGGAGGCTCGTCGATGACCGCCCTGGTCGTCGAGGCCGCGGGCCCCGGCATCACGCTGCAGGATGGCGGCCGGCACGGCTACCTGCGCTACGGCATCACGGCCGCGGGTCCGATGGATCCTCTGATGCACGCGACCGCCAACCGCGCGGTGGGCAATCCCCTGGACGCCACCGCGATCGAGGTTTCCACCGGCGGCCTGACGGTCACGGCCGAGCGAGGTCCTGTCGGCATCGCGATGGTGTCCCGGAGCTTCAGGATCGCCCTCGACGGCGCGCCCCTGCCGGATGCCGTGGCGGTGACGCTCGAACCCGGCCAGACGCTGACGGTCCGCGCGGGCGCCGCCGGCGCCTGGGGCTACCTCGCCGTGCGCGGGCGCATCGACGTGGCGCCGGTTCTCGGATCGACCGCGACGCATACCCGCTCCGGCCTCGGCGGCCTGAATGGGCGCGGCCTGACAGCCAGCGACCGCCTTCCCGTGGCCGAGGCCCGGCCCGGCGAGGGCTCGCCGCACCGGTTGATCGCCCCCTGGCTCGACCGGGATCCCAGTGAAATCCGAGTCGTGCTCGGCCCGCAGGACGACTATTTCGCCCCCGACCAGATCGCCGCCTTCCTCGCCGGCCCCTGGAGCGTCTCGCCGCGCGGCGACCGCATGGCCTGTTTCCTGGACGGGACCCCGCTCAAGCACGCCAAGGGCCACGACATCGTCTCGGACGGCGTGGCGATGGGGGCGATCCAGGTGCCCGGCAACGGCCTGCCGATCATCCTGATGGCCGACCGGCAATCCACCGGCGGCTATCCGAAGATCGCCACCGTGATCGGCCCGGATCTCGGGCGCCTCGCGCAGGCGCAGGGCGGGACGCTCCTGTCGTTCCGGAGCGTCACCGTCGCGGAAGCGGTGGCCGCGCGCCGGGCCGAGCGCGACACGCTGCGCGAGCCAGTGCCGCGCGAGCCTGTGGTGCGGACGGATTTCGCGTCGGATTTCCTGCTCGGGCTCAACCTCGTCGATGGCGTCACCGATGGGCGCGCCTGACCGACGGGGCGCAGGGTGGTTCACCGCGCCGCAGGACCGCGTAACATGCCGGGCCGGCCGAGTCCGGCGGCCCAGATCCGAACCGAGAGAGAGCCCTCACGCATGGCGCACGCCGTCACCGCTTCGAGCACGCCGCCCCTGCGCAGCAACGAGCCCCTGAACGCGGACAGCGTCCGGCGCGCCCGGGTCGACCTGGCCGCCTGCCTGCGCTGGGCCGCGCGCAACGGTCTCGAGGAGGGCATCTGCAACCATTTCTCGGCGGTCCTGCCGGAGCGACCGGACCTGTTCCTGGTCAACCCCTACGGCCTGGCCTTCGCCGAAGTGACGGCGTCGAGCCTGCTCCTGTGCGACTTCCACGGCAACGTCGTGGAGGGCGACGGCCAGCCCGAGGCGACGGCGTTCCACATCCATGCCGAGCTGCACCGGCTGAAGCCGAAGGCCCGGGCCGCCTTCCACACCCACATGCCCTACGCCACGGCTCTGGCCATGCTGGAGGGCCAGCCGCTGCTCTGGGCCGGCCAGACCGCCCTGCGCTTCTACGGCCGCATCGCCGTGGACGAGGATTACAACGGGCTGGCGCTGGATTCCCGCGAGGGCGAGCGGATCGCCCGCAGCGCGGGAGACGCCGACGTGGTGTTCCTGAAGAACCACGGCGTGATGGTGCTGGGCGAGACCATCGCGGAGGCCTGGGACGACCTCTACTACCTGGAGCGCGCCGCCCAGGCGCAGGTGCTCGCCATGAGCACGGGACGCACCCTGAAGGTCGTGCCGGAAGAGATCGTCAGGCACGTCGCCGCCCAGGAAGCCGCCGGACGCGCCGAGAGCGCGCGGCTGCACCTGGAAAGCGTCAAGCGCGTTCTGGCCCGGGACGAGCCGGCCTTCCTGGCCTGATCAGGGCGCCGTCCGAATCCGCTCCAGTAGAGCGGGATCGGCGTAGCCGTCCGCCGGCAGGCCCTGCGATCCCTGATAGGCCCGCAGGGCCGCCCGGGTCTTCGGGCCGATCTTCCCGTCGACGCCGCCGGTGGCGTAACCGCGCTCGGTCAGCCGGGTCTGGAGGTCGCGGCGCTCGTCGCCGGTGAGGGCGCGGTCGCCCCGGGGCCAGTCGCGCGACAGACCCGGATCGCCGCGCAGGCGGTCCGAGAGCAGCGCCACCGTCAGCGCGTAGGCGAGCGCCGTGTTGTAGCGCAGGATCACCGCGAAATTCGGCCGGAGCAGGAAGGCGGGGCCGCGGATGCCCGCCGGGAGGATCAGGGTCGCCTGCGCGGAATCATCCGCGATCGGACGGTCATGGGCGGGCTTCACGCCGAGGTCCCGCCAGGCCGCGAGACTGCGCGATGTCGTCTCGTCGGCGCGTGCGGCGTCGAACCCCTCTGGGAGCACGACCTCGTAGCCCCAGCCTTCGCCGGATCGCCAGCCATGGGCGCGCAGGTAATTCGCCGTGGAGGCGAGCGCGTCCGGCGCCGAGGTCCAGATGTCCCGCTTTCCGTCGCCGTCGAAATCGACTGCGTGGCGCTGGTACACGGTCGGCATGAACTGGGTATGGCCCATGGCGCCGGCCCAGGACCCGGTCAGGCCGCCGGGCATCCGGTCGAGCGGCGCCTCGTCGCGCGCCAGGATCTGCAGGGCGGCGGTCAGCTCGTCGCGCCAATAGGCGGCCCGGGTGGGATCGCCGCAGCTCAGGGTCGCAAGCGAGCGCACCACCGGCTTCACCACGCTGAGATTGTCGAGCACGGTGCCGTAGGTCGATTCCACCCCCCAGAAGGCCACGAGGGTGTAGCGGTCCACCCCGTACCGGGTCTCGATCGCCGCGAGCGGCCCCGCCAACGCCGCGAGCTTGCGCTGCCCCGCCTCGATCCGCGCCGGCGTGACGCTGGCGTCGATGTAGTCCCAGATCGGTCGGACGAACTCGCCCTGGTTCTGGGTGGCGGCCAGCACGTCCGGGTCCGGCTCCAGGCCGCCGAGCTGCGCCTGCGCGACGGCCTGCGGTACGTCGTGCCCGGTCGCCCAGGCGATCAGATCGGTGCGGCAGGCCTCGAACGATGGGGCGGGCGCGGGAGGCGGCGCTGGCTCCGGCGCCGCGACGGCCAGCCCCGGAGCCAGCGCCAGGGCCGCGATCCCGAGCCTGAAGGCGCACAACCCCGGATGCCTGCCGTGCCGAGATGGGGAAGCCGACTTGATGCGATCGTCCATCGACCTCTCCGGCTCAAAGCCTGACATGCGGTTTCCGGTCGAAGCGCGCCCCACCGTCATCGCGAGCGCAGCGCAGCAACCGGGGGAAACGCGACATTCGAAGATCGCGCGCCGCACTGGGTCGCTTCGCTGCGCTCGCAAAGACGGCCGAGCGGCCGAGCGATCGACCCGGTGCCGTCTTATCGGCTGAGCCCGGCGGTTTCCAGGGATCGGCCGCCAGGGCCCGGATGGGTTTCCGTCACCAGAGGCCCTACTTTCGTTCGGGACATCCGGCGGAGACCCAACCGTGAAGCGATCCGTCCGTGCCGTGTCCGGCATCGCAGCCCTGCTCAGCGCCGGTCCGGCCTGCGCCCTGGAGGTCACCCGCAGCCGGGATATCCCGGCGCCGCCCGCGGCGGTCTGGGCGCTGGTCGGCGAGTTCTGCGCCATCGGCCTGTGGCATCCGCAGGTCGAGCGCTGCATTCTGTCGCGCGAGGATGACGACGACGGCATCCGCGCGCAGATCCGCGGCCTCGTGACCAAAGGCGGGCTCGGGACGATCGTCGAGGTCGAGACCGCCCGCGACGAGGCGGCCATGAGCTACAGCTACAGCTTCATCCAGGGCCCGCTGCCGGTGCGCGCCTACAACGCGACGCTGGCAGTTCGGCCGAACGGCGCGGGCGCGACCGTGATCTGGACCGCCACCTTCGACGCCGAGGGCATGACCGACGCGGAGGCCGTCAAGGACATCACCGGCGTCTACGACGCGGGCCTTGCCGGCATCGCCCGCGAGGTCGCCCGCTAGGCGGCCGGTCCGCACAGGCAATTGACGCGGTGCAGCAGAAAAAGCTCGCCTCCGTGCGCATCCTTACCAATGTGAGCAGCGTCGGCAGGCCCGATCGCCCGGCCGATTCCCGGAGGTCGTGTTCAAGGCAGAGACCCGCATGCGCCGTCACCGCCACGCCAAGATCGTCGCCACGGTCGGTCCCGCAAGCTCCGCGCCCGACCGGCTGCACGCCCTGTTCCTCGCCGGGGTCGATACCTTCCGGCTCAATTTTAGCCACGGGGTGCAGGAGGATCACGCCAAGGTCCATGCCGCGATCCGGGCGCTGGAGCGCGAGGTCGGCCGCCCGATCGGCATCCTGCAGGACCTGCAGGGCCCCAAGATCCGGATCGGTACGCTGCAGGGCGGCCGCCTCGATCTCTTGGCCGGTGAGACGATCCGCTTCGTGCTCGAGGGAGCCGAAGGCGACAAGCAGGCCATCCCGCTCCACCATCCGGAGATCTTCGCCGCGGTCGTGCCCGGGCAGGAACTCCTGATCGACGACGGGCGTGTGCGGGTGCGCGTCGTCGGGCCGGACCGGGCTTCGATCACCGCCGAGGTGGTGACCGGCGGCCCGATCTCGAACCGCAAGGGCGTCAACCTGCCCGGCACCCTGCTGGACCTGTCGCCGCTCACCGAGAAGGACCGGGCCGACCTCGCCTTCGGGCTCGAACTCGGCGTCGATTGGGTCGCCCTGTCCTTCGTCCAGAAGCCGTCCGACGTGATCGAGGCGCGCGGGATCATCGGCGACCGCGCCGGCATCATGTCGAAGATCGAGAAGCCGCAGGCGCTCGAGCGGATCGACGACATCATCCGGCTCTCGGACGCCGTGATGGTCGCCCGCGGCGATCTCGGCGTCGAGATCCCGCACGAGGACGTGCCCGGGCGGCAGAAGGAGTTGATCCGCGCTTGCCGGCTCGCCGTGAAGCCGGTGATCGTGGCGACCCAGATGCTCGACTCGATGGTCCAGGCGCCGGCGCCGACCCGGGCGGAGGCCTCCGACGTCGCCACGGCCATCTACGACGGCGCCGATGCCGTGATGCTCTCGGCGGAATCGGCCACCGGGAAATATCCGGTGGAGGCGGTCTCGATGATGGACCGGATCATCCGCAGCGTGGAGGGCCACAAGCTCTACCACTCGATCGTGGCCGCCTCCGAGCCCGGCGAGGAGGAGACGCCGCCCCATGCCGTGGCGACCGCCACCGCGAATCTCGCCGAGGCGGTGCGGGCCGCCGCGATCGTGACCTACACGACCAGCGGCACGACGGCGGCGCGCGTCGCCCGCAAGCGCCCCGCCTCGTCGATCCTGGCGCTCACGCCGAGCCTCGCCACGTCCCGCCGGCTGTGCCTGCTCTGGGGCGCGCACAGCGTGCATACCGACGATGTCGATTCCTACGAGGAGATGACCGCCAAGGCCGGCCTGCACGCGCAGGCGGAAGGCTTCGCCAAGCCGAACGACATCATCGTCGTCACCGCCGGCATCCCGTTCCATACGATGGGCAACACCAACAACATTCGCCTGATGCAGGTGTGAGGCCGGGAGCCGGGGAACGTCGCCCGCGCATCGTCCGTTAATGGGCAAGCTGCGCCGTTTTGGCGCGAATGCCGGAGAGAGCCATGAGCCTGATCGGACGCATCGTCACCAAGCTTCTCGGCAACGAGAACCGCCCCATCGACCGCGACGACCGGAACGCCAGCACGGCGACCCCGATCGGCCGTCTGGTCACCAAGATCCTGGGCAAGTAAGGGTCCCGATCGCCGCGCGCCCGAGAGGGCGCGCGGCGCTGAGTTCTCGCGCCGTCAGTTCGCCACCGCGTTTGCGGTCTGCTTGAGCGTCGGCGACGCCGGAACGGTGTGCTGCCAGAAGGTGCCGGTCCGGCCCTTTTCCAGCCCCTCCTGATACAGGGCCCGCATGTAGGCGGTATCGAAGCCCTTGGCGGCGGACACCTTCGGGCCGTTCTCGTCGATATAGGTGAGGTTGAAGCCCATCCCGTTGTTGCGCGCGAGCGCATAGGTCGCCGACAGCGTGGCGCGCGAGCGGGCGCGGCTCGCCGTCGTGAACGAGCGCTCGACGATCGACAGGGTGTTGTTCTTCGTCACCTCGAAATCCGGCTCGAGACGGCCGTTGATCACCACGTAGATGTTGGCCTTGCCGCCGGTGCGGATCCTGCCGTCACGCAGCAGCAGCGTCTGCGGGAGCGTGAAGACCGGCGTGACCACCGAGCCGTCGACATGCATCTCCTGGAAGCGCGAATCGGCGGCCGTCACGTCGATCATCTGCGGCGGGAACACCGCCGGGATGCTGGCCGAGGCGGCCAGGACGTCGCGGAACAGCTCCAGCGCGTTCGGTGCGCCGCTCGAGGCGATCACGCCCATGTTCCAGATCACGGCGCGCTGCGAATCGAGATTGGTCGTGACCACCATGAGCCGCCGGCCCTTGGCGTGCTCCTCCGCGATGGCCGTGAGCAGCTCCGGGGTGACGTAGCGGCCGATCAGGTTGCGCAGCCGCCCGTCCCCGAACAGGCCCGAGCCGAACACGATGTTGGCGAGGTTGGGCGAGGTCACCAGCTCGCCGGCGACGCCGCTGGTGTAGAACTCGGTGAGGTAGGGATCGTAGGCCGGGCCCAGGAACGCGAAGGGGGCGATCAGCGCGCCGGTCGAGACGCCCGAGACCAGCGTGAATTCCGGACGGGTGCCGGAGGCGGTCCAGCCGTTAAGCACGCCGGCCCCGTAGGCGCCGTCCCCGCCGCCGCCCGACAGTGCCAGGTAGTTGAAGCCGGCGGACCGGCGCTGCGGATTTCCGGCGAGCTCGGCGATGGTCTCGACCGACGCGTCGGCATAGACCCGCGCGCCCGGGATTCCGGGCACGCTGGCGAAGGCCGCCTGCTCGGCCGTGTAGGCAGTGCGCGGGACGCTGCCGCAGGCCGCGACCTGGCCGGCCAGCGTGAGCGCGACCAGCGCCCGCAGCGACCCCTGACGGTAACCCATCGTCCTCACCCTAAATAACAGCAACGCTCGCCCCTTCTGCCACACGAAAGCAGCTTGGCCGTGACCACGTTCCGGTCACGCTGAGCATTCGGTGCGATTGCTCCAGCCTGTGACGCCGGCGCCACGCCCCGCCGAGCCCGAGGCGGCGGTAACCACCTTCCCCGATGCGGCGGCCATTGCCGGTGGACAGGGCCGGTCTCGGTCTCGGGGCCGCCCTTGCAAGCGTCGCGAGCGCCGCGCTAGGGTTCGGTCGTGGCCTGACGAGACAGGGTGTCGCACGCGGTGCGGCAGCCGACGCGCATGGGTGACGCGCAAGGGTGCGGTCCGCACGGCCTTCCGGCCGAGGTTCCTGGCCGACCCGGACCGCAGATCGTCGCCCAGTTACAGCGCACGGGCCGCAGGGGGCGGAGGGGGACTATGGAAGCGGGCCTGAGCTGGACGGATGATCGCGTGGCGCTCCTGCGCCGGTTGTGGGAAGACGGGCAGAGCGCGAGCAAGATCGCGGCGCAACTCGGCGGCGTCACGCGCAATGCGGTGATCGGCAAGGTGCATCGCCTCGGCCTCGGCGGTCGTGCCCGGGGCGGCGAGGAAGCTCAGGTTGCGCCGCAGGCCGCCAAGGCCGTGGAGATCGAGACCGCCATCGCGGTGGTCGAGACCCAGGCGCCCGAGCCGGTGGCGATCCTCTCGCATCGCCCCGCGCCGGTCTTCCCGACGCCCGCCCCGGCGGCACCGGAGCCCGTGGCGCTGTCGGTGTCGCAGCGCGTCACGATCATGGACCTGCGGGAATCCATGTGCCGCTGGCCGCTCGGCGATCCGACCACGCCGGAATTCCGGTTTTGCGGCGCCCGCTCGATCACCGGCCTGCCCTACTGCACGCACCACGCCGAGATCGCCTATCAGCCGGCCGCGGAGCGCAAGCGCGACCGGCGCGTCGCCTCGTTCCGCTAGGATCGGGTGCCCTAGCGGATCGGGACCCCGACCTCGCTGAGGTAGCGACGGGTGCCGTCATGGATCTGTGCGGCCGGCACGATCCCGGAGAGGTTCTTCGGCTGGCTCGCCGAGCCCTGCGGGTGGCGCGCCGCCATGTCTGACCGGGCTAGCGCCCTGACGATCCGGTAGGCCGTGTCGGCCGCGAAACCGGGCCGGACGAGAACGAGGCTCCAGGATCCGATCGTCTCGATCGCATCGGCCTGGCCGGGAAAACTTCCGGGCGGGACCGTCAGCCGCCGGAGCGTCGCGCCCGGCTGGGCGAGGCGAGCGATGCCGGCCTCCGACGGTCCGAAGAACCGAGCGCCGCCGGGCGCATGCGCCAGGGCGAGGAAGCCCGGCCAGCCGAGCCCACCGCCCCAGAGTGCGTCCGCGCGCCCGTCCAGCACCATCGGTGGCCCGTCGCCGGCCCGGTCGAGCAGGATCGGGCGGATGTCGCGTTCGGGGTCGAGCCCCGAAGCCTGGAGCGCGCTGCGGCCCATCACCGTGAGGCCGGAATTGTGCGTGCCGAGCACCACGGTCCGGCCGCGCAAGTCGTCCACGGTACGGATCGCGCTCCCCGCCGGCACGGCGAACAGGCCGGGCGTCGGATACATCGGAGCGAGGATCGTGAGACCGCCGGGCTCGGCCAGGGCCGGGGTGGCGTATTCTCCCTGGACCAACGCCAGGTCGACCCGGCCGGCACGCAGCAGCCCGACATTCTCCGCCGAGCCGCCACTGGCCCGTGCCTCGATGATCAGATCGGGATCCGCCGCCTGGATCGCCGCCGCGAAGACATCTCCGAAAGCCGGAAAGCCGCCGCCCGGCGTCGCGGTGGCGAGGACGACGCGCGTCGGCTCCGCCGCATGGGCCGACCGGCCGAGGAGGAGGCCCAGGGCCGCGAGCAGACCGGCGCGGCGAGTCGGTCCGCGGCCATCGGCCAAATGGCGCGTCATCTGAGAATCCTGGTCGTCCGCCCCGGGCGTGCGCGGTGGGCAGCGTTCATACGGAGAACGATATTCCAGAAAAGGCCGGCGCATCAGAGACCTTCTTCCACGATTTCGGGTATTCCCCAGCGCCGGCAAAAAGAACTTTCGTACAGGACACTTAGCCTGATTGCCCCGGCTTCGGCGACGCGATATCGCAGCCTCGTGTCCGGCGGCGCGCCAGCGCTTCCCTTGGCTCGGGCCCGCCGGACCCGACATTGATCCGACCCGACACCTGCAGGAGTTCCGCGATGGCCGATTCCCTCAACGCGCCGGCGAAGGTCGGCCACGGTCGTGTCTACGGCTCGATCACCGAGACCATCGGCAACACCCCGCTGGTGCGCCTCAACCGTCTGCCCAAGGAGCACGGCGTCGACGCCGAGATCCTGCTGAAGCTCGAATTCTTCAACCCGATCGCGAGCGTGAAGGACCGCATCGGCGTCAACATGATCGACGCGCTGGAGGCCGCCGGCAAGCTGCAGCCCGGCGGCACGCTGGTCGAGCCGACTTCCGGCAACACCGGCATTGCGCTGGCCTTCGTGGCCGCGGCCCGGGGCTACCGGCTGATCCTGGTGATGCCCGAGACGATGTCCCTGGAGCGGCGCAAGATGCTGGCCTTCCTGGGTGCCGAGCTGGCGCTCACCCCGGGCGCGCAGGGCATGAAGGGCGCCATCGCCAGGGCCGAGGAACTCCTCAAGGAGATCCCGGGCTCGGTGATGCCGCAGCAATTCTCGAACCCGGCCAATCCCGAGATCCACCGCAAGACCACCGCGGAGGAGATCTGGACCGATACCGGCGGTCAGCTCGATGCGTTCGTGGCCGGCGTCGGCACCGGCGGCACCGTGACCGGCGTCGGCGAGGTGCTGAAGCCGCGCCTGCCGAACCTGAAGGTCTTCGCGGTCGAGCCGGTGGATTCCCCGGTGATCTCCGGCGGCCAGCCCGGCCCGCACAAGATCCAGGGCATTGGCGCGGGCTTCATCCCGGAGAACCTGCACACCGACATCCTCGACGGCGTGCTCAAGGTCTCCAACGACACCGCCTTCGAGACCTCGCGGGCGCTGGCCCGGCTGGAGGGGATTCCGGGCGGCATCTCGACCGGCGGCAACGTCGCGGCCGCGCTGGAACTGGCCAAGCGGCCGGAATTCCAGGGTAAGCGGATCGTCACGATCGCCTGCTCGTTCGCCGAGCGCTACATCTCGTCGGCCCTGTTCGACGGTATCGGCTAGCATGGTTTGGCGAAGGCGCGCCGCGCGCCGACGCTGACGTTTCAAGCCGCGTCTGTCCCCATGGGGCCGGCGCGGCTTTTTCTTTGGCGGGAGGCCGGGACGATACCGTGCCACAGGAATGTTTCAGTAATCAACCGCCATCACTCCTCAGATGCCGCAGATGACGGAAGACCCTTGGTGACCGAAATCGACAGCAACGATTTTATGGCCGAAGAAATCCGAAGCTTTAACGCGGTCGCAGGCACCATCCTTTCACTTTGACTTGGCCATGCGTCCGGAGCGGCGCTGTTCCCGAATGAGAACCTTGGAAAAACCGCGCGCATAGGTCATCTGGATCACGGGCCGTCGCTCCACCCGCGATCCGGCACCGGACGGACTGACTCGCATGCGCTGGCTTCTCGTTCTCATCAGTTGCCTGCTTGCCCAGACGGCGCAGGCTCAGGGCTTCGCGAGCCACGATCTCACAGGTGTCGTGGATCAGGTCAGGATCGCGATCGACCCGAAGGCGTCGGTGCAGGCGACGCCGCTGAGCCTGACCATGACGTGTTCCCCGTGCAAGGGTTCGCCCACGGTCGACATAGAGCTCGGACGGCTGACTGACGGGACCGAGAAGCGCGTGCGATCCGGGGAGACATCCTTCGCCAAGCTCGAATCGCTCTGCATCAAGCAGAATCCCGATTGCCGCCTCTCATCCCTGCCGGTCAGCCCGGCGGTCGGATGGATCACGGTCTACGGGCTCGGGAATGGCGGGGGCTCGACCGCGGTGATCCTGCGCGACGGCGACCTCCTGACCATCCAGGCCAAGGCCGACAGCCCCGGCCACGCAGAGGATTCGGTTCTGGCGCTCGTCCAGGGCATGACACCCAGGATCGTCGGGCCCTGACGCCGCAGCGGGCTCGATTGCGGCAGGCCGAGCACCGCTCGCGCCGGATCGGAACGCCCGACGCAACTCTGGTCTCCCGCCCCCGTTGTCCCGCAACAGCGCGACACAGGAGAGGCAGACGCCATGGCAGAGCAGACCAAGCGGCCGTCGTTGAAGGATTTCAACGCCAACGCGGACCGCAACGGCCAGGATCTCGGCCAGGATTCGCCCCTCGACGTGGGCTTGGCGGCCAACACCCAGACCGATCTCAAGCGGGACCCGGCGGGCGACGCCCAGGCGGCCCGGATCGCCTCCGGCACGCCAGGCTCGGATGCCACGGACGCCACCGAGGCCGAGACGCCGCCTGAGAACCTGAAGAAGTTGCAGGGCGATTTCGGCACCGCGTCCGGCAAGGGTTCGAATTTGGGCGAAGCGATCGACCGGGCGACCGCCGCGGTCGGCCAGGATGACGGGAAGCGGTGATGGGTAGAATCACCAGCGACTCCGGCACGGTCACCCGCAAGCCGGACGATACGGTCGGCTCACCGGGCGAGCACCCGGCCGGCGGTGGTCACCAGACCGCCGAACAGGCGGCGATCACCGATATGGGCGCGGGCGGAGCGGCCAAGACCGAATCCAAGGAGGGCTGGGGCAAATCCGGCGAGGCCGGACGCGCACCGCCCGCCATCGGCGGCTCCTCGGGCGGCCATTCCGACCAGACGGCGTCACGGGGCCCGGCTGCCAACCAAAAGGTGGCTGACGGCCACTATCGTGTCGAGCAGGAGAACAAGAATGAGTGAGCGTGAAGATCCGAAACCGAAGAAGCCGGCCAACGTGGCGCCCGACGCGGTGAAGGACCCGAACGAGAAGACCGACGGCAAGCCCGGGATGGGTCCGCAGGGCGGCAAGAGCCAGAACGACGAGACCGATCCGGGCAGCAGCTAAGGATCCTAACCGGCGCCGGCGACCGCGAGGCATCCGTCTCGAGGTCGGCCGGAGGTCTTTTACACAAGACAGCGGGATGCGAAGCGGCCGGACCGCCCGGACGATCACATCCGGCGCGCATCCGGCCGCGGCGCAGGCGTGCCGAATCTCGTCCCGTCGGTGCGCCCCCCTGCCCTGACGCCGGTTTCGGCGGCGACCCATCGGTCCGCGCGATCCTCGCCGACGCCAGGGCCGAGGCCGAACGCGACGGCAGGCGGACCTTCGCCGGATCGGGCGTCGGACCCGCGGGTTTCACGCGGCCCTCTCGAAACAGATCCGCCGAGCCCAGAGGCTCGGCGGCAGGATTAGATGCATCAACGCGGGAGCACAGGAATTGCCACCGGCGACCGGACATGAAGGCCCGGTCGCCGCGCGCCCTTCAGCTCAGGCGGCAGTGTCCTTCGACGAGCGCTCGACGCGCTTGCGGTCGTTGGGATCGAGCACGGTCTTGCGCAGCCGGATCGACTTCGGCGTGACCTCGACCAGCTCGTCGTCCTGGATCCAGGCGAGCGAGCGCTCCAGGGTCATCCGGATCGGCGGCGTCAGGCGCACGGCCTCGTCCTTCGAGGTGGTGCGGATGTTGGTCAGCTTCTTACCCTTGAGCACGTTCACCTCGAGATCGTTCTCGCGGTTGTGCTCGCCGATGATCATGCCCTGATAGACCTTCCAGCCGGGCTCGATCATCATCGGGCCGCGATCCTCGAGGTTCCACATGGCGTAGGCCACGGCCTCGCCCTTGTCGTTCGAGATCAGCACGCCGTTGCGGCGTCCGGCGATCTCGCCCTTGAAGGGCTCGTAGGCCTTGAACAGGCGGTTCATGATCGCCGTGCCGCGGGTGTCGGTCAGCAGCTCGCCCTGGTAGCCGATCAGGCCGCGGGTCGGGGCGTGGAACACCAGGCGTAGGCGATCGCCGCCCGACGGCCGCATCTCCAGCATCTCGGCTTTGCGCTCGGACATCTTCTGCACGACGACGCCGGAATGCTCCTCGTCGACGTCGATCACGACCTCCTCGATCGGCTCGAGCAGGTTACCCTCTTCGTCCTTCTCGTAGACCACGCGCGGCCGGGAGACGGCGATCTCGAAACCCTCGCGCCGCATCGTCTCGATCAGGATGGCGAGCTGAAGCTCACCGCGGCCGGACACGTAGAACGAGTCCTTGTCGGCGGCCTCTTCGATCTTGAGCGTGACGTTGCCCTCGCCCTCCTTGAACAGGCGGTCGCGGATCATGCGGCTGGTGACCTTGTCACCCTCGGTGCCGGCGAGCGGCGAGTCGTTGACGATGAACGACATGGTCACGGTCGGCGGATCGATCGGCTGGGCCTGGATCGGGGTATCCACCTGCGGATCGCAGAACGTGTCCGCCACCGTGCCCTTGATCAGGCCGGCGATGGAGACGATGTCGCCCGCCTCGCCGACATCGATCGGGGCGCGCTCCAGGCCGCGGAAAGCCAGGATCTTGGAGACCCGACCGGTCTCGACCACCTTGCCGTCCCGCGACAGGACCTTGATCTGCTGGTTCGGCTTGACGGTGCCGGAGGCGATGCGGCCGGTGATGATCCGGCCCAGGAACGGGTTGGCCTCGAGCAGGGTGCCGAGCATCCGGAACGGGCCGTCCTCGACCTTGGCCGGCGGCACGTGCTTGAGCACGAGCTCGAACAGCGGCTTGAGGCCCACCGACGGGTCGGCATCCGGGCTGTCGGCCATCCAGCCGTTGCGGCCCGACCCGTAGAGAATCGGGAAGTCGAGCTGCTCGTCCGTGGCGTCGAGAGCAGCGAACAGGTCGAACACCTCGTTCACGACCTCATTGATGCGCGCATCCGGACGGTCGACCTTGTTGATCGCCACGATGGGGCGCAGGCCGATCTTGAGGGCCTTGCCGACCACGAACTTGGTCTGGGGCATCGGCCCCTCGGCGGCATCCACCAGCACGATCACGCCGTCGACCATCGACAGGATGCGCTCGACCTCGCCGCCGAAATCGGCGTGGCCGGGGGTGTCGACGATGTTGACGCGGGTGTCCTCCCAGACGACCGAGGTCGCCTTGGCCAGGATCGTGATGCCACGCTCCTTCTCCAGGTCGTTGGAGTCCATCGCCCGCTCCTCGACCCGCTGATTCTCGCGGAAGGTGCCGGACTGGGCCAGCAGCTTGTCGACGAGCGTCGTCTTGCCGTGGTCGACGTGGGCAATGATGGCGATGTTGCGCAGATTCATGGCGGCCCGAAACGGGTTGTGCCGGCTCCCTGGCGGCCGCGCGGCGCGGCCGTCCGCGCCGGGTGAGGTACGGTCGTGGTGGTTGCGTCGCAATATAAGCCCACGCGTCCGCCCGCAAGGCCGTCGCGCACATGCCGGCCTTTCGTGGCGTGCGTCGTGCCCGGCTAAACCACACGTGGTGCCAGGATTTTTCTGCCGGCGACGCCGCGATCGGCCTGCCGGCCGGCTGCACGGCGCGATATTTTCAGGAGAAGCCGCTGCGTTCGACGGCTCCGGTGCCGTAAACGGACCCGGTCTGCCGGCGGTGGCGATTCGCCGCCCCTCCCCGGCGGCGATCGCAGTGCCGGGCGAGAACGGAGCGTACGCTATGAGCAGGAAGGTGGCCCTCGTCACGGCAGGCGGCAGCGGCATGGGGGCGGCCGCCGCCCGGAAGCTCGCGGCCGAGGGCTATGCGGTCGCGATCCTGTCGTCGTCCGGCAAGGGGGAGGCGCTGGCGCAGGAGCTGGGCGGTTTCGGGATCACCGGCTCGAACCAATCCACCGAGGATCTGGAGCGCCTGGTCGGCGGGGCGATGGCCCGGTGGGAGCGGATCGACGTCCTGGTCAACAGCGCCGGCCACGGGCCCCGGGCGCCGTTGCTCGACATCACGGACGCGCAATGGCACGCCGGCCTGGACACCTACCTCCTGAACGTGGTGCGGCCGGCGCGCCTCGTGACGCCGGTCATGCAGGCGCAGCGTGCCGGCGCGATCATCAACATCTCGACCGCCTGGGCCTTCGAGCCGAGCCCGATGTTTCCGACCTCGGCGGTGTTCCGGGCGGGGCTCGCCGCGTACACCAAGCTGTTCGCCGACACCTACGCGGCCGACAATGTCCGGATGAACAACGTGCTGCCCGGCTGGATCGACAGTCTGCCCGCCACGGAGGAGCGCCGGCAGAGCGTCCCGATGGGCCGTTACGGAAGCACGGACGAGATCGCCGCCACGATCGCGTTCCTCGCCTCGGACGGGGCGGCCTACATCACCGGTCAGAACCTGCGCGTCGACGGCGGCCTGACCCGCTCGATCTGACCCGGCGTCCCGCGCGGATTGCGCAGGCGCAAGTTCTGAGCCGCGGCGGTGCCGCCGCACGGCCCTGTTGCCCTATATGACGGTGGAATGACGCTGCTGTCTCGCATCGGGGAAGCGGAGTCGCGCCGACGGACGCAGCGCTGCCGGAGCCCGGTTCCTCGGGCCCGGCCGGCGGCACCGGTCCGTTGACGCGCCCCCGAAGCCCCGCTCCCCGCCAGGCCTCTTGAATGGAACTGCGACCCTCAATGGCGTTCCGGCTCGGATCTGTGCGCGGGCGCACGACAAACCCGGATCGACTCCGCCAGTACGGGCGCACACCGGACGGACGCGATGCGCGAGCTTGAGCCGCGACTTTTCCCGTATATCTGGCGCTACTCCAAGGCCGACCAGCTCAAGATCTGCGCGGTGGTCCTGGCGTCGCTGCCATTCTACTTCGCGTCGCTCGATCTGCCGAAGCGCATCGTCAACGACGCGATCACCGGCAAGGCGTTCGCGCATGGCGAGGCGACCGCTCCGTTCCTCGAGATCACGATCGACTGGCCGGCCCCGCTCGGCGGTGGGACCACGCGGCTGTTCGAGGGGTTTCAGTTCGACCGGTTCGAGCTGCTGCTGGGCCTGTCGACCCTGTTCCTGGCACTCGTCCTGATCAACGGCGCCTTCAAGTTCTGGATCAACCTGCAGAAAGGCATCCTCGGCGAACGGATGCTGCGCCGGCTGCGCTTCCAGCTGTTCTCGCTGATGCTGCGCTTCACCCCGGAGGCGCAGCGCGAGGTGAAGTCGTCGGAGACGGCGACGATCATCCGCGACGAGGTCGAGCCGATCGGCTCCTTCATCGGCGACGCGATCGTGGTGCCGGTCTTCCTCGGCACCCAGGCGGCGACCGCCCTGGCCTTCATCATGATGCAGAACGTCTGGCTGGGCCTCGCGGCCGGCGGGATGGTGGCGGTGCAGATGACCGTGATCCCGCGGCTGCGGCGCCAGATCATCCTGCTCAGCCGCCAGCGCCAGATCGCCTCGCGCAACCTGGCCGGCCGGGTCGCCGAAGTGCTCGACGGCCTGCCGGCGGTGACGCTCAACGACACCGGCCGCTGGGAGCGGGCCGAGATCGGCGGCCGGCTCTACAGCCTCTACGACCTGCGCCTGCGCATCTACCGCCGGAAATTCGCGGTCAAATATCTCAACAACCTGCTCGCGCAGGTGACCCCGTTCCTGTTCTACGCCATCGGCGGCGTGTTCGCGCTCAAGGGCGAGCTCGATATCGGCCAGCTCGTGGCGGTGCTCGCCGCCTATCGCGACCTGCCGCCACCCCTGAAGGAGCTGATCGACTGGGACCAGCAGCGCCTCGACGTCGAGGTGAAGTACGAGACCGTGGCGGCGCATTTCGGGCCGCAGCGCCTCCAGCCCGCGGAGCGCGAGATCCAGGGGACGCCGCCGCGGCTCGGCAGCCCGCTGCGGGTCGAGGCGCTGGCGCTGCGCGATCCCCAGGGGGGCCTGCCGATCGAGGTCGGCGACATCCAGGCCGACCTGCCCGGCCAGCTCGCCCTGGTTCCCCCCGGGCCGGTCGCGCAGGAATTCGCCCGCGTCCTGGCCGGCCTGCGCGTTCCCCCCAGCGGCACGGTGCGGATCGGCGATCACGACCTGTCCACCCTGCCGCGCGCGACCCGGTCCCGCCGCATCGCCTTCGCGGATCTCGAACCGATCCTGTTCCCCGGCACGGTGCGCGACAACCTGCTCTACGGATTGCGGATCAAGCCGCTGCGGACCAAGGGCATCGACCTGAGCAAGACGCGGATCAACGAGGCGGTGAAGACCGGCAATCCCGCCGACAGCATCGACGATCCGTGGATCGACTACGGCCGGTTCGGCGTCCGCGACGCCCGGGAGCTCGACGAGCGCCTGCTCGACCTGCTCTTCCGCCTCGATCTCGGCGACGACCTGTACCGGTTCGGCCTCGGCGCCCTCAGCACGGTGGTCCACGATACCCCGGCGGGCCAGCGCATGATCGCGGCCCGGGAGCATCTGCGCGAGCATTTCGCCCGGAGCGGGCTCGCCGACCTGGTGATCCCGTTCTCCCGCGGGACCTACAACCAGCAGGCGACCGTGGCGGAGAACCTGATGTTCGGGGTGCCGCGCGACCCGAGCCTGACGGATCCGCGGCGGCTGGCCAGCGTGCGGCTGTTCCGGGAGGCGCTGGAGCGGGTGAAGCTGCTGGACGACCTCGACCGCATGGGCGTGGCGATCGCCCAGAACCTCAAGGACATCTTCGCGGACGTGCCGCCCGGTCACCCGCTGTTCCGGCGCTTCTCGCTGATCACCCCGGACGCGCTGCCGGATTACCTGCGCCGGCTCGCCCGCCTGCCCGCGGAGGGCCGCCTGGACGAGGCCGACAGCGTCGCGTTCCTGGCGCTCGCGCTGGCCTATGTCGAGCCGCGGATGCGCTTCGGCCTGCTCGACCAGCCGCTCAAGCTCCGCATCGTCGGTGCCCGCGGCGTGGTGCAGGCGTTCATGCACGGCCATGACGGCTGCGATATCGAATCCTACGATCCCAACCGGATCAACCCGCGCAGCACGGTGCTCGACAACCTCCTGTTCGGCCGCATCGACACGGCCCGGATGCACGGCGAGGCGATCATCCAGCGCGAGGCCCGGGCTGTGTTCCGCCAGTTCGACCTCGAGCGCCCGGTCCAGAGACGCGGCCTCGACAGGGAGGTCGGCAATCGCGGCCAGCTCCTCACCGATCGGGTGCGCGTCCGGATCGGCCTGGGCCGGGCGCTGCTGCGCGACCCGGAGATCCTGGTGGTGGACCGGGTGAGCGAGCAGCTGGAGCGCGGCGTCGAGACCTTGCTCGACGTGACCGCGGCGGTCCTGCCGCGCGCCAGCCTGGTCGCCAGCGTGTCGAGCGAAGCCGACGCCGCCCGTTTCCCCGCGCGGCTGCCGCTGCGACCCAACGAATCCCGCCTGCGCAACGCAGCCGAGTGATCCCCGCGCGGCCGGCCCGGACACCGCTCCGGTTGGGCACGCGTTCGATCAGCCGCGACGCGCGACCTGCGTCACCCGGCGGTTTACAGTGCGGGCCGTCTCCGGCACAGGATGTCCGACATGCCCCCATTATCGGACGCGATCGCGAGTTCGGCCCGGACCAGCCCGAGCCTCGCCGGCCTGCCGCGCCTGGTGCCGCCGCACCCGGCCCTGGCGGAGCACGAGCTGCCGCTCCCGGCCTATCTGCGCTCGATCCGTGACAACGGTCTGGCGGGCTTCCCCCGGCGCGCCTTCGAGGAACCGATCACCCGCCGCGGCCTGCTCGGCCGGTCGAGCTACGTGCTGAGCGATCCCGAGGCGATCCGCCATTTCCTGGTCGAGAACCAGGCCAACTACGCCCGTACCAGCGGGACGGTGCGGATCCTGCGCCCGATCCTCGGCGACGGGCTGCTGATCAGCGAGGGCTCGGCCTGGCGCCACCAGCGCCGGACCCTGGCGCCGGCCTTCACGCCCCGGGCGATCGACGGGCTGGTGCCGCACATCGCCGCCGCCGTGGATGACGGCATGGAGCGGATCGTCGCCGAGGCGGCGGCGGGTCCGATCGACCTGTTCATGGCCTTCCACCGGCTGGCCCTGGAGATCGCCGGCCGGAGCATGTTCTCGGTCGGCATGGATCAGTACGGCCCGGAGCTGCGCGACTTCATCGCCGAGTACAGCATCAAGATCGGCCGGCCGCATCTCCTCGACATCGTGATCCCGCCGGGCTGGCCGGTGCCGCTCGATTGGTCCCGGGCGCGTTTCCGGCGGCGCTGGATCCCGTTCCTCGACCGGATCATCGCGGCCCGCCAGGCGGCGACGCGGGAGGCGGGCCATTCCGGAGACCTGCTCGACCTGCTCGCCACCGCCCGCAACCCGGATACCGGCGCCCCGTTCAGTGCCGCGGAGCTGCGCGATCAGGTGGCGACCATGATCCTGGCCGGCCACGAGACCACGGCCGGGACCCTGTTCTGGGCCGCCTACATGCTGGCGCTTGCCCCCGAACTGCAGGAGCGGCTCGCCGCCGAGGCGCGAGCGGCCGACCTCACCGACCCGACCCATTGCCAGAGTGACGGGCGGCTGCCGCTCATCCGCGCGACGGTGGACGAGACGCTGCGTCTCTACCCGGCGGCCTTCGTGATCGTCCGCCGGGCGCTGGGCCCCGACACGATCGCGGGTCACCCGGTCAAGAAGAGCGACATCGTCATGGTGAGCCCGTGGGTGCTCCACCGGCACCGGACGCTCTGGTCCGATCCGGAGGCCTTCGACCCCAGCCGCTTCCTGCCGGGAGCGAAACCGCCGGCCCGCTTCTCCTACCTGCCGTTCGGGGCGGGCCCGCGCGTCTGCATCGGTGCGCAATTCGCGCTGATCGAGACGGTCCTGTCGTTGGCGCGGCTGCTCGCCCGCTTCCGGCTGGTGCTGGAGGACCGCGAGCCGATCCTGCCGCACGCGGTGGTCACCACCCAGCCGCAGCGTTTCGCCAAGTTCCGGCTGATCCCGCGCGATCCGCTCAGCCCCGGATCCCCGTGATGGTCGTCGAGACCGCCCGCGGGTCGCGCATCGGCCAGCGTCCGCTCTCGACCTGCGCCAGGAACGCATCGAGCAGGTGATTGTAGGCGTCGGGCTCCTCGACGCTCAGCGCGTGGCCCGTATTGGGCAGGATCGCGAGGGCGGCCGACGGAATCACCCTTTTCAGCATCAGGCTCGGGGCGAGGCAGGGCCAATCCTCGTCGCCCGAGACGATCAGGGTCGGCACGGAGATCTGCGCCAGGGCGTCCTGCAGGTCGTAGAGCGAGGGCCGCCCTTTCTGGACGCCGGCCTGGGTGTTGGCCGAGCCGGTCGCGGAATGCTCCGCCAGCATGCGCTTGAACTCGGCGTGCCCGCGGGGGTCCTTGGTCTCGAACTGCACCCGCGTCGGCCCGTAGGCGTAACGCTCGGCGAAGGCCTCCATGCCGTCGCGACGCAGGATCTCCGCCGTGGCTTCGGCCTCGGCGCGGAACATCTCCTGCCGGTCCGGCTCTGCGCCGTAGCCGCAACCGCCGAGGCACAGGGACAGGGCGCGATCGGGGTGACGCAGCCCAAAATGCAGGGTCGCGAAGGCACCCATCGAGATCCCGGCGACATGGGCCCGGGGCGCCCCGATGGCGTCGAGGATCGCCAGGATGTCGTCGGCGGCACGGGCCTGCGAGTAGGCCGTGACGGATTCCGGCACGTCCGAGGGCGGGTAGCCGCGGGCATTGAACGCGATCGCGCGGTACCGCCGGCCGAAATGGCGCAGCTGCGCCTCGTAGC
This sequence comes from Methylobacterium sp. GXF4, assembly GCF_000272495.1. Taxonomy (NCBI): domain Bacteria; kingdom Pseudomonadati; phylum Pseudomonadota; class Alphaproteobacteria; order Hyphomicrobiales; family Methylobacteriaceae; genus Methylobacterium; species Methylobacterium sp. GXF4. Next base: position 111,239 of record NZ_AKFK01000051.1, on the reverse strand, counting down.
TGCGGTGATCCCCGGCGAATTCGTGCACGAAGATCAGCGGCGTGCCGGTGCCGCTCGCTTCGTAATGCAGTCGGACACCGTCATCCGTGGTGGCGCTCGGCACGGTCAACTCCCCGACGCGGTCGACGGTCAGCCGCCGCCGTGCGGACGAGATGGGGCGGCACCGCTCCCGGTCGAGGCCCCACGAAAAGGCAAAGCCGCACCCGGCTCAGCGGGCGCGGCTCGCGCAGGTTCGTGTCGGCGGTGGCGCGTGCGGCCGGGCTCAAGCGGCCTTCTTGGCGGCCGGCTTGCGTCCGACCTTGTTCGCCGCGACCTCGGCGAGCTTGGCCGCCAGTTTCGCATCGAGCTTGGCCGAGGCACCGAGTGGAAGCTCGATGTCGAGGCCCAGCGTCGAGACGCCCTCGCCGCGCTCCAGGGTGACCTTCACCTTGTCCGGCTCGACCGAGACGTGGTTGGCGATCACCGCCAGGATCTCCTCGCGGAGCTGGATCACCAGGTCGGGGCGACCCGACTCGGCGCGCTCATGGGCGAGGATCAGCTGCAGGCGGTCGCGGGCGACCGCGCCGGAATTGCGCTTTTGGAAGATACCGAGGATGCTCATGCCGCCCTCCGCATGAACAGCTTGTCGAGGAAGGACTTCCGCTCGGTCGGCATGCTCATCGGCACGTCCTCGCCCTTCAGCCGGCGCGCCGCATCGGCGTAGGCCCGCGCCGGGGCGCAGAGGGGGTTGTTGAGGGTGACCGGGCAGCCGAGGTTCGAGGCGCGCAGCACCTCCTGGCTCTCGGGGATGATCGCCAGCAGCGGGATCGACAGGATGTCGAGCACGTCCTCGGTCTTGAGCATGTCGCCGCGGTCGGCCCGCATTGGGTCGTAGCGGGTGAGGATCAGGTGCTTCTCCATCTCCTCGCCCTTCTCCGCCTTGGCGGTCTTGGAATCGAGGAGGCCGATGATCCGGTCGGAGTCGCGCACCGAGGAGACCTCGGGGTTGGTCACCACCACGGCCACGTCGGCGTGGTGCATGGCGAGCTGGGCGCCGCGCTCGATGCCGGCCGGCGAGTCGCACACCACCCAGTCGAACCGCTCGCGCAGCTCTTCCATCACCCGGGCGACGCCGGCATCGGTGAGCGCGTCCTTGTCGCGGGTCTGCGAGGCCGGCAGCAGGTGGAGGGTGTCGAGCCGCTTGTCCTTGATCAGGGCCTGCGGCAGCTTGGCGTCGCCGTTGACCACGTTGATGAGGTCGTAGACCACCCGGCGCTCGGCACCCATGACGAGGTCGAGGTTACGCAAGCCGACGTCGAAGTCGACGACGCACACGCTCTGCCCACCCTGCGCCAGGGCCGCTCCGAGGGCCGCGGTCGTCGTCGTCTTGCCGACGCCGCCCTTGCCCGATGTGACGACGAGAACCTTTGCCACGCGTCGATCTCCCTTGATCCTGAGCTTACTAGTCTAAGCTTGCCATTCGGATGTTGCCGCCATCGAGCCAGACCTGAGCGGCCTTGCCGCGCAGGGCCGTGCCCATGTCCTCCGCCGTCCGCACGAGGCGGTCGATCCCCAGCAACTCGGGCTCGAATTTGCGGCAGTAGATTCGTGCTCGCGGGTTGCGCGCCGCACCGGCGATCGCGCGGCCCCGCAGGGCGCCGTAGACGTGGATCGAGCCGCCCGCGAGGATCTCGGCGCCGGAGGAGACAGAGCCCATCACGGTGACGTCGCCGGTCGGGTTGATCACGCTCTGTCCGGAGCGCACCGAACCCTCGACGGTGATCGACGTGACCACCTGCGGCTCCGGCTCGGCGGGGGCGGCCGGCATCTCGACCGTGTCCGACGGGCGCCCCTGCACCAGCAGCGGCGGCAATCCGGACGCGACGGCGTCGATCCCCTCGATCCCCAGGACCGCGATGCCGCGGGCCTTGAGCTCGGCCATTAACGTTTCGAGCGCGTCCGGCTCGGGCTTGAGCTGGGCGCAGTCCAGGATCACGGCCCGGCCTTTCAGCAGGGTCGGCGAGCGCTTGAGCGCCGCGTCGAGGCCCGCGAGCCACTCCGGAAGCGGCGGCTCGGGGGTGAGGGCCAGGCCCTTGAACGCCCGCCCGCGAAGGCTGAGCGGCCGGGGCGCAGGAGCCGCCGCTGGGGCGGTCTCCGGGTCGTCGATCGGCTCGGGGAGGGTTTCGCTCATGTCGGCCCGTTAAGAGTCCTTACCGGACCATTGACGGCGGGCATGGTTACCGAAGGGTTAAGTTTTGGATCCGGTCGGCAAATTCTGCCGGGATCCTGGGATCGATGGACCGAGGGGTCGGTGCGGCCCGTGGTCAGAGGGGGCCCGACCACCGCCTGGTTTCCGGCTGACGCAGTCCGATAGTACCTCGCGACCGCGCAGGGTCGATCCTGGCTAAGCTCTTAGCGCAGATCGCATTTGCCGATGCGACGCGATTGCTCGGACCTGCGCGGGGCATCTGTAGTGCGCGATATTCGCGGCACGCTGAACATCACCGCGCGCGCCGCTTACCGCGGTTGGGCGCCAATGCGATCCCGGCGCAGCTTCGCGTATTCATCAATATCCCGGGCCGGTTTTCCGCCCGTCAGGCTCTGCCCCTGCGTCCACGCGTGGCGTTGGCTCAGCGGCGAACACGAGTCCGTACCGTCTGTTTTCCTCACCCCCGTTCGAACAATCCCAGCTTGATCGCATCCTCCACCAGCCGAACCTCGACGGCCTGGCCGCGGAAGGCCGGGTCGAGGTCGTCGGCGGCGCGGTAGAGGCCGTCGATCGCCACCAGTTCCGGCTCGAAGCGGCGGCACCAGATCCGCGCCCCCGGGTTGCCGGCGGCGCCCGCCACCGCACGGCCGCGCAGGGCGCCGTAGACGTGGATCGAGCCGCCGGCGATCACCTCGGCGCCCGAGGCGACAGCGCCGAGCACGGTCACGTCGCCCTCGAGATGCAGCACGGTCTGGCCGGAACGCACCGGCGCGTCGAGGATCAGCGAGCGCGCGGCGTTCTCCTTGAGCGCCGGCTCGGGCGGCGTCTCCTCGCCCGGTGTGGCGACCTCGCCGGCCGGGCGACCGCCCGACAGGGCCGGCGGCAGCTCGGGGGTGAGGATCGACGGCGGCGCGCCCTCGATGCCCAGGATCGCGATCCTGCGGGCTGCGAGTTCCGCGAGCAGGCCGTCGAGATCCTCCCGGGTGAGCTTCAGCCCGGCGAGGTCGAGGATCACCGGCCGGCCGGCGAAGAAGTTAGGTGCGCGCCGGTTCAGGGCGTCGAGGTCGCCGAACCACTCGGCCACGGGCGGTATCGGGGCCAGCACGGTGGCCATGAAGGAGCGGCCGCGGAAGCGGATCGGCGGGCGCGCCGGCTCGGATGTCGGCTGGGTCACGGGCGTTTTCGGTGGCGTGAGGATGTCTGACGCATCCATGCGGCGCGACTGCGCCCGGGGCAATCCCGCTCGGCGCAGTGTGACGCCTTGCTCGGCCCGCCGGTGCATTTCTGTTGTAGAGAGGTCGGCCAGCCCAATCCGGACGAGACCGTTGAGCAGCGTACACGCGCCCAGACCCTTCGTCGTCGACGATCTGACCCAGGCCAACCAGCGCCGGGCGGCCGATCCGCGGGCTTCGGCCTGGGTCTCGGCCAATGCCGGGGCCGGCAAGACCAAGGTGCTCACCGACCGGGTGGTGCGGCTGCTCCTCGACGGCGCGCCCCCGGGCCGGATCCTGTGCCTGACCTTCACCAAGGCGGCGGCCGCCAACATGGCGATCCGGGTGTTCCGCCTCCTCGGCCGCTGGGTGACGCTGGACGATTCCGCGCTCGCCGCCGAGCTGGAGGCGCTGACCGGGGAGCGGGCCGACGGGGAGCGGCTGCGCATGGCCCGGCGCCTGTTCGCCCGGGCTGTGGAGACGCCGGGGGGCCTCAAGATCGAGACTCTGCACGCCCTGTGCGAGCGTCTCCTGCACATGTTCCCGTTCGAGGCGAATGTGCCCGCCCGCTTCGTGGTGCTGGACGAGACCAAGGCCAGGGAGATCTTCGACATCGAGATGTCCAACGTGCTGGCCGACGCGGTCTCGAACGGCGACACGCCGCTCAGCGCCGCCCTGGCGCGGGTCACCCCGGAGGCCACCGGCGACACCCTGCGGGCGGCGATCCGCTCCGCGTTGCGCGCGCGGAGTCTGATCGGCGACCGGGCCCGGATGGACCGGTCCTTCGAAGACTTGCACGGGGCTTTGGGGCTTGCCGCCGAAGAGAACGCGGAGGCGATCGAGGCGGCGATCCTGGAGGGCGGCCCGGGCTGCCGCCCCGAGGATCGAGCGGCGTTGATCGAGGCTTTGCGCACCGGCAAGGCCAACGACGAGAAGCTCGCCGAGGCTCTGGTGGCGGCCGAGGCCGAGCGGGCGCAGTCGGAGGGTCTGCCGGACCGGTCCGAGGCGCTCGATCTCTACCGTGGGGTGTTCTTCACCCAGAAGGACGAGCCCAAGGCCGACAGCAGCCTCGGCACCAAGAGCGTCCCGGCGGCGGTGAAGGAATGCCTGATCGCCGAACGCGACCGGCTGGCGCCGCTGTTCGATCGCCTGCGCGCTGCCCGGGCCCATGCCCGGACGCAGGCGCTGTTCCAGCTCGCCGCCGAGATCCACCGCCGGGTCGAGGCTCAGAAGGCGCGGCTCGGGGCGCTGGATTTCGACGACCTGATCCACAAGGCGCTCGACCTGCTGGCTCGGGTCGGGGCCGGCTGGGTGCTGTACAAGCTCGACCGCGGCATCGACCATGTGCTGGTCGACGAGGCGCAGGATACCAACCCGGAGCAGTGGGAGATCCTGCGGGCGATCACCCAGGAATTCGCCGCCGGCGAGGGCGCCCGGTCCGGGACCCGGACCCGCTTCGCGGTGGGCGACCCGAAGCAGTCGATCTACGGCTTCCAGGGCGCCGAGCCCCGGGAATTCGCCCTCACCCGGGCGGCCTGGATCCAGGAATCGCGCGCGGCCGGCCTCACCTTCGAGGACGTGCCGCTGACCCTGTCGTTCCGCTCCACCGGCCTGGTCCTCCAGGCGGTCGATGCGGTCTTCGCCCTCGACGCGCATAACGAGGGCCTGTCCTTCGAGGATTCCGCGCGGCGGACGGTCCATGCCAGCGCCCGGCCCGGCGCCCCCGGGGCGGTGGAGCTGTGGCCGATCGCCGAGCCCGAGCCGACACCGGAGCCCGATGCCTGGACGGCGCCGGTGGACGCCCCCGAGACCAGCGCCCCGGCGATCGTCACGGCCCGACGGGTCGCGCAGGCGGTGCGGACCTGGACGAGCCAGGGCGACGCCACCGGCCGGGTCTGGCGCCCGGGCGACGTGCTGATCCTGGTGCGCAAGCGCGGGCCGGCCTTCGAGGAGGTGATCCGCGCCCTGAAGAATCTCGGCGTGCCGGTCGCAGGCCAGGACCGGCTGGAAGTCTCCGCCCATATCGCGGTGGCCGACCTCGTCGCCGCCGGGCGGGCCGGGCTGCTGCCGGCGGACGATTTGACCCTCGCCACCGCGCTCAAGACGCCGCTGGTCGGGCTCACGGACGAGGATCTGGTGCGGCTGGCCGCCCGCCGCGACCTGTCGGAGACCCTGGAGGATGCCCTGCACCGCCACGCCGCGGCCGGGGATCCGGCGGCGATCCGCGGCCTCTCCGCGCTCTCGGACTGGATCGCGCTCGCGGGGCTCCACGGCCCGTTCGGCTTCTACGCACGGCTCCTCGGGCCGCAGGGCGGGCGCGCGAAGCTGGTCGCCCGGCTGGGAGGCGAGGCGGGGGACGCCATCGACGTGTTCCTGGCCGCCGCCGCCCAGGCCGAGACCGGCGAGGACGCGCCCTCGCTCGGCGGCTTCCTGGCCCGCTATGTCGGCACCGAGGCCGGCCACACGGTCAAGCGCGACATGGAATCGGGCCGCGACGAGGTGCGGGTGATGACCGTCCACGGGGCCAAGGGCCTCGAGGCGCCGGTGGTCGTGGTCCTCGATGGCTGCGAGCCGCTGGGGCGCAACGACCCGCCGCTCCTGCCGCTGGCGGGCACCGGCACGGCTCTGCCGCCGGTCTGGTCGAGCGGGAAGACGCAGGATTGCGCGGCCACCGGCGAGGCCCGCGCGGCCCTGCTCGCCCGGGCTCGGCAGGAGCACAACCGCCTGCTCTACGTCGCGATGACCCGGGCGGCCGACCGGCTCATCGTGGCACCGTTCCGGGGCCACGAGCGCGAGAGCGAGGCGGCCTGGTGCCGGATGGTCCGGGCCGGCCTGGAAGCCGCCCTCGGCGCGGGCCAGGCTCTGGAGCTGCCCTACGGTCCCGCGACCCTGTGGCGGGACGGCACCGAGACGCTGCGCCCGCCGGAGATTCCGGCCGCGGCGGCAGCGGCCCGCATGGCCGAGCCGGACTGGCTGCGCAGCCCCGTCCCGCCGGAGCCGGAGATCCCGGTCCTGAACCCGTCCGGTGCCCTCCATGCGGCCGACGGCTCGCGGGTGCCGCCGCCCCGCCTGGCGGATGCCCAGGCGCGCCGCCGGGGCATCCTAATCCATTCCCTGTTGCAGCACCTGCCCCGGATCGAGACGGAGCGCCGGGAATCGGCCGGCCTCGCCTTCGTGCGGGCCCGGGCCCCCGGCCTGCCGCGCCCGGCAACCTACGGCATCGTCCGCTCGGTCCTGCGCCTGATCGACGATCCCGATCTCGCCCCCCTGTTCGCCCCCGACGCCCGCGCCGAGGTGAACCTTACGGGCCGCGTCCGGGCCGGCGGGTCCGAGCGGGTGGTGCAGGGCCGCGTCGATCGCCTCGCCGTCTCCGCCGACACGATCCGGATCGCCGACTTCAAGACCGGGCGCCCCCCGGCCGAGGACGAGCCCCTGCCCCCCGCCGAAGCCGGCCAGATCGCGCTCTACGCGAAGCTGCTGGGCCAGATCTATCCGGACCGGACGATTCGCCCGATGCTGATCTGGACCTCGGGGCCGGTGATCCGGGCCTTGAGCGGCGACGACATCCGGGCGGCTTTGGACCAGGCGGGAATCGCGGGCTGACAGGCGCGGACCGTCATTGCGAGCGCAGCGAAGCAACCCAGTGCGGCGCGCGTTCTCCGAATGTGGTGTTTCCCTGGGTCGCTTCGCTACGCTCGCAATGACGGCGGGAAGCGATTTTCGGCGAAGGAATCAGCGACACGGCCCCATGCTGTGGAAGGGCCTTCTCCCCCGCCCCTCCCCGGCCGACATGCGCCAGCGCACATCGCAATGCGCCCCTCGAGGCGCCCCCATGCATCGGCGGGCGGACTGCTTGACCGGGCGGTGGGCCGTCGCCAATTCTGGTCGAACCGCGCGGGCCCCTGCCCGTCCGAGGCCGCCCGACCGGCGGCCAGTTCCGAAAGGTGACGTTATGGCGACGGTGAAAGTAACCGACGCGAGCTTCGAGCAGGACGTTCTCAAGTCCGCCGAGCCCGTCGTGGTGGATTTCTGGGCAGAGTGGTGCGGCCCCTGCCGCCAGATCGGCCCGGCGCTCGAGGAGATCGCGACCGATCTCCAGGGCAAGGTGAAGATCGCCAAGGTCAACGTCGACGAGAACCCGCAGATCGCCGCCCAGTACGGCATCCGCTCGATCCCGACGCTGCTGCTGTTCAAGAACGGCGAGCGGGTCGATCAGAAGGTCGGCGCCGCCCCCAAGGGCGATCTCTCCCGCTGGATCGGCGCACAGGTCGCCTGAGCCGCTGCCCCCTTCGACGCGACGACAAAAAGAAAGCCCGGCCGCAAGGCCGGGCTTTCTCGGTTTCGGGACCCAATCCCGTGGTCCCGGGCTTGGTGCCCGGGACCGATCGTCCGGTCTTAGTACGAGCCGAACTTGTAGTTCAGGCCGGCGCGGACGACTGCGAAGTCGTTCGTGTTGCGGCTGGTGTTGCCGGTGACGGCGTAGACCGGCAGCACGGTGCCGGTGTTGAGGGCAGCGCCGACCAGCGGCAGGCCGGTGCGGTTGCGGTCGAGGCTCACGTACAGACCTTCGACCTTGAACGTCACGGCCGACGACCGGAAGAAGTTCAGGAACGAGTCGGTGGGGAGCGCGTACTCGGCGCCGCCGCCGACGGTGTAGCCGGTCTTGAAGTCGTCGCGACGGCCAGCGAAGTTCTGGAAGGCGACGCCCTGGGTGCCCTGGTCGCCGGTGGCGTAAGCGAAACCGCCGGTGGCGTACACGAGGGTCTTGTCGAAGGCGTAGCCGAGACGGCCGCGCACGGTACCGAAGAAGTCCAGCGTGTTCAGGGTGCCGTTGACCGGGATGAAGCCCTGGTTGATGGCGGCGGCGTTCGTGGCGTAGCGCGGACGGCCACCGAAATCGAGGTACTGCGCGTCGGCCTCGAAGCCGATCACGACGCCCGAGCCCGGGGTGAACTGGTAGTTGTAGCCGATCTGGCCACCGCCGGAGAAGCCTTCGCGGTTGTTCTTGTTGTAGATCAGCGACGAGCCGAGCGGCGCGAGGGCGCGGTAGGGCACGAGGCCGTTGGCGCCGAGAACGGCCGGGCTACCGGCGGTCTGGACGAAGCCGCGGTTGCTGTCGGTGTCGCTGGCATCGAAAGCGTAGCCGGCGTTGATACCGAAGTAGAAGCCGGTCCAGGTGAACACCGGAACGGGGGTGAACACCGGCGGCGGCGCGGCGCGACGCGGCAGGTCGGCAGCGGAGGCCGCCGCGGTGAGCGCGGTGAACGCCGCGAGAGAGGTGAGAAGCGTCTTCATGTCTGTGATCCCCATCACAAGCCCGATCGAACCCGAAGCTAGGGGATCAAACCTATGCAGGATGTAGCTTCGCGGCCACAGCCGGGGGAAAGCGTGGCCTTGGGAGCGATTTCGCGGCGTCGAATGCGGCGAATCGACGGCGATTACCGGGCGCTAACCAAACCTTCGCGAAAAAGCCAGTGCCCAAGACTGAGGCATGACGCGCCTCACACAGGCGGCGTGTCGTTGGCCGCCAGGACCAGCCCGGCCAGGTAGAGCGAGCCGCAGATCAGGATTCGCGGCGGCTGCTCGAAGGCGATGTCCTTCACCTGGGCCAGCGCCGCCTCGATGCTCGGCGCCGTCCGGGTCGACAGGCCGACATCCTCGCCGATTCGCGCCACCTCTTCGGCCGGCCGCGCCGCCATCGAGGTGGTGATCGGGACCGCGATGAGCGCCCGGGCCAGACCGACGAAGTTGCGCAGGAACCCGTCGGCATCCTTGGTGCTGAGGAGACCGACGATCAGGACCAGCGGCACGTCGCTGCGCTCGCCGAGATCGGCCATGGCGGCGGCGAGGATCCGGCCGCCGTCGATGTTATGGCCGCCGTCGAGCCACAGCTCGGCGCCGGGATCGAGCTGCGCGGCCAGCCGCCCGCGGCCGAGCCGCTGCAGCCGCCCGGGCCAGTCGACCTCGGTGAGGCCGCGCTCCAGTGCGGCGTTGCCGATATCGCCGAACCCGGCCGCCCGCAGAGCCGTGATCGCGGTGCCGGCATTGACCAGTTGATGGCGTCCGGCCAAGCGCGGCCGCGGCAGGTCGAACAGGTCGGTCTCGTCCTGGTAGACGAGGCGGCCGCGCTCCTCGTGGACGGAGAAATCCTGGTTTCCGATCAGGATCGGCCCCGCCCCCACGGCCTCGGCGTGCCGGCAGAGAACGGCGTCGGCCTCGGCATAGTCCTGGGCGGCGATCACCGCCGGGCAACCGCGCTTGAAGATCCCGGCCTTCTCGGCGGCCACCGATTCGACCGTGTCGCCGAGATACTCGGCATGGTCGCGGCCGATCGGGGTCACGACCGCGCAGGCCGGCTGGGCGATGACGTTGGTGGCATCGAGCCGCCCGCCCAGCCCGACCTCGAGGAGCAGCACGTCGGCCGGGCTCGCCGAGAACAGCAGCAGAGCCGCCGCCGTGGTGATCTCGAACATGGTGATCGGCTCGCCGGCATTGGCGGCCTCGCAGCGCGAGAACGCGTCGGCCAGCCGGTCCTCGTCCACGAACTGGCCGCCGCCGATCCCGCCGAGCCGGATCCGCTCGTGGAACCGGACGAGATGGGGCGAGGTGTAGACATGCGCGGCCAGGCCCCCAGCCTCCAGGATCGCCCGCATGAACGCGATGGTCGAGCCCTTGCCGTTGGTCCCGGCGACGTGGATCACCGGCGGCAGGCGCCGCTCCGGATGGTTCAGCCGGGACAGCAGCCGCTCGATCCGCCCCAGCGACAGGTCGATGGTGCGCGGATGGAGCGCGAGGAATCGCGCCATGAGGGCGTCGGAGGATGCCATAGCGGCCGGCTAGGCCGCTGCCTGGGCGGGGACCGGCGCATCGCTCGTCGCGGCGTTGGTCAGCAGGCCGCAGAGGCGCGTGATCGTCTCCTTCAGAGCGTGACGGTGGACCACCTGATCGACCATGCCGTGCTCGCGGAGATATTCCGCCCGCTGGAATCCGTCCGGCAGCTTCTCGCGGATGGTCTGCTCGATCACCCGGGGGCCGGCGAAGCAGATCAGTGCGCCCGGCTCGGCCAGGTGCACGTCGCCGAGCATCGCGTAAGACGCGGTGACGCCGCCGGTGGTCGGGTTGGTCAGCACCACGATGTAGGGCAGACGCGCGGCGTTGAGCCGGCGCACCGCCACGGTGGTCCGGGGCATCTGCATCAGGGACAGGATGCCTTCCTGCATGCGTGCCCCGCCGGAGGCCGAGAACAGCACGTAGGGGGTGCGCTTCTCCAGGGCGGTCTCGGCACCGCGCACGAAGGCCTCGCCGGCCGCCATGCCGAGGGAGCCGGCCATGAAGCCGAATTCCTGCGCCGCCAGGGTCATGGGCAGGCCGCCGACCCGGCCGAAGCCGATCTTGAACGCGTCCTGCAGCCCGGTCTTGGCCCGGGCCTCCTTGAGGCGGTCGACGTAGCGCTTCTCGTCGCGGAACTTCAGCGGGTCGGTGGCGACCTCGGGCAGCGCCACGTCGATCCAGGTGCCCTCGTCGAACATCATCTTGAGGCGCGCGGTGGCGCTCATCTTCAGGTGATGCTCGGAGCCCGGGATCACCCAGTGATTGGCCTCCACCTCCTTGTGGAACACCATCTGGCCGGTATCCGGGCACTTGACCCAGAGGTTCTCGGGCGTCTCGCGCTTGAACAGGGTCTTGATCCGGGGGCGCACCACCTCCGAGATCCAGTTCATCGGTTCGACCATCGCCTCGCGTCCGTTCGCTTCAAGCTCGCGCTGATATCAGGTGGTGTGGCCCCTTCCGCCAGGGCGCGCGGTTCAGGCGGCCCGCTCGACCCCGCCCGCGCGGACGCCGGCGGCCAGCTCCCGGACCAGCTCCGCCACCGCAGGGACCGTACCGGCCTGCGGCCGGCCTTCCGAATCCAGCGAGCGGACCAGGGTGTCCACCAGCGCCGAGCCGACCACCACGCCGTCGGCGCCCTTGGCGATCGCCGTCGCATGGGCGCCAGTCTTCACCCCGAAGCCGACCACCACGGGCAGATCGGTGTGGCGGCGGATGCGGGCGACCGCCTCCGAGACCTTCCCGAAATCCGGCGTCGCCGTGCCGGTGATGCCGGTGATCGACACGTAGTAGACGAAGCCCGCGGTGTTCGCGAGCACGGCCGGCAGGCGGCGCTCGTCGGTGGTCGGCGTGGCGAGCCGGATGAAGGCCAGCCCCTTGGCAAGCGCCGGGAGGCACAGCTCCGAATCCTCCTCCGGCGGCAGGTCGACCACGATCAGCCCGTCAACCCCGGCCGCCACCGCGTCGTCGAGGAACCGCTCGACCCCGTAGGTGTGGATCGGGTTGAAATAGCCCATCAGCACGATCGGCGTGCCGTCGTTCTCGGCGCGGAAGCGGCGCACGAGGTCCAGCGTGCCGGCCACGCCCTGGCCGGCCTTGAGGGCGCGCAGGCCCGCGGCCTGGATCGCCGGGCCGTCGGCCATCGGGTCGGTGAAGGGCAGGCCGAATTCCAGGATGTCGGCGCCGGCGCCGGGGAGCGCCTTCAGGATCTCCAGGGAGGTCTCCGGGTCGGGATCGCCCGCCATCACGTAGGTGACCAGGACGGCCCGGTTCTCCGCGCGGGCACGGGCGAAGGTGGCGTCGATGCGGCTCGGCATGGATCTGATACGGGTTTTCGCGGCGTCGGGACCGGATCCGGCCCAGGATTATCTCCGCGCTACACCATCGGCGTCGGCCCGTGAAGCGCTCGCCCCTGCGGCCACGGGGACGGCCGCCCCGCCTTGTCCTGCCGATCGCGGACTCCATCTCCCGGCGTCCACACCCCCAGGATGATGAGGAGCGCGACATGGCGAAGGCCGACAAGCACCACATGGGCCCGGGCGGTCACGGCAAGGGCTCGGGCAGCGGCGGCATGACCGATCTGCCGGACGGCGTGCTCGGCGAGAACGAGGTCCTGAGCAACCGGGACAAGTCCCGGCACAGCGACGAGCGCGGGCTCGACGGCAAGGCGGTCCAGACCGAGCAGTACCAGGACCACGCGGCCAACCGGCAGGCGCCCGGCTCCGAGACGAAGGAGTCCTGAGGCCGGTCAACGGGGACCGGGCGGGCAGCGGCCGTGCGCACGGCGCGGTTGCCCGCCCGCCCCGGCCCGCGTAGCCCTCGGGCATGACGACCCAAGACCTCCCGACGCGCCGCTTCGCCGCCTTCCTGTTCGACATGGATGGGACGATCATCAGCTCGATCGCCTCGGCGGAGCGGGCCTGGACCCGTTGGGCACAGAGCCACGGCCTCGACGTGGCGCGTTTCCTGCCGACGATCCACGGGGTCCGGTCCGTGGACACGATCCGCCGGCTCGGCCTGCCCGGTGTCGATCCGGAGGCCGAGGCTGCCGCGATCACCCGGGCGGAGATCGAGGATGTCGGCGACATCGCCGAGATCCCGGGCGCCCGCGCGTTCCTGCAAGCTCTGCCGCCCGAGCGCTGGGCGATCGTCACCTCGGCGCCCCGGGAGCTCGCCCTGCGCCGGCTGGACGCCGCCGGCATGCCGGTGCCGGCCCTGCTCGTCGCCGCCGAGGACATCGATCGGGGCAAGCCCGCGCCGGATTGTTTCCTGCTGGCCGCCGAGCGCCTGGGCGTCGCGGCCGCGGATTGCCTGGTGTTCGAGGATGCGCCAGCCGGCATCCAAGCCGGCGCGGCGGCGGGCGCCACCGTCGTGGTGATCACGGCCACGCATCACGCCCCGATCGAGACAGCGCACGCGACGATTCCCGATTATCGGGCGCTGACGGTCGATGCCGGGCCGGATGGTCTCCGTATCGTTCCCGCCAACTGAGCGCGCTCGATGCGGTTAATCCTGGCAATCGTATCTGGACATACGATCCGCCAAAATCCCAGGCCTTGCATCGCCGCATAAGCCTTCACCCCGTCATCCCGGGGCGCGGGAGGCGAGCCCGGAATCCAGAGCCGTCGACGGTGCAAGATCCTGCTCGACCAATGGTTCTGGATTCCGGGCTCCGCTTCGCGGCCCCGGAATGACAGGGTGGATTCTCCTGCGGTCGCTCGAGTGCTGCTCGCAGAATCGATGAGCGCGATCCGGGAGACCGCGCCCCGATTGACTTCTCCCCGCTCAACCACGGCAGTATCCAGGCGTACATCCAGAACGTGCGCGGGAGCATCGACCGTATGACCAAGCCGAACGGCGTGCCGGGCCTCTTCGAGACCGCGGAGGGGCAGCGGCTGGTGCAGGCGCGCACCGACCCGGCCTGGCGGCGCTGGGGGCCGTATCTCAGCGACCGGCAATGGGGCACGGTGCGGGAGGATTACAGCGCCGACGGCGAGGCCTGGGACGCGCTGCCCCACGATCACGCCCGCTCCCGGGCCTATCGCTGGGGCGAGGACGGGATCGGCGGCTTCGGCGACCGGCACCTCAACTGGTGCCTGGCGCTCGCCCTGTGGAACGGCCGCGACCCGATCCTGAAGGAGCGCCTGTTCGGCCTGACCAACGCCGAGGGCAACCACGGCGAGGACGTGAAGGAGCTGTACTACTACCTCGACGGTATCCCGACCCACGCCTTCATGCGGATGCTGTACAAGTACCCGCAGGGCGCGTTCCCCTATCAGCGCCTGGTCGAGGAGAACCGACGCCGCGGCCTCGACGACCCGGAATTCGAGCTGCTCGACACCGGCCTGTTCGACGAAGGCCGCTACTTCGACGTCGAGATCGCCTACGCCAAGGCCGGCCCCGACGACGTGCTGATGCGGGTCACCGCCACCAACCGCGGCCCGGAGCCCGCCGACGTCACCCTGCTGCCGCAGCTCTGGGCCCGGAACCTGTGGTCGTGGAAGGCAGGGACCGAGAAGCCCGAATTGTCCGCCGGCTCGGACGGGTCGGTCTGGGCGCGCCATCCGAGCGTGGCGCCGATGCGTTTCTTCGCCGAGGGCGCGGCCGAGCTGCTGTTCACCGAGAACGAGACCAACACGCACCGGCTGTTCGGCAGCGGCCCGGAAGCGGGCTTCTACAAGGACGGGATCGACCGGCGCGTCGTCCGGGGCGAGGCCGGGGGGGCCAACCACCTGTCCGGCACCAAATGCGCGGCGCGCTACGACCTGCATCTCGGCCCGGGCGAGTCGCGCATTCTCCGGTTGCGCCTGCGCCCGGAGAATGCGCCGGGCGAGCCCTTCGCGGATTTTGATGCGGTGTTCGCGTCCCGCGCGGACGAGGCCGACGCGTTCTACGACGCCCTGCAGGCGTCGATCCCCGATCCCGAGATGCGGCTGGTGCAGCGGCAGGCGCTGGCCGGCATGCTGTGGTCGAAGCAGCTCTACCATTACGACGTGCGCGAGTGGCTGGCCGGCGATCCGGCCCAGCCGCCCCCCGCCCCCGCGCGGCGGCACGGCCGCAACGCCGACTGGGCGCATCTGCGCGCCAACGACATCATCTCGATGCCGGATGCCTGGGAATATCCCTGGTTCGCCTCCTGGGACCTCGCCCTCCAGGCGATCGTGTTCGCCCTGTTCGATCCGGATTTCGCCAAGAACCAGCTGCTGCTGCTCGTCGACGAGGCCTATGCCCACCCGAACGCGGCGCTTCCCGCCTATGAATGGGGGTTCGGAGACGCCAACCCGCCGATCCACGGGCTCGCCGCCTGGCGGGTGTTCGAGATCGACCGGGCGCTCACCGGCACGCCCGATCACGTCTTCCTGAAGCGCATCTTCAACAAGCTGACCCTGAACTTCACTTGGTGGGTCAACCGCAAGGATTCCGACGACCGCAACCTGTTCCAGGGCGGCTTCCTCGGGCTCGACAATATCGGCATCTTCGACCGCTCGAAGCCGGTCGGCGACGGCGCCACTCTCACCCAGTCCGATGCGACCGCCTGGATGGCGGCCTACGCGCTCAACCTGATGCGCATCGCCATCGAGCTGGCGATGCAGGACCCGACCTACGAGGACATGGCGGAGAAGTTCTTCGAGCATTTCCTGCTCATCGCCGCGGCGACCGGCGACGGCGTCTGGGACGAGGCCGACGGCTTCTTCTACGACGTGATCGAGGCCCGCGACGGGAACCGCCTGCCGATCCGGGTCCGGACCATGGTCGGGCTGATCCCGATCTTCGCGGTCACGACGATCAGCGAGCGCGATCTGGAGAAGCTGCCCTCCCTCCGGAGCCGGATGGCGTTCTTCCTCCGGAACCGCCCCGATCTGGCCACCCTGGTCTCGCGCTGGAACGTGCCCGGCGAAGGCCAGACCGTGCTGCTGTCGCTGCTGCGCGGCCACCGGCTGAAGGCGCTGCTGCACCGGGCCCTCGACCCGACGGAGTTCCTGTCCGAGCACGGATTGAGGGCGGTCTCGCGCAGCTACGCGGACCAGCCGTTCTGCTTCCCGTGGAACGGCCGGGACATGGGGCTCGCCTACGAGCCGGCGGAATCGCGCTCACGCCTGTTCGGCGGCAATTCCAACTGGCGCGGGCCGGTCTGGATGCCGGTGAATTACCTGCTGATCGCCGGCTTGAGACAGTTCTACGCCTATTATGGCCCGGATTTCCGCGTGGAGGCGCCGACCGGCTCGGGGCGGACCTACTCGCTCCGGGAGATCGCGGAGAAGCTGTCCCTGCGGCTCATCGGCCTCTCGACCCGCGGCCCGGACGGGCACCGGCCGGTCTACGGAACGAGCCGGATCGAGCAGGAGGACCCGCATTTCCGGGACCTGGTGCTGTTCTACGAGTATTACGACGGCGATAACGGACGGGGCGTCGGCGCCTCGCATCAGACCGGCTGGTCCGGCCTCGTGGCGCTCCTGATCCAGGAGGTCTCGACAGCAGAGAGCCGGCCGTGACGGGCACGGCCGGCTCGATCGACCCGATGGGACCCGCTCCTACTCGGCCGCCTGCTGCATCCGCAGCTTCTGGCCGAGCCCGATCTCGCGGGAGATCTTCGAACGCCGGGCACTGTAGGCCGCCGAAACCAGCGGGTAATCCACCGGCAGGCCCCACTTGGCCTTGTACGCCTCCGGGGTGAGGCCGCGCAGGGTCAGGTGCCGGCGCAGGGCCTTGTAGGACTTGCCGTCCTCGAAGCTCATGATCGTATCGGGCCGGATCGACGCGCGGATCTGCGCCTCGGTCGGCCGCTTGACCTGACGCTCGGCCGGCGCATCCAGCGCGGTGATCGAGCGGTGCACCTCGGACAGAAGGCTGGGCAGAGCACCCGCCGGCACGCTGTTCTTGGTGACGTAGGCGCTTAGGATCTTGGCGGCGAGTTCGACGCTCGGCGAGGTCGTCTGCATGGTCATCTCCTAAGGTTTCTCGGTCGGACGATGCGGCTTTGTCGGGTCGTTAGGCTGTTGTGCTGTCGGCGGCCGGCGATGGAGCCCGGAACAGAAATCCGGTCCACCATCGGGCAGCGCGTGGTGGCATTATGCGCCCGCTCGCTACGCTTACAACCACCGCGAGCATCTATTTGGCGCCTGTTTCTACTTAGAATTGATAAATACGGTCAACGCCGAATCAACATGCGGGCCTACGAGACGGCACGGGTGCGGTATTGAGGACTCACCGGCCCTGTTGGGGCGAACATCGAGAGTGGCGGGGATGGAGGTTCTGGTCGTCGGCGCCGGCGTGGTCGGCTTGGCCGTGGGGCGGGCCTTCGCGCTGCGCGGCCACGCCGTCATCGTGGCGGAGGCCGAGGAGGCGTTCGGGACCGGCGTGTCCGCCCGTAGCTCCGAGGTGATCCATGGCGGCATGTACTACCCGTCCGGTTCCGCCCGCGCCCAACACTGCGTCGACGGCGCCGAGAAGCTATACAACTTCTGCGCGAACCACGGGGTGCCGCACCGGGCCTGCGGCAAGTTGATCGTCGCCTGCGACGATGCCGAGGCCGACACGATCGCGGCGATCCGGCAGCAGGGCGAGGCCAACGGCGTCCGCGGGCTCGAACTGCTCGACGCCGCAGCGGCGAAGCGCCTGGAGCCCAACCTCGCCTGCACCCTGGCGCTGCACGCGCCCCATACCGGGATCGTCGACAGCCACGCGCTGATGCTCGCGCTGCTCGGCGTGATCGAGGACCACGGCGGCGCCCTGGCCCTGCGCACGCCGGTGGAGCGCCTGTCCCGCCGGGACGGACAATGGCACGCGGCCTTCGGCGGCAGCGAGCCGGTCGAGCTGGCCTTCGACGCCGTGGTCAACGCCGCGAGCTTCGGGGCGCCCGCGCTCGCCGCACGCACGGAGGGCTATCCGGCCGAGCGCGTGCCGGTGCTGCGCCTCGCCCGGGGCAATTATTTCGGCTGCACCGGCAAGCCGGCCTTCTCGCGTCTGATCTATCCCGCGCCGCGGATCGACGGCGGGCTGGGCATCCACCTCACCCTGGATCTCGCCGGCCGCACCCGGTTCGGCCCCGACGTGGAATGGGTCGAAGGCTTCGACTACCGGGTCGACCCGGCCCGCGCGGACAGCTTCTACGGCGCGATCCGCCGCTACTGGCCGGGCCTGCCGGACGGGGCGCTCTACCCGGACTATGCCGGCCTGCGCCCCAAGCTCACCGGGCCGGGCGAGACGGCGGCGGACTTTCGGATCGACGGACCGGAGGAGCACGGGCTGCCCGGGATCGTCCACCTGTTCGGGATCGAGAGCCCGGGGCTGACCTCGAGCCTGTCGCTCGCCGAGGCGGTGGCCGGGCAGCTCGACGCCTGAGGCTCAGAACAGCAGGTGCAGCGCCAGGGGCGCGAGGATCGCGGTCAGGAAGGCGTTGAGCCCCATGGCGATCCCCGCGAAGGTGCCGGCGGTCTCGCTCACCTGGAAGGCCCGGGCCGTGCCGATGCCGTGGGCGGCGAGCCCGGCCGCGAAGCCCCGGGCGCGCATGTCGCGGATCCGAAGGAGATTCATCAGCGGCGTCACCAGGATCGCCCCGATGATGCCGGTGAGGATCACCAGGATCGCGGTGAGCGTCGGGTCGCCGCCCAGCGCCTCGGCGATGCCCATGGCCACGCCCGAGGTCACGGATTTCGGCGCCAGCGAGATCAGGATCGGCTGCGGGATGTCGAGGAGCCGCGCCAGCGCGATGACCACGGCCAGCGTCGTGGCCGCGCCGGCCAGGAGCGCGGCCAGCATCGGAATCAGGGCGCGCAGGACCGTGGCCCGGCGCTCGTAGAGGGGCATGGCCAGCACCACGGTCGCCGGCCCGAGCAGGAAGTGGACGAACTGCGCGCCCTCGAAATAGGTCGGATAGGGCGTGCCCGTCACCGCCAGGACGGTGCCGACCAGGATCACGGTGATCAGCACCGGATTGGCGATCGGGTGCCGGCCGGTGGCGGCCGCGATCCGGTCGGCCAGGACGTAGGAGGTCAGGGTCACGGTCAGCCACAGCAGCGGCGTGCCGGCGAGATAGACCCAGAGCGAGAAATCGCCGTGCACCGCTCAGGTCTCCCCGTCGGGCCGGCGCCGCTCGACCCGGGACGCGACCGCGCGGAACACCAGCACGGTCACCAGCAGGGACAGGGCGGTGGAGACCACGAGCACGATGGCGAGCTTGAGCCCTTGCGCCCGGAGCAGGTCGAGGCGGCCGACGACGCCGACGCCGGCGGGGACGAACATCAGCGACAGGTTCATCAGGAGCCCCCGGGCCGTGGTCTCGAGGGTGCCGTCGGTGAGGGGCTTCGGCAGGA
The DNA here is from genome assembly GCF_000272495.1 of Methylobacterium sp. GXF4. Classification (NCBI taxonomy): domain Bacteria; kingdom Pseudomonadati; phylum Pseudomonadota; class Alphaproteobacteria; order Hyphomicrobiales; family Methylobacteriaceae; genus Methylobacterium; species Methylobacterium sp. GXF4. The sequence goes on along the minus strand of NZ_AKFK01000051.1, from coordinate 92,199 downwards.
TCCGGGGCAGGCCGAGGCGGCTGTCGCGCAGGAGCAGGAAGCCGAACATCAGCCCCATGCCGATCACCGGCCCCGGGACCGGCACGCCGGCGCCCCGGGCCAGGATCTCGCCCAGGAGCTGTGCGAGCAGGATCAGCGCCAGGCTCGCGATCATCGTCCGACCGGGCCGCTAGACGGCGCCGACGCCCCGCTGACCGGTTCGACGGGACGCGGCGATCGCCGCCTCGTCGAAGCCGAGCAGCCGGCCGAGGCGCTCGACCAGCGCCTCCTCGAACTCGTCGACGGTCCCGTCGGCGGCGGCGACCGACCAGGCCATGGTCAGGAGGTCCTGGCGCTCGGCCTTGTTGGCCTCGTGCGGGATCATCTCGACCAGGCTCGCCAGGTCGCGAGTCTCGGCATCGACCGCGGTGGCGCGCGCGATCAGCGCCCGGGCGGCGTCCGGCCCCTCGGCATAGTGGCCCTGCACCAGCCGGGACAGGCGCTCGCTCTCGGCGGGCGCCAGGATGCCGTCGACCCGGGCGACGTGCACGAGGAGCGCGGTCGCGGCGAGGTGGGTGTCGTCCACCGGCTCGGTGGCGCCGACGCCGAGGGCCTCGGTCGCGTAGGCGCGCAGGCGGGCGATCAGGGACATGTCGGCTCCGGGGGTTCCTGACGCACAGTTCGGTTCGTGGGACACGCCGTCAAGGATGCCGGATCACGTCGGCGGCCAGCGTGGCACGGCTGCATCGTTTTGGCGGTCTCACCCCCGAGCCGCCTCGGTCGACCCCGTCACGAGCGGCGCCAGGATCGCGTCCGCCGCGCGCAGGATCGCCGGCCCGGCCTGCGCGGGGGTTCCGGCCCGGAACGGCGGCTCGGGGGCATATTCGGCGACGAGCTGCGCGGTGCGGGCGTAGTCGGGGCCGCGCAGGCGGGCGGCGAGCGCCAAAGCGAGGTCGAGCCCGGCCGAGATGCCGGCGCCGGTGGCGCGGTTGCGGTCGAAGACGACGCGTTCGGCCACCGGCGCGGCACCGAGCAGCGGCAGGACGGCGTCGCGCACGCACCAGTGCGAGGTGGCGCGGTAGCCGCGCAGCAGGCCGGCCGCCCCGAGGATCAGCGACCCGGTGCAGACGCTCGTCACCCAGGCGGTGCGCGGCGCACGCGCGCGCAGGAAGGCCAGCAGCGCAGCGTCGCGCATCTGGTCGGGCGTGCCGTCGCCGCCGGGGACGAAGAGGACGTCGAGATCGGGCGGGCAGGTCGCGAAGGTATGCGTTGCCACGAGGCTCAGGCCCGTGTCGCTCGCGACGGGGCCTTCGGCTTGCGCCACGCAATACAGGCTGCCAGGGGCGAGGCCGGCGAGCAGCGCCTGCGGGCCGACCAGGTCGAGGGCGGTCATGCCCGGATACAGCACCATGGCGATCCGGACCGGACGATCCTGCGGGATCGGACCCGGCGCGTCGGCGGCCTCGGAGCGGACCGGCCCGAAGGCGGCAGCGGCCGCGGCGGCCGCGACCACGGCCCGGCGGCTGAGATCCGGCGACGTCATGCCCGGGCCGGGCGCGTCACAGCGGCCAAGACGCGTCCCGGTAGGCGCTGTCCCAGAACAGCCATTCAAGCCGCGTCGCCTGCGTGAACGCGTCGTGCATCCGCGCCTGCAGGGCCGGCGAGGCCGAGTTCGCCGCGCGGTCGGTGGCGGCGATCATGCCCGCTACGGCATCGGCGAAATCCTCGCCGGCATAGGTGTCGATCCAGGCGCGATATTGGTTGTCCGGCGTGGCGCGGGCGAAGATGTCGTCGCCCACCGCCTTGTAGATCCAGAAGCATGGCAGCAGGGCCGCGCACAGGACCTCGAACGGCTCGGCATAGGCCGTGGCGACCAGGTAGGAGATGTAGTGGTGGCAGGCCGGGGTCAGCGGCGTGCCCGCGAAGGCCTCCGGGCCGATCCCGTAATCGCGGAAGAAGCCGCCATGCAGCGCGCGCTCGACCACGATGGCGTCCTGCGCGGCGCGGGAGAACTGGACGATCCCATCCGGGTCCGGGGCCTTCGCGGCCGCGAGGCTCAACGCCCGGCCGAAGCCAATCAGGTAATGCGCGTCCTGAACGATGTAGTGGCGGAACGTGGCCTTCGGCAGCGTGCCAGCGGCGAGCTCCGCGTTGAACGGCATCGTCCGGATCGTCTCGTAGGCCGCCGCGTTGCGCGCCCAGGCTGCCTGAGAGAAGGCATTCGGGCCACCGTCACCGTCGGTCAAAGGCACATCCTCCTCGGTCGCGGACGCTATCCCTGCCGCTGCGCGTGCGTGACGGCGACGTGGATCAACTCCGCAAGGGTCCGCACGCCGAGCTTCTGGCGCATCTGCGAGCAGGCATTGGTGACGGTCTTGTAGCTCACCGACAGGTCGGCCGCGATGGCGCCGTAGGAGCGCCCTTGCGCGAGACGCGCCAGGATCTGCTGCTCGCGGGGGGTGAGCTGGGATTCCGGGGTGCGGCGGGCATCGGCGCGCAGCATCGCGACCTCGGTGGCGAGCCGGCGGTCGAGATAGACCTCGCCGACCCGGACCTTGCCGAACGCCTCGAACAGCTCGGCCGAGGCGTGGTCCTTCAATACGTAGCCGAGCGCCCCGGCCTCCAGCGCCCGCGCGACGATCACCGGGTCGTTGTGCATGCTGAAGACCAGGATCCGCGTCTCCGGGGCGACGGCGCGGATGCGGCGGATCAGGCCGAGCCCGGCCATGCCGCTGCCCTGGAAGGTCAGGTCGCAGATCACCACCGGCGGCCGTAGCCGGTGGAAGATCCGGTAGCCGCCGACCACCGTGGTCGCCTCCGCGATGGTCTCGACCCCGGAATCCTCGAGGACCCGTCGACAGCCCTGGAGAACGATCGGGTGATCGTCGATCACGAGGACCGGCAAGCGTGTCGCGGCGGCGTCGATCTGGGAGGCGATGGCGTTCATGCGCTCGGCGCGTTGTTGTTCTCGTCGACCCGCTCGGGCGGAACGGGGATCATGATCCGGACGATTGCTCCGGGGCCGTCATTGTCAAGGCCGAAGGTACCATCCAAGGCCTCGACACGCTCGCGCATCCCCGAAAGACCGAGCCCGGTGCGGTGTTCGGCCGGGATTCCGCTGCCGTCGTCGCGGATCGTGACGCGCAGCTGGCCCTCGACCTCGGTGGCCTCGGCCTCGACCCGGGTCGCGCCACCGTGGCGGACCGCATTGGTTGCGCTCTCCTGCACGCAGCGGAACACCGTGAGATCCACGAGGTCGCCGTAGCCGCGGGCCAAGCCGTCGAACGTCCCCACGAAGGTCGTACCCGGATGCCGCTGGCCGAAACCGCGCAGCAACAGGTCGAGACAGGTGGCCAGCGGCGCCTGCCCGAGCCCGTGTGGGCGCAGGCGGTTCAGCAATTCCCGGTTGACGGTCTGGACCTGCCCGACGATGGCGCTGATCTCGGCCGCCCGAGCGGCGAGTTTTTCGCGGTCGGGCTCGGCCGGGCCGGAGGCGATCCGGGCGATCGAGGCGGCGTTGGCCTCCAGGGCGAACAGGCAGGGGCCGAACTCGTCGTGCAGTTCGAGCGCGGTGCGGCGGCGCTCGTCGTCCTGGGCGGTGAGCAATTGGCGGTTGAGGCGCCCGTTGGCGGCGCGGACCTCGCTCAGCGCCTCGGCGACCTTGTTGAACCGCTCGGCGATCACCGCCAGCTCGCGGGCGCCCGGGGTCTCAAGACGCGCGGTGTAATCGTGATGTTCCAGCTGGGTCAGGCCGTCGCCGAGCCGCTGCAGCGGCGCCAGGATTCGGCCGAGCGCCAGGTAGAGCGCGATCAGCATCCCCGCGTTGATCGCCAGGGTGGTCATCGAGAGGGCCCTCGCATAGCCCCAGATCTCGTCGATCTCGTCCATCGGCTGGGTGGTGATCTGCGCGGTGCCCAGCCTCTGGCCGTTGACGACGATCGGCAGCGTGTGGCGCTCGATCGGCGGCATGATCAGCTCGGCGAACCAGCGGGGCGCCTCGCGCTCGGACCGGTGCGGCGGCATCGGGCTGCCGACCTGATCGCCATCCGCGTCGAGCACCGCGACGCGGACGTGGCGCAGGGTCTTGAAGCGCAGGTCCAGCGTCTGCAGCAGCGTGTCGGGCGAGGCCGCGTCGGACAGGCGGATCGTGTCGGCGACCAGGGACTCGACCGTGGCCAGCGAGGCGCGGGTCTCCACGCGCACCGCGTTCCGGGCGTTCAGCACGATCACCCCGCAGGAGATCAGCGCCGCCAGGGCATCGATGAACAGCACCACGGCGACGAGGCGCGCGCGGGTCGACCAATCGGCCCAGGGCCGGAAGCCGGCCCGGCGGCTTGCAGGCGCGGTGTCGGGCATCGAAATCACGGTTGATCTTGTATCCACCGGCAGACGCATAGCGAGCGCTCCGGCGAAGTCCATGCCGCCCCGTCCCGCCCGGCATCGGGAAGGCCGACCCGCCGCCCCTTGCCGGGCGCGCCAGCAGGGCGGAACCGAATACGGATTCTTAAGCGGCTTCGCTTTATCTTGTGGATAGCCGAGCCTCGACTGGCCGGGCCTGCAATGGGCGGCGACATCTTTGCGCCGTATTGCGGTTTCTCTATCGACGACAGAGTCGACTTATCTCCAACGTGATGGAGAGCGGCGGCCGGTCATGGGGGGCCCGGTCGCGCGTGTCGTGCATCGTGTCAGAGACCCCGGATCATGAACGATCTCGCCCTGGACCCGTCCGACAGAAGACCGCATCGGTCGCCGGAGCCACGTCCCGGCCGCAAGCCCGGCCTGAAGCTCGTCCTCGCCGGGCTGGTCGGCGCGAGCGCGATCGCAGGATTCGGCGTCGCCGCCTCGACACTGATGGCCGGGCTTGCCGCCCCTACGCCGATCAAGCACGCCCCGATGGGCCGGGCCGCGGACTGGCCCGAATTGAAGGACGGCCTGCCGGCCGTGGCCGGGATCGCGCCGGCGCCCCCCGTCGCGGCGAAGCCCGCGGAACCTGAGAAGCCGGCCCTGCGCATGGCGGCGCTGCCGGAAGCTCTGGCACCGGCGGTCACGCCCGTCCCCGCGAGCCCGGTCGCCCCGCCCCCCGCCAAAATCGCGCCCGTTGCCGCGCCCGTCGCCGCAGCGCCGCCGGCCAAGAGCGTGACCGTGCCCGAGGCGCCGACCAAGCGTATCCCCACCCCGACCCCGGTGACGCCGATCGCCACCCGTCAGGTGGTCGTGCCGCTGCAGCCGGCGCGGACCGCCGCGCTCCAGCCTCCGCGCGCCTCCGAGACCGTCAAGGCGCGCGACGTCGCCGTGCCCCCGGTCGCGCCCGCGGCCAAGCCGGTTGCTGCGGCTCCGGCCGCAGCCCCACCGGAGAAAACCGCCCGCAAGGCGGTCGCGGCGCACAAGCCGCCCGCCGCCGCAAAGGCCGCGGACGCCGCCAAGCCCGGCGTGAAACCCGGCGCCGCACCCGCGACGGTCGCGCAGGCCGAGACCGCCGACGAGGAGACCGAGGTGCTCGGCATCAAGCTGCCGTCGCTGGCGCCCGCCGGCCGGAAGCTGCGGGAGAGCGTCGACGCGCTCGGCGACGCGGTCAAGAAGGTTTTCTGAGACCTCCGCCTGCGGGGGCGTCAGCGCCTCCGCAGGTCGATCCGAACAGGATCAGCTGCGGCCGGTATTCCGGCCCGGCTTGGACTCGGACCGGGGACCGGACCGCTCGGCGTGGCGCTGATGCTTGCCGGCGCGCGGGCTGGCGAACCCCTTCGGGCCGCCCGGTGCGCTCTTGCGCTCGGCCGGGGCGGCGTCCCCCGCCAGCGCCTCGACCTGGATCTCCGGCGAGCCGTTGCGGGCGAAGGCCTCGGCGAAGCGCGCGGCGGCGTTGCCGCGGATCTCGAACTTGGTCTCCCGGTCGAAGATCCGGATCGCGCCAATCTCCTGGCGGCCGATGCCGCCGCGACGGGTGAGCATCGGCAGCAGGCGGCGCGGATCGGCGTTGTCGCGCCGGCCGAGGTTGAGCCGGAACCACACCGCCGGCCCGAGGGCGGCGATCTGCTCAGGATTCATCGGATCGTAGGGCGGGCGCTCGCTGACGCCGCGGGGGGCGCGGCCCTCGCCCGGATCGCTGACCTCTTCCGGGGCCGGCAGGCGGGTGCGGTAGACCCGGGCCAGGAGGGCGGCGAGCTCTTCCGGGGTCTTGCTGGCGAGCAGGGTCCCGGCGAGCGCGACATCCTCCTCGGCCGGCGGCTCGGAGAAGAGCGGGTCGGAGAGCATGCGCTCGCCGTCGAGCTTCCGGATGTCATCGGCCGAGGGCGGGCCGGACCACTCCGGGCTGACCTTGGCGATGGCGAACATCTGCTCAGCGCGGCGGCGCCGGGAATTCGGGATCAGGAGCACCGAGGTGCCCTTGCGGCCAGCGCGGCCGGTGCGTCCGCTGCGGTGCTGGAGCACCTCTGCATCGTGCGGCAGATCGGCGTGGATCACGAGGCTGAGCGACGGGAGGTCGATGCCGCGGGCAGCGACGTCCGTGGCGACGCAGACCCGGGCCCGGCCGTCCCGGAGCGCCTGCAGGGCGGCGTTGCGCTCGCCCTGGCCGAGCTCGCCCGAGAGCGCCACCACCGAGAAGCCGCGCTCGGTCAGGCTCGCCTGAAGATGGCGCACGGCGTTGCGGGTGTTGCAGAAGACGATCGCGGTCGGCGCATCGGCCTCGCGCAGGAGGTTGAGCACCACGTGCTCGGTCTCCCGGGGCATGATCCGCACCGCCCGATAGGCGATGTCGGCGTGGCCCTTGCTCTCGCCCTTGATCGCCAGCCGCAGGGCGTTGCGCTGGTAGCGCTCGGCCAGGGCCTCGATCGCCTTGGGCAGGGTCGCGGAGAACAGGTAGGTCGCTCGCTCCGGCGGGGTGGCCGAGAGGATGAACTCGATGTCCTCGCGGAAGCCGAGATCGAGCATCTCGTCGGCCTCGTCGAGGACGACGGCCCGCAGGTTGGTCGGATCGAGGTTGCGGCGCTCGAGATGGTCGCGCAGGCGGCCCGGGGTGCCGACCACGATATGGGTGCCGTCGGCCATCATCCGGGCCTCGCGGCGGGGATCCATGCCGCCGACGCAGGCGGTGACCCGGCCGCCGGCCGGAGCGTAGAGCCACAGCAGCTCGCGCTGGACTTGGAGGGCTAGCTCACGGGTCGGGGCGATCACCAGGGCGAGCGGCGCGCCGGGGGGCGGCAGCATCTCGGCCTCGCCGGCCTCTGGGCCGATGAGCATGTTGGCCATAGCCAGGCCGTAGGCCACGGTCTTGCCGGAGCCGGTCTGGGCGGAGACCAGGAGGTCGCGGGCGCCGGCAGCCGCCTCCAGCACCGCGGCCTGGACCGGGGTGGGATCGGCGTAGCCGCGCTCGGACAGGGCCCGCGCGAGGGGGGCGGGCAGGGTCGGGAAGGGCAAGTGACGGAAACTCTCAACGGCCGCGCCGCGCCCGGCAGCGCGCCATCGCGCGGCGGAGGAATCAGGCACCGGACTTTATTCGGGTGCCTAGATGGTAGCGCCAACCGGGCCCGCTGACCACTCCCGCCACGGCATGGGCCGGTTGCGCGGGCTCGGTCCTGCGGGCGAGCGGTCGCCGTCCACGTCAAAATGCCGGTCGCGCTTCGCCAACCCTGGCCTTGCCGCTCGTCTGACCTAAGACACGGCCTGACCTTACGCAGTGCCGCATCAAGGCGATCCGAGCGGAGACGACCAAGACCATGACGGGAGCCCTGCGGCTGGTAGTGGCGTGGGCGACGGTTCTCGCCTTCGCGTGGTTCGGAAAGGGCTGGCTCGGCGACCTGGCGCAGCCCTGGTTCGCGGGTGGGCTGTTCGCCTGGCTTCTGGCCGTGATCGTCTGGTCGGCCTTCGGGGTCGTGCACGAGGCGGAGGACCTGGCGCACCGGCTGGGCGAACCGCTCGGCACCCTGGTCCTCACCCTGTCGATCGTGATCATCGAGGTGGCGCTGATCTCCGCCGTGATGCTCTCGGCCAAGGAAGCGCCGACGCTGGGCCGCGACACGATGTTCGCGGTGCTGATGATCGTCCTGAACGGCGTGGTCGGCCTCGGGCTGCTGATGGGCGGCCTGCGCCACCACCAGCAGAGCTACAACCTGCAGGGGGCCTCGGCCTTCCTGTCGGTGATCATTCCGCTGACCACCATCGCGCTGATCATCCCGAACTTCACCAGCTCCACCGCCGACGGGACGCTGACGACCCTTCAGGCGGTGGCCTTCTCGGTCTTCACCCTGGCGCTCTACGGCGTGTTCCTGCTGATCCAGACCAGCCGGCACAGCGATTTCTTCCAGGATGCCGAGGAGGCGGCGGAAGCGGAGGCCGCCGCGGGGGCGCGCTCGGCCAGCGCCATCGGCAAGCACGTGGTCCTGCTGCTCGCCAACGTCGTGCCGATCGTCCTGCTGGCCAAGAGCCTCGCGGTGATCCTCGACCACGGCATCGCGGCGCTGGGCGCGCCCTCGGCGCTCGGCGGCGTGCTGATCGCCGCGATCGTGTTCACCCCGGAGGCGATCTCGGCCCTGCGGGCCATCGCCCGCAACGAGCTGCAGCGGGCGATCAACCTGTGCCTGGGCGCGGCGACCTCGACGGTGGGTCTCACCGTGCCGGCGATCCTCACGATCGGCCTGCTCACCGGGCAGACCGTGGTGCTCGGCCTCAAGCCCACCGAGATGACGCTGCTCGCGGTGACGCTGATCCTCAGCACCCAGACTTTCTCGGGCCTGCGCACCACGGTGCTGGAGGGCGCGGTGCACCTCGTGGTGTTCTTCGTCTACCTCGTGCTGATCTTCAGCCCCTGATCAGCTGCCGAACCGCTCGGTGCGGATCACCCCCGCCGGGACGCCCGCTTCCAGGATCAGGTCCGAGGCGGCCCCGACGAAACGGTTCGAGCCGCAGAGGAAGACCTTTCCCGGCCGTCCGACCCGCGCCAGGGCACCGGCCACCAGGGCGGCGTCGATCCGCCGGCCGCCGGCATCCCGCGTGGTGGTGAGGTGCAGGGAGAATCCGGTGCCGTCGCCGGCGAGGCGCTCCAGCTCGGGGAGCGCGATCGCCTCCTCGCGGGTGCGGGCGGAGTAGATCAGGGCCGCCGGGATCTGCGGCGCGACCAGGGCGCGCCGGCGCAGCATCGCCAGCAGCGGCACCACGCCGGAGCCGCCGGCCCCCAGCAGCAGCGGGCCGCCATCGGGACCGTCCCAGGAGAACGAGCCGCCGATCGGCCCGCGCAGCTCGACCCGGTCGCCGACCTCGGCGGCCTGCGAGAACCAGCCCGAGACCTCGCCGTCGGGCAGCGCCTCGACCATCAGCTCCAGGGTGCCGCTGCCGTCGGGCGCCGAGGCGATCGAGTAGCTGCGCTGGGCCTGGTAGCCATCCTCAGCGGTCAGCCGGACGTCGACGTGCTGGCCGGCCCGGTAGGCCTGGGCGAGCTCGCAGCGCAGACGAAAGCTCTTCACCTGCGGGGTGACGGGCGCGATCGCGGTGATCTCGGCCTGATGCCAGCGGAAGACGATCGGCTCAGTCACCGGTGTAGCGCTGCTCACGCCAGGGATCCCCGTACATGTGGTAGCCGCGCAGCTCCCAGAAGCCGGCGGTGTCGGTCTGGGTGAAGCGGAGGCCCTTCACCCATTTGGCGCTCTTCCAGAAGTAGAGGTGCGGCACGAGGAGCCGCGCCGGGCCGCCATGATCCGGGTGGATCGGCTGGCCGGCATAGCGGGTCGCCACCATGGCCCGGCCGTTCACGAGGTCGGCCACCGGCACGTTGGTGGTGTAGTCGTCGAAGGATTCAGCCAGCAGGAAGGCGGTCGGGGCCGCGATGCCGGCATCGGCCAGCAGGTCGTCGAAGCTCACGCCCTCCCAGGCGGTGTCGAACTTCGACCACTTGGTGACGCAGTGGATGTCCCCCTGCCAGGTCGTGCGCGGCAGCGCCTCGAATTCCTCCCAGCTCCACGTCTTGATCGGCCGCGAGCCCTCGCGCAGCGTGAACCGCCAGGTGGCGAGATCCACGGTCGGGTTGGGGCCGATCTGCAGGATCGGGAAATCCTCGGTGAGATATTGGCCGGGCGGGATGCGCGCGCCCGCCTCGGGCGGCTGCCTGCGCCCGACGAAGCCCCGTGTCACCATGCCGGCCTCCGCTGTCGGTTGTTGTTTTGGTGCGTCTGATCCGGGTTTGGTGCGTCGGAACACCCCACGTCAAGTCGGGATGTGCGGCCGAACAAACGCCCCAAAGCTGAGATGTGGTAGGCAGCCTAAGCCTGACCGAATCGCACCCACCAGGGGGAATGTCATGAAGTACCTTCTCGCGACGAGCCTCGTCGTCGGGAGCCTCGCCACCCTCGCGCCGGCCGCCCAGGCCCGTGACGGGATCGGCGCAGGCGGCGCGGCTGCCCTCGGCGTGCTCGGCGGCCTCGCGGTAGGCGGCGCCATCGCGTCGTCGGCCAACAACGGCTACTACCCGGGTCGCCCGGTCTACCGCGCCCCGCCGCCAGTCTACGTGGAAGAGGATTACGGCCCGGTCTGCCACTTCGAGCGCCGCCGCACCGTCGATCCCTATGGCGACGTCTACATCCGGCGCGTGCGCGTCTGCGAATAAGCGGCTTCGGGGGTCGCCACGGCCGGCGCCGGCTTCAGGCGCTCGGCACAGGCGATCCCCCCAAGCACGAGAGCCAGGGCGACGGCCTGAACCGCCCCGAACGGCTCGCCGACCAGCAGGACGGCGAGGACCGCGCCGAAGATCGGCACGAGGTTGACGAACAGGCCCGCCCGGTTCGGGCCGATCAGCTCGACCCCACGCATGAAGAACAGCTGCGCCAGCAGCGACGGCCCCAGGCCGACGAAGGCGACCATCGCCCAGCCCTCCAGCCCCGGCCAGACCGCGTGCCCGGTGGCCCATTCGACGGCGAGCGGCGGCAGCGAGGTCACCAAGGCGGCGATCGCCATGGCGGCGAAGAAGGCCAGGGCCGAGACTTTCGGGCGCGTCGGCAAGAAGATCGTGTAGCCTGCGTAGAGCAGGCAGGCCCCGAACACGAGCACGTCGCCGCGGTTGAAGTCCAGCCGGGTCAGGACCGTCCAGTCGCCGTGGGTCGCCGCGATCCCGGCGCCGATCAGGGTCAGGACCACGCCGAGCATCTGCCCGAGGGTCACCGGCACCCGGTACGCCAGCCGGTTGAGCACGATCACCAAGACGGGGATCGCCCCCTGGAACAGGGCCAGGTTGACGGCGCCGGTATGGACGCCGGCCGCGTAGAACAGGCAGTTGAAGGCGGTGTAGCCGAGGCCGCCCATCAGCAGGATGCGCAGCCAGTGCGGGCGCAGGAGCGGCCATTCGGCGGCGAGCCGGCGGGCCGCGAACGGCGCCAGCACCGTGCAGGCCACCGCCCAGCGCAGGGTCGTGATGACCTGGGGGGAGACGTGGCCCGGCGCCCAGCGGCTGCTGACCGCGTTTCCGGCCCAGAGCAGGGCCGTGAGTGTGAGAAGCAGATAGGCCGGCGCGACCGAGGAGACCCGGGTCGCGCGCGCGGACGTCAACGGCGGCGGAACTGGCCGCCCCGGACCTGGGGTCGCGGGCCTGCGGAGCGCTCGTCCTTGTGCCGGAACACGAGGCGGCCCTTCTCCAGATCGTAGGGCGACATCTCGACCGTGACCCGGTCGCCCGCCAGCGTCTTGATGCGGTTCTTCTTCATCTTGCCGGCCGTGTAGGCCACGATCTCGTGGCCCTGGTCGAGCTGCACGCGGTAGCGCGCGTCCGGCAGGATCTCGATCACGAGACCGTCGAACTGCATCAATTCTTCTTTCGCCATGCACCTTCTCCAGTCGGACCGTCCGGCAGCAGGCGTTCCGGCAAAACTTCTACGGCTGTCATCAAGCTCGGGAAACGCCGCAGGGCGCGGATCCGATCCGACGGACGGTCCGCGCCTGCTGAGCGACGCCGCCCGCATGTAGTCGTCACACGATCCCGCTGCAAGTCATGCTCTCATCCGCGCCCTGAGTCGTGGACATGATTCGTCGGTCTTCAAGGCCCCGGGACCTCGTTGCCGGCGTAATCGAGGCGTCCGTCCGGGGTCCGGCGCCAGATCCGCAGGGCGACGGTGCCGCCGGTGCGGTCGCCGCGGGAATCGAACCCCACCGGGCCGAGAATCGTGCGCAGCGGCGGGGCGCTGCGCAGGGCGTCGGCGAGCTTGCGGCCCTCCGGGACCCGGCCGGCCTTCGGATCGGCCGCGCGGGCGCGCTCCAAAGTCTGGACCAGCAGCTCGACCGCCGCGTAGCCCGACGCCGCCACGCTCTCGGCCTCGGGCCCGCGCGCCGGTGCCTTGCCGCCCTTCGGCTCGGGCAGGCGCGGCGGGTCGGGCGGCAGGGTCATCACGGTCCCCTCCCCGGCCGGCCCGGCGGCGGCCGCGAAGGCGGGGTCGAGGATCCCGTCGCTGGCGACCAGCGTGGCACCGAGATTGGCCTCGCGCAGGGCACGGAGCAGGGTCGCCGCCTCCGGCGCAAGGCCGCCGAAATACACCGCCTCGACCCGGGCCGCCTTCAGACGGCCGACGAGATCGGCGAGGTCGCGGGTCCCGCGCGGAAAGCCGTCGAACAGCACCTCCGGGATGCCGGCCTCCTTCAGGCGCGCCGACACGGCTTCGGCGAGCCCGCGTCCGAAGGTCGAGCGGTCGTTGAGGATCGCGATGCGCCGTCCGGCAAACGCCTTGGCGAGATAGGCGCCCGCCGCCCGGCCCTGCTGCGCATCGCTCGGCGCCAGCCGGAACAGGTTCCACGCGCCGCGGCCGGTCAGCGGCGTGTAGGTCGCCCCCGGTGTGACCAGCAGGGCCCCGGCCTCCTCGTAGACCGGCGTCGCGGCCGCGACCGCGATGGATTCGAACGGCCCGATGACGAGCCGCACCCCGTCGGCGGCGAATTTCTTCGCGATCGCGACCGCCTGCCGGGCGTCGCCGGCATCGTCGGCCGGCACGAGGGCGAATCGCGGCCGCCCGCCCGCGGCGCGGTTGAGCTCGGCCACCGCCTGCTCGGCACCCTGCCGCAGCCCCAGCCCGAAGGCGGCATCCGGCCCGGAGAGCGGCGCCGACAGGCCGATCCGCACCGGCGCCTGCGCGGCAACCGGCGCCGTCATCAGGAGGCCGGCGAGGATCGGGGCGAGGGCGTGCTTCATCGATACACGTTAAGGTCGGGCGGCCGCCGCGGGAAGCGCGCATCGGGCCCGGTCCGGACGCCCCGCGGTTTCAGAACCCGTTCATCGTTGAAGGGATCGGGATGCTGCCGCGCGTAAGAGCGCTGGCGGGCGGGCGCGTTGTGGGAAATAAGGGCGTCGGCCGGCCCGCGACTTTGAATAGAACCGCCCGCACGCGCCGCATCGAAGCCCCTCTGGGACGATTGACGATCATGACCTCGCTGTTCGCCGGCATCCAGGACGCGCCGCTCGACCCGATCATGCGCCTGTTCGAGGCCTTCAACGCCGATACGAGCACCAAAAAGCTCAACCTCGTGGTCGGGGTCTACACGGATGCCGACGGCAAGGTGCCGCGTCTGCGCGCCGTTCAGACCGCCGAGAAGCGCTGGATCGAGAAGGGCCTGCCGAAGACCTACCGGCCGATCGAGGGCACCAAGCCGTTCCGCGACGCGGTCCAGGCCCTGCTGTTCGGCGAGGGCGCCCCGATCCTGAAGCAGAACCGCACCGCGACGCTCCAGAGCATCGGCGGCACCGGCGCGCTCAAGACCGGCGCGGACGTGCTCGCCCGGCTCAATCCCGGTGCTACCGTGGCGGTGAGCAACCCGAGCTGGGAGAACCACAAGGCGCTGTTCACCCAGGCCGGCTTCACGGTCGTCGATTACCCGTATTTCTCGGCCGAGACCGGCGGCGTCGACTACCCGGCGATGCGCGCCTACCTCCAGGATCTGCCCAAGGGCTCGATCGTGGTGCTGCACGCCTGCTGCCACAACCCGACCGGCGCCGACCTGACGCCCGACCAGTGGAGCGACCTCGCGCCCCTGCTGGCCGAGTGCGGCCTGATCCCGTTCCTCGACATCGCCTACCAGGGCTTCGGCGACGGCCTCGACGCGGATGCCGCGCCGGTGCGGCTGTTCGCCGAATCCGGCCAGGAATTCTTCGTCGCCTCGTCGTTCTCGAAGTCGTTCTCGCTCTACGGCGAGCGCGTCGGCGCCCTGACGATCGTGGCCGAGAACCCGGCCATGAAGACCAAGGTCGAGGCTCTGGCCAAGCGGCTGGTGCGGGCGAGCTACTCGAACCCGGTGACCCACGGCGCGGCCATCGTCGAGATGGTGCTGACCGATCCGGAGCTGCGCGCCGATTGGGAGCGGGAGCTCGGCGAGATGCGCGAGCGGATCCGGTCCATGCGCGTGCGCATGGCCGACAGCCTGCAGCAGCGCCATCCCGAGCGCGGCTTCGACGCGATCAAGGCGCAGAAGGGCATGTTCTCCTACACCGGCCTGACCCCCACGGAGGCCACGCGCCTGCGCGAGGAGCACGAGGTCTACGCCCTGGAGACCGGCCGGATCTGCGTGGCGGCAGTCAACACCCACAACATCGACCACGTGGTCGATGCGATCGACGCCGTCGTGAAGGGCTGACCCGGTGGCGGCCCGCAAGCGCGTCTGCCGGTTCAATCTCTGGATCAACCCGGTCTTCGATGCGCGGCTGAGGGCCGAACCCGACATCGACCTGCAGGTCGGCGACCTGCAGGGCCCGGCGGAGCCGCTCGAGGCCCTGCTCGCGCAGGCCCACGTCTTCCACGTCTCGCCGGCAAGGGACGAGCTGCCCCGCCGCTGGCACGTCACCGACGCCCTCCTCGCCGGCTGCCCGAACCTGCTCGCGGTCTCGTCGGGCGGGGCGGGCTTCGACACGGTGGACGCGGCCGCCTGCACGCGTGCCGGCGTCGCGGTGGTCAACCAGGTCGGCGGCAATGCCCGCTCGGTGGCGGAACTCGCCATCGGCCTGATGCTCGCTGTCTCCCGCAAGATCTGCGTCTCGGACCGGCTGCTGCGGACGGAACGGGGATTCTCGCGGGAATCGCTGATGGGCCACGAGATCGGCGGCGCGACCCTCGGGCTCGTCGGCATCGGCCATACCGGCCGGGAGGTCGCCAAGCTCGCCCGGGGCTTCGACATGCGGGTCCTGGCCTATGACCCGCTGCTCTCTCCGGACGAGATCCGAGCGCGCGGCGCCGAGCCGGTGGACCGCGCGCGGCTGCTCGCGGAATCCGACATCGTGTCCCTGCACTGCCCGCTCGACGCCACGACCCGGGGCAGCTTCGGCGCCGAAGCCTTCGCGGCCATGAAGCCCGGGGCCCTGTTCGTCACCACGGCGCGCGGCGGCATCCACGACGAGGCCGCGCTCGCCGAGGCCCTGGTCTCCGGCCATCTCGCCGGGGCCGGGTTGGACGTCTGGGCGCCCGAACCGCCGCCTCTGGACTCGCCTCTGCTCCGGATCGACACCGTGGTGGCGACCTACCACACCGCCGGCGTCACCCACGAGGCGCGCCGCAACGTGGCCTCCTGGGGCGCCGAGCAGATCATCGGTCTTTTGCGGGGCGAGACCCCGCCGCGGCTGGTCAATCCGGAGGTCTGGCCGGCGGTGCTGGCGCGCCGGGCGCGGCTGATCGGCACCCCGTAGCAAAGCCGGACTCGCGCGCAGCGGCCTTCCGCTTTGTTGCTCAACGGCAACAGGGCGGTGACGGCGTGCGGTAGCTTTGAGTCGTTGTAAGCTATTCGTCTGCCAGATCAAAGTCATTCCAGGTTTTCGACCGCCGGCATCTCGGCCGGCAAGCTTGACCGCACGGGTCGCGCTCGACCATCTCGGCGGCCTGGCAGTGTCTTGGCTTGCGAACGTGTCGACAGAACTTACCCAAACTGGAACGAACTCTCCGTATTGGAGAACAAATCTCGCCGCCTCTGCCATCATGATCGGAATCTCCGCTCTATTTGGCGCGCATGAAGCCTGGGCGGAACCTGCTGTCGACGCGAATCACGAGGTCCAGCTCGAGGAACTCTCGGTCACCGGCCAAGGCGGCCCCGCCCGGGCTTCGCAGGGCTACGCACCCGCGACCACGATCAGCGCCACCCGCACCGACACGCCCCTGCGCGATGTCCCGCAGACAATCGTGCCGGTGACCCGGCAGGTGCTGGAGGACGCCGCCGCAACACGGATCGACACCGCCCTCGATCTGGCCGGCGTCGGCCGCTCCAACAATTTCGGCGGCCTCGGCCTGAGCGAAGTCACGATCCGCGGCTTCTCCGTCTTCGAATATTATCGCAACGGCTTCCCGATCAATCGCGGCTACCCGAACACGCCCGATGTCGTGGCGATCGAGCGGATCGAGGTGCTGAAGGGGCCGTCGGCCTTCCTGTACGGACGCGGCGATCCCGGCGGCACCTTCAACATCGTGACCAAGCAGCCCCTGGCCGAGCGCTCGCTGGCGATCGGCACGCAGTACGGCAGCTACGGCGCCAAGCGCAGCACCTTCGACGCCACCGGGGCGCTCGACGAGAACGGCCAGGTGCTCGCCCGCATCACCGGCGCGGTGGAGGACAATGGCAGCTTCCGCGACTACGTGAGCGGCGACCGCTACCACGTCGCCCCCGTCATCGCGTGGAAGCCCAGCGCGGATACGACGATCACCCTGGAGGGGGCGTTCGTCAGCACCGGCACGACCTTCGACCGCGGCATCGTCCCCCTGCAGGGCCGGCTGCGCAACGTGCCGCGCTCCCGCTTCCTCGGGGAGCCCGGCCTGCCGCCGAGCGTGGTCCAGGACGCCCTCGGCCAGTTGCGGATCGAGCACCGGTTCGACCAGGACTGGGTCCTGACGGCCGGGGGTCAAGTGCTGGGCGGGAGCCTGAAGAGCTGGGGCGTCGGCGCCGCCGCCAACGGCTTCCTGCCGGACGGCCGCACCCTGCGCCGGAACCTGGAATGGCGCGACCTCAACTGGTCCGACACCGATCTGCAGGTCAACCTGGCCGGCAAGTTCGATACCGGCTTCCTGCACCACACGCTGCTGCTCGGCCTCGAATACGACCGCTACCGCTACCGGGAACGCTTCGACCGCTCGAACGCCGCGACCTACCCGTTCCTGCTCGACCTGCTGGCGCCGCGCTACGGCCAGGCCCTGCCGCGCAGCCTGCCGACCATCACCAATTTCCTGCAGCACACCGAGAGCTTCGCGGGCTACGTCCAGGACCAGATCGACATCACGCCGCAGCTGCACGCCCTGGTCGGGGTCCGGGTCGAGGATGTCGGCCAGGATTCGACATCCTACATCACCAACCGCACGACGAACCTGCAGGGCACCCAGGCGCTGCCGCGTTTCGGGCTCGTCTACGACCTGTCCGACGCGGTCTCAGTCTACGGAAACTACGCGCGCTCGTTCAAGCCCAGCACCGCCGTGGACCGGCGCGGCCAGCCCCTCGCCTTCGAGGGCGGCGAAGGCTACGAGGCCGGCGTGAAGGTTGGGCTGCTCGACGGGCGGCTCAACGCCACCGCGGCCGTGTTCGACATCCGCCGCACCAATGTCCCGACCACGGATCCGCTCGATTCCGCCTTCAGCGTCGCCGCCGGCGTGGTCCAGAGCCGCGGGTTCGACCTGACCGTGGCAGGCGAATTGGCACCCGGCCTGCGCGCGATCGGCACCTACACCCATGTCGACGCGGCGGTGGCGCGGGACAATTCGATCCCGGTCGGAACCCGGCTCGCCAACATCCCGGCCAACAGCTTCGCCATGCAGGCGGTCTACGAGATCCAGGGCGGCGACCTGAGGGGGCTCGGCTTCGGGGGCGGGCTCACAATCGTCGACAAGCGCGCCGCCGGAGCGGCCCTGTCCACCTTCACGATGCCCGCCTACACGCTGGTGAACCTGATCTCGTATTATCAGATCACGCCGGATGTCCGGGTCTACCTCAACGTCGATAACCTGCTCGACGAGACCTACTACGACCGCGCCTTCCAGAACCGCTACGCCACCCCGGGCCAGCCGCGCACCATCATGGGCGGCGTCGCGGCACGGTTCTGAGGGCCGCCCCTACGCCGAGGCCGCCCGCATCCAGCCGAGGCCGGCCTCGGTGCCGGCGGCCGGGTGGTATTCGCAGCCGATGAAGCCGGCATAGCCCACCGCCTCAAGGGCCTCGAAAATGGGGTCGAACGCGATGGTGCCGGTGCCGGGCTCGTGACGGCCCGGATCGTCGGCGATCTGGACATGGGCGATCAGCGGCGCGTGCGCCCGGATCAGCGCGGCCGGGTCGTGGCCGAGGCAGACGCAGTGATAGGCGTCGAACAGCAGCTTGACGTTGTCCCGGCCGATCGCCCGGATCGCCTCCACGGCCTTGAGCGGGTCGTCGATCACGTAATCGGCGATGGAGCCCGGGCCGATCGGCTCAACGATCACGGTCATGCCGCGGACCTTGGCGGCATCGGCCGCGAAGGCGAGGTTGTCGAGATAGGTCGCCCACAGCCGCGCGGGCTCGGCCCCGGCGGGCCGGATGCCAGCCATCGGGTGGACCATCCGGCAGCCGAGCTGCTCGACGTAGTCCAGGGTCGGCGCGATGGTGGAGCGGTAATAGGCGACCTTGTCCGGCAGGGCGGCGAAGCCCTTCTCGCCCTTGGAGGCGTCGCCGGCCGGAAAGCCGGTCTGGACCAGGGGCACGCCGGCCCGCGCGAGCCAGCCCGCCACCTCTTGGGCCGGTGTCGCGAACAGGTTCGGATGCTCCACGGCCCGGAACCCGGCCTTGGCCGCGGCGGCGAACCGTTCGGACAAGGGCAGCTCCGTGAACAGGAAGCCGCAATGGCCGCTCAGGCGGTCGGAGAAGGCACCGAGCTTCATGGATCAGGCCCTCTCAGCCGTCTCGATCAGGGCGCGCATCCGGTCCACCGCCGCGTGCGGCGCGGTCAGGACCGGGACGTCGACGGCGGCGCGCACCGCCTCGGCCGCCCGGGAGGTCGAGAAATGCGCCAGCATGATCGCGTCGCAGTCGGAGAGTTCCGGCGCCCGCTCGGCGATGAGCCGGTTGTGGGTCTCGGCGTCGCCGGCACGCAGGCGCGCCATGGCGTCGTCGACCAGGATCGTGCGCAGGGTCGCGGCCCGGCCGGACTGGCCGACGAAGACCTCGAACTCGTCGGTCATGGTGCCGATCGAGGGGCCGAAGGTCGCCAGCATGCCGATGCGCTGCCCTTGCGCGATGGCCGCGCGGAACATCGCCTCGTTCGGCTTCAGCACCGGCACCGGCACGGTCTCGCTCAGCCGGTCGATGGCCGGCCCGAAGGCCGAGCAGGTGATCAGGATGCCGTCGGCGCCCATGTCGTGGCCGTAGCGCCCGAAGCGCACGAACCGGTCGATCATGCCCGCGGAGATCTCGCCGGGCTCCTTGGCCCGGTCGAGGGACAGGCCGTCATCCAGCAGGTTGACCGTCTCGGCGTCGGGCCAGCGCTCGGCGAAGGCCGCCTGGATCGGAGCCATCGCGACCGGCGTCGCGTGCAGGAGGACGATGCGGGGGGCCATGCTGTCTCCCGGGATGTGGCGCGGTCGGGCGTCCGGTCGCCATTCGGCGTCTTGTAAGCGATTTCAAGGCGGTGGCAAGATATCGCCGATCCGCGTCAGGCGCCGTTGGGCTTGCGCGGCGGTGCCGTGCTGCCGCGCAGGATCAGCTCGGCGTCGATCTGGGTGAGGCGCACCACCGGGCGGCCCTGCATCCGGGCGATGAGGTGGTCGCCGGCGGCGTGGCCGATCTCGGCGGAATGGATCCGGATCGTGGTGAGCGCCGGGTCGAGGAAGGGCGCGAAGTCGGAATCGTTGTGGCCGATCACCGAGAGGTCGCCGGGCACGTCGAGCCCCCGGGCCCGGGCCTCGATCATGGCGCCGAAGGCGATCTGGTCGGTGCCGCAGATGATCGCGGTGGGCGGCGGCCCGCCGGCCAGCATCTGGCGGAAGCCGTCGCGGCCGCCGCCGATGCCGTAGGAGATCTCGATGTCGTGCTCCGGGGCGAGGCGCAGGCCGCGGGCTTCCAGCGCCTGAGCAATGCCGTTCACGCGGGCGCCGCCGCGGTCGTTGTCCTTGCGCAGGCCGGAGATCACGCCGATCCGCCTGTGGCCGAGATCCACGAGGTAGTTCGCCGCCCGGGCCGCGGAGGCGGCGTTGTCGAAGCCGACGCACGGCCGCTCCCGCGACAGGCTGAAGGTCTGCACCATCGGGATGCCATGCCGGGCGATGCGGGCGTGGAGATCCGGGTGGTGGATGTCGCCGACCAGCATCAGCCCGTCGACGCCGCGCTCCAGCAGGAAGGTCGCCTCGCGCAGCTCGTCCTCCAGATCGTAGCCGGCATTGGCGGCGACCAGGGTGTAGCCGGCCTGGCGCAGCCGCTCCTGGAAGCTCGACAGGACGCGCACGAACGCCTCGTTCTCGATGTTGGGCACGACGGCGCCCACCGCCATGAACCGGCGGGTCGACAGCGCCCGGGCGGCGCCGTTGGCGACGAAGCCGAGATCCTGGGCGGCCCGCATCACGGCCGCGCGCTTGTCGGCCCGGACCCCGGCCGAGCCGTTCAGCACCCGGGACACCGTCGCTGTGGAGACCCCGGCGCGATGGGCCACGTCCCGCGCCACCGGGCTGCGCGACAGGGGTTCGAGGATCTCTTCCGGCACGCCCAGCACTGAAATCCGACTTTCCCCGTGACACCCTATCGCCGCCGCGCGGCTACGGCCAGCGATGGAGACCGGCAGTATATTGACACTCCGGTCTGCCACTGGCTATCTGAAAGCGCTTTCAGAAACCGCGCGGCGCCGGGTCTTGCGAACGGCGGCGGAATCCAGGGAGGAGCGGATGGCGACGTTCGACCAGCCGGCTTCCGGCCCGGGGGCGACGGCGCGCGACTCGGCCACGGTCGGGCGGGCGGATGCCGAGGCGCCTGGCATCGCCGGCCCGCAGGCCCTCGTCACCAGCCTCAAGCGCAGCGATGCGGTCACGCCCTACCGGTTCCGCGACCTGCTCGCGCTCGACGATTTCGAGCGCCACGCCCGGCGGCTCCTGCCGCACATGATCTTTCAATACGTCGCCGGCGGCGCGGAGACCGGGGCCGCGCTCGCCCATAGCCGCGGCGCCTATGCGGATTACGCCCTGGTGCCGCGGCTGATGCGCGACACGTCGGGCCGCGACACCGCCACGGAGCTGTTCGGCCAGACCTACGCGGCGCCGTTCGGGGTCGGGCCGCTCGGCGGGGCCGCGTTCATCGCCTATCGCGGCGACATCGTGCTCGCCGAGGCGGCGCGGCGGATGAACCTGCCGATGATCCTCAGCGCCTCCTCGCTGATCAAGCTGGAGGATGTCTACGCTCAGAACCCGCAGGCCTGGTTCCAGGGCTACCTGCCCGGCGACCAGACCCGGATCGACCGCCTGCTCGACCGGGTCGCGGCCACCGGCTACCGCACCTTCGTGGTGACCGCCGACACCCCGACTTTGGGCAACCGCGAGCACAACACCCGCAGCGGCTTCTCGATGCCGATCAAGGTCACGCCCAAGGTGGCGTGGCAGAGCGCGACCCACCCGCGCTGGCTGCTGGGCACCGTGGCCCGGACCTTCCTCAAGCACGGCGCCCCGCATTTCGAGAACACCGAGGCCGAGCGCGGCCCGCCGATGATGTCGCAAGGCGCGGTGCGCAACACCATCGCCCGGGACCAGCTCTCTTGGAAGAACCTGGAGGCCATCCGCAAACGGTGGTCCGGCAACCTGGTGGTGAAGGGGCTGCTCGCCCCGGAGGATGTCGAGATCGCCCGCGGCTGCGGCGCCGACGGGGTCATCCTGTCGACCCATGGCGGCCGCCAGCTCGACCACGCTATCGCGCCTCTCGACGTGCTGCCGGAGATCGCTGCGAAGAAGGGCAGCCTGAAGATCATCGTCGACAGCGGCGTCCGCCGCGGCACCGACGTGATGAAAGCCCTGGCCCTCGGCGCCGACTTCGTCCTGCTCGGCCGGCCGTTCATGTTCGGCGCCGCGCTCGGCGGGGCGGCGGGCGTCGAGCACGCCATGCGGATCCTCAAGGAGGAGCTCAACCGCGACATGGCGCTGATCGGGATCAACCGCCTAACCGACCTCAACCCGGACTTCCTGCGCCGCGTCCCGCGGCGAAGCTGACCCGGAGACCGGCATGACCGACGACGCGCCCCGCTCCCCCCTCGGCCTCGCCTTCGTCGGCTGCTTCACCACCGCGCGGCGCCGGGCCCGGGGCCGGGGCATCGACATCTACCGGGTCGGGGCCGGGCTCGAGGGCTGGACGCATCTCGGCCGGGTCGACGGGCTGGACAACCCGTCCTTCCTGGTCGCCGATCCGGCCCGCTCGGTGCTCTACACGGTCCAGGGCGACGGCGCGGCGGCCACCGCCTTCTCGGTCGCGCCGGACGGAGCCCTGCGCAACCTCGGCAGCGCGGAGACCGGCGGCACCAACAGCGTCCACCAGGCCCTCGACCCGAGCGGGCGGTTCCTGATCGTGGCCAACTACGCCAGCGGCTCCGTGGCCCTGATGCCCCTGCGCCCCGATGGCGGGCTGGAGCCGGCCGCGCAGGTCCTGCCGATGCCGGGTGAGCCGGGCCCGCACCGGACCGAGCAGGCCAGCGCCCACCCGCACCACGTCGTCCTGTCGCCGGACGCAGGCCACGTGCTCGTGCCCGACAAGGGCCTCGACCGGGTCTTCATCCTGCGCCGCGACGGCAACCGCCTGGAGATCGTCTCCGAGGCCGTCCTGCGCCCGGGCGCCGGCCCGCGCCACATCGCGTTCCACCCCGGCGGGGCGCTGGCCTTCCTGGTCAACGAGCTGGATTCCACCGTCGCGACCTGCCGCTGGTATGCGGCATCCGGGACGCTCACGCCCCTCCACTGCGTCCCGACGCTGCCGCCGGACTTCTTCGGCGCGAGCACGGCGGCGGCGATCGTGGTCACGCCCTGCGGACGCTTCGTCTACGCCTCGAACCGCGGCCAGGACGGGATCGCGCGCTTCCGGGTCGAGGGCGACAGCCTCGAACCGGCCGGCTGGACGCCATCGGGCGGCCGGGACCCGCGCTTCATGACGCTCGCGCCGGACGGCGGCCATCTGCTGGTCGCCAACGAGCAGGGCGACAGCCTGGTCGAATTCGCCATCGACCCCGGTAGCGGCGACCTCAGCCAGACGGGCTCACGCCGGAGCCCGAGCCCCTGCACGATCGCGTTCCTGTAAAAATACAAAACAAAAACATGATGATCCCGGAGGAAACCCGATGTTCGCCAAACGATACAGGTTCCTGATCGCGACCCTGCTCTTCATCGCCGGGATCATCAACTACATGGATCGCGCCGCGCTCGGCGTGGCCGCGCCCTTCGTCAAGCAGGACCTCAACCTGTCGCCCTCCGAGCTGGGGGTGATCTTCAGCACGTTCTTCTTCGGCTACGCCCTCTTCGCCTTCGTGGGCGGCCAGCTCGCCGACCGCTACGGCCCGCGCAGCGTCTACACCTGGGCGGCGACCGCCTGGTCGGTCCTGTGCATGCTCACCGGCGCGGTGACCGGCTTCGCCCAGATGTTCGTGGTCCGCGCCCTGTTCGGCTTCGCCGAGGGGCCGATGAACTCGACCACGAACCGGACCATCACCACCTGGTTTCCCCGCGAGGAGACGGCCCGGACCATCGGCTTCACCTTCTCGGGCCAGACGGTCGGCAGCGCCATCGCGGCTCCCGTGGTCGGCCTGCTGGCGATCCAGTACGGCTGGCGGGTGGCCTTCATCGTGATCGGCGCCGTCGGCCTCATCTGGGTGGTGGCCTGGCGGATCCTGATGACCGACCGGCCCCGGGACAATCCCCGGGTCTCCGCGGAAGAGATCGCGCTGGTCGAGCGCAGCCGCGCCGTGTCGCACCTCGCCGCCTCCGACCACGAGC
Source organism: Methylobacterium sp. GXF4 (assembly GCF_000272495.1). NCBI lineage: Bacteria > Pseudomonadati > Pseudomonadota > Alphaproteobacteria > Hyphomicrobiales > Methylobacteriaceae > Methylobacterium > Methylobacterium sp. GXF4. Next base: position 68,326 of record NZ_AKFK01000051.1, on the reverse strand, counting down.
GGTCCCTACGCGACTACCTGTTCCTGCCGAGCACCCTGTCGCTGGGGCTCGGCATGTTCGCGGTGAACTACACCCTCTACATCTTCCTCTCGTGGCTCCCGAGTTACCTCACCGACGCCCTGCACATGCCGGTGCAGCAGATGGCGTTCGTGGCCTCGATCCCCTGGGCCTGCGGCTTCGTCGGCTATGTCGGCGGCGGCATCGTCGCCGACCTGCTGTACAAGCGCATGGACGACAAGCTGGCGGCAAGGAAGATCACCACGATCGTGCCGCTCGCCATCGCGGGCGTCGCGCTGATCACCGTCAACGCCGCGCCGAACGCCGCGGTGGCGGTATCCCTGATCGCACTCGCGGTGCTGATGCTGACGAACTCGGTGCAATCCTGCTGGGCGACGATCCACGAGCTGGTGCCGGAGGCGCGGGTCGGCGGGGTGAGCGGCTTCATCCACCTGCTGAGCAACATCTCGGGCATCATCGGCCCGACCGCCACGGGATTCGCCGTGCAGTATCTCGGAGGCTATGCCAGCGCCTTCGTCATCGCCGCCCTGATCGCCGCGGCCGGCGTCATCGCGATGGCGATCTTCGTGAAACGTCCGCGCCGCCCGCAGGCGGCCCCTCCCCTCAACGCGGTGAAGACCGCCTGAACCCGGAGCGAACCCGATGAGCGCATCCCCCGACACGATCCCGCAGAAGCCCGTCCTGCTCACCGGCGCCTCGGGCGCCCTCGGGCGGGTGCTGACGAAGGCGCTCGGCGCCCAGGGCTGGACCCTGCGCCTGACCGACCGGGTGCCCTTCCCCGACCCGCTGCCCGAGGGCGCGCGCTTCCAGCTCGCCGACCTGGAAGACGGCCCGGCGATCCTGCGCCTGGCAGAGGGTTGCGGCACGATCCTGCATTTCGGCGGGGTCTCGGTGGAGCACCCGTTCGAGACCGTGATCGGCCCCAACATTCGCGGGCTCTACCACGCCTACGAGGCGGCCCGGCGGGAGCGCGCCCGGATGGTATTCGCCTCCTCGAACCACGCGATCGGGTTCCACGAGCGGAAAGAGGTGCTGGACGACGACTGCGCCCTGGCGCCGGACGGCTATTACGGCCTGTCCAAGGCCTATGGCGAGATGATGGGCGGCCTGTACCGCGACAAGCACGGGGTCGAGAGCGTCTTCCTGCGCATCGGCTCCTGCTTTCCGGAGCCCATCGACGCCCGGATGCTGGCGACCTGGCTGTCCTATGCCGACCTGACCCGGCTGATCACCCGCGCCACCCTGGCCCCGAGCCTCGGGGCGAAGGGATCGGTGGTGATCTGGGGCGCCTCGAACAACAGCCGGATGACCTGGTGGCGCCGGGACGGCCGCGACGTGATCGGCTGGGCGCCGCAGGACAGCGCCGATTCCTACGCCCCGGCGCTGGAGGGCAAGACCAGCGGCAACCCGGTGATCGAGCGCTACCAGGGCGGCGGCTTCACCGCCCTCGACTATTCCCGCACCGAGCCGACCGCCCGGTGATCACAGCCACCGAGACGATGGGAGCCGGCATGGCGGACGAGCAGCAAGCGACGCGGCTGAAATGTGCCCTCGTGGTGCGGGGCGCCTTCGACGCCCATGTCGTCCCCGCCTTCGCGGCGGCGGGCGGCCGGGCGGCGATCGACTGGGCGCCCACCGCGGTGATCATGAAGGCGCTGGAGGCGGGCGAGACCGCCGACGCGGTGTTCGTGCTCTCCGACGCCATGGACCGGCTGATCGCCGCCGGAAAGGTCGAGCCGGAGACCCGGGTCGATGCGGTGCGCTCCCGCTACGGCATCGCCGTGAGGGCCGGGGCGCCCCATCCCGATATCGGCAGCGTCGAGGCGCTCAAGCGGACGCTCGTCGAGGCGCGCTCGGTGGCCTATTCGCGCACCGGTGCCAGCGGCATCTACTTCGCTGGCCTGCTGCCGCGGCTCGGCCTCGAAGACGCGGTCAACGCCCGGGCGACGATCATCCCGCAGGGCTTCACCGCCGAGAAGCTGGTCTCGGGCGAGGCCGACATCGCGGTCCAGCAGATCAGCGAGCTGATGGTGGTGCCGGGCATCGAAGTGGTGGGGCCGTTCCCGGAGCCGGTCCAGGAGGTCACGACCTTCGCGGCCGCGATCCTGCGCGGCGCCGCCGACCGGGACGGCGCCCTGCGCTTCCTCGCCGGGCTGACCACCCCGGAGGCCGCCGCCGCCTACCGCGCCAGCGGCCTCGAGCCGGCTTTCTGAGACGGCTGGCGACCGCCGTCCTCGCGAGCGCTGCGAAGCACCCCGGGGACGCGCATCGTTCGGGGCTCGCGCGCCGTACCGGGCCACATCGCTCACGACGGCGGCCGTCGAAAACAACCCAAACAGCGAGGACACCATGGTCGCCAGCGAACAGGACCGGATCGTCCGGCAGGTGTTCTTCCGCCTGATGCCGCTACTCTTCGTGGGCTACGTCATGGCCTATATCGACCGGATCAATGTCGGCTTCGCGGCCCTGCGGATGAACGCCGATCTCGGCATCGGGCCGGCGGTGTTCGGGCTCGGCGCCGGGATCTTCTTCATCGGCTATTTCCTCTTCGAGGTGCCGAGCAACCTGATCCTCGAGAAGGTCGGTGCGCGGCGCTGGATCGCCCGGATCATGATCACCTGGGGCCTGCTCTCGGCCGCGATGATGTTCGTGCAGGGCTCGACCAGCTTCCTGATCCTGCGCTTCCTGCTGGGTGCGGCCGAGGCCGGGTTCTATCCCGGCGTGATCCTCTACCTGACCTACTGGTTCCCGAAAGCGTATCGCGCCCGGATCTTCGGCGCCTTCGCGGTGGGCATCCCGGTCTCGCTGGCGATCGGCGCGCCGCTCTCGACCACGATCATGCAGCTGGACGGCGCCCTGGGCCTAAAGGGCTGGCAATGGCTGTTCCTGCTGGAGGGCATCCCGACCACCCTGTTCGGCTTCGTGTTTCTGGCCCTGATCCCGGACCGGCCCAAGGACGCGTTGTGGCTCGCCCCGGCCGACCGCACCGCCCTGCAGACCCTGATCGATTCCGAGCAGAGCAGCGTCGCCGGCACCCACGGGACCAGCCTGCGGGCGGCGCTCTCGGATCCGCGGCTGATCGCGCTGTCGTTCATCTACTTCGCCAACACCGGCGCCAATCTCGGGCTGGCGTTCTTCCTGCCGCAGATTCTCAAGAGCACCGGCCTGTCGGACATGCAGACCGGCCTGATGACCGCCGTGCCCTACCTCTTCGGCGTCGTCGGTGGCCTCACCGTCGGCTGGATCTCCGACCGCTACGACGACCGCCGGATCACCCTGGCGACCGCCCTCGGCCTCACGGCGACCGGGCTGGCGCTGGCCGGCCTCGCCACCGGCTCGCTCTGGGCAGTGGCCTTCATGGCCCTCGCGGCCGCCGGGCTCTACGGCGCCAAGGCGCCGTTCTGGGCGCTGCCCTCGGTGTTCCTGAGCGGCAGCGCGGCGGCGGGCGGGATCGCGCTGATCAACTGCATCGGCAATCTCGGCGGCTTCGTCGCCCCCTCGATGGTCGGCTGGATCCGCGAGGCCACCGGCAGCTTCGAGGCCGGCCTGTACTTCCTGGCCACGCTCGCCCTCTCGGCCGTGGTGGTGACGCTGCTGGTGGTCAATGCCCGCTTCGGCGACGCGCGTCGCCCGGCGGTCGCCCTGCCCCTGCCGGCGGCGCCGCGACCGTAACGCCCGTACGCTGACGGCCCCGGCGGCTCTAATGTCGCCGTGGGACGCATCCGGGGCTTCGCGACCGCAAAAAAGTCCTTATGCTCGTGCTGTCCGGACGCCCAATCGTGTCCGAACGGATCGCCCCTTTCATGCTGAAGACAGCCTTCGTTGCCGCCCGCGACCGTCAGAGGCTGTCGGAGATCGCGACGATCCTGATCGGCTTCGGCGTCACCCGCGTCGTGGACCGCCTCGGGCTGCGCTACCTGCCGCTGCTGCCGCGGCGCCGGCCCCGGGTCGACGTCACCCGCCTGTCCGAGCCCGAGCGCCTGCGCCGGGCGATCGAGGCCCTGGGCCCGACCTTCATCAAGTTCGGCCAGGTTCTGGCGAGCCGGCCGGACCTGCTGTCGCCGGCCTGGACCGAGGAGCTGCAGAAGCTCCACAGCCAGGTCGTGCCGGTACCGTGGGAGCAGATCGGCCCGCAGCTCGAGCTGGATATCGGCGGGCCGCCCAACGCGGTGTTCGCCGAGTTCGACACCAACCCGATCGCCTCGGCGTCGATCGCCCAGGTCTACCGGGCGCGCCTGCACTCGGGCGAGGACGTGATCGTCAAGGTCCTGCGGCCGAACCTGCGCAAGATCATCGAGGCGGATCTGCGCCTGATGGCCCACGGCGCCCGGATCGTCGAGAACGAGTGGCCGGACATGGCCCGCTACCAGCCGCGCGAGCAGATGCGGCACCTCGCCGAGGGCCTGAACGGCGAGCTCGACCTGCTCAACGAGGCGCGCAACTGCGAGCTCCTGGCGCAGATCTTCGAGGACCGCGACGACATCGTCTTCCCGAAGATCCACTGGGAGTATTGCTCCGAGCGGGTCCTGGTGCAGGATTTCATCCACGGCATCCCGCCCAACGACGAGGCGGCCTTGCGCGCGGCCGGGCTCGACAAGAAGCTGCTCGCCCAGAAGGGCACCGACGCCTTCCTGCAGATGGCGCTGATCGAGGGCGTGTTCCACGCCGATCCGCACCCGGGCAACATGCTGGCGCTGCCGGGCAACAAGATCGGCTTCATCGATTTCGGCATCATCGGGCGGCTGTCGCAGCGGCGGCGCTCGCAGCTGCTGGTGCTGATCGGCGCCATGCTCAAGCAGGACGCGGACGGCCTGATGGCCGTGCTGCTCGACTGGACCGGCACCAGCAACCCGGACCTGACCCGGCTCCAGGTCTCGGCCCAGTCCTTCGTCGAGAGCCACTCCTCGATCCCGCTCAACCTCGGGCTGGTGCTCACCGACTTCATGAACATGGCCCGCGAGAACGACCTCGCCATGCCGACCGACCTGGCGATCCTGTTCAAGGGCCTGGTCACCGCCGACGGCGTGATGCGCCACCTCGATCCGGATTTCGACCTGTTCGCGGCGGCCGGCCCCACGGTCAAGGCGAGCATGCAGACGCAGTTCTCGCTGGGCGCCCTCAAGCAGAAGGCCGAGGCCTTGGGCGTCGGCCTCTACGGCGCCGCCTCCGAGCTGCCGACGCTGATCCACCTGATGCTGGTGCGCCTCAAGCAGGGCCGCGTCACCGTCGAGATCGAGGTGAAGGGTCTCGACAAGGTGACCCGCGGCATCGAGCGGGCCGCCGCCCGAGTCGCGGTGGCCCTGGTGGTGGCGGCCTTCGCCACCCAGCTGGCGCCGCGGCTGATCGACCTCGGCACGCCGGTCTTCGTCTCGATCGGCCTGGTGATCTTCATCCTCGGGATCGGCTGGCTGGTCCTGCTGATGCGGAACAAATGACGGACTTCGTCGCCGCCCGAACTTGATCTTCTGGTTGCCCGGCGGCGGCGAATACACGGCTCATTTGATTATCCCAGATATCGTGCTAGCCTCGCCTACCCTTCGTTTCGTGCGGTCGCGAGCGGAGCGCGTCACCAGAAGCGGTTCGATCCGCCGGCGCGCCCGAGCTTCGACATCGCGTCGCCGCACCGTCGGAGGGTCTTTTGCGGCGCCTGCGCCGCGGGGGGATGGTAGCCGAGACGGGGGCGAGCGATGGATGCGGGCCTCGTGTTGCCGCGGGCGGACGGGACGGACCGACGCCTCGCCGCGCTGGAAGCCGAGAACCTGCGTCTGCGCGACCTGCTGATGCAGGCGACCAAACAGGCGGATGCTGAACGGCAGCGCAGCCGGCGGCTCGGCCGCATCATCGAAGCCGCGAGCCGCGTCGAATCCGGGCGCCTCGGGCGTGAGCCGTTTCCTGCCCCGGCGCCGTCACCGCTCCACCACCCGGAATCCGGCCGCGTCGAGACCTGGTCCGCGCCCTCCTGGGCGGGCGCGCTGACCGCCCCCGGAATGCTGCAGGTCGCGGCCGACGTCCTCGAGATCCTGGATTGCGACGGCATCCTGATCACTGCGGGCGAGAACGGTCCGGCCGGGCTCTGCGGCCGGAACCTCACGGACCTGATCGGCCGCCCCTGGATCGACCTCTGGATCCGCGACGAGGACCGGGACGCGGTCGCGGCGTCGCTCGCCAAGGCGCGGCTCGGCGGCGCGAGCCGCTTCCAGGCCAAGCTCGAATCCGGCCGGACCGTGACCTGGTGGGATATCGCGGTGAGCCCGGTCGGCGGCCGGCCCGGTCGCCCGGACCGCATCCTGGCGGCCTCGCGCGACATCACCGAGCTGAAGCTCACCGAGGCGCGCCAGACCCTGCTGATGCAGGAACTGTCCCACCGGATGAAGAACACCCTGGCCATGGTCCAGGCGGTTGCGGCGCAGACCCTGCGCAACGCCGGCTCGCTCGAAGCTGCCGGCGAGGCGCTGGCAGCCCGGCTGCTGGCGCTGGCCCAGGCCCACGACGTGCTGCTTCAAGGCTCCTTCGCGGCGGCCTCCCTGGTCGGGCTGGTTGAGGGGGCGGTCTCGCTCCACGGCGACGGCGTCGCCGGGCGGTTCCGGGTGGAGGGGGCCGACGTCACGCTCGGCCCGCGCCACGGCATGGTCCTGGCGCTGATGCTGCACGAGCTCGGCACCAACGCCGCCAAGTACGGCGCGCTCTCGGTGCCCACCGGGCAGGTGGTCATCGCCTGGGCCGTCACCGGCGCCGGCGAGGGCGCGACCCTGCGATTCCGCTGGGAGGAGGTCGGCGGCCCGCCGGTCAGCCCGCCGACCCGGACCGGGTTCGGGACCCGCCTGATAGCCCGGAGCCTCGCCCACAGCTTCGGCGGCACCGCGCAGCTGAGCTATCCGCCGGCCGGAGCGGTGCTGACATTCGAGGCGCCGCTCGCCGCCGTCACGGCCGGGTGAGATCCTACTCGGCGGCCCGCTTGTCGTCGCGCAGATCGCGCAGGGCCGTCACGGTGGCGTCGCGCAGCTTGCGAAGGTCCACGAGCGCGGCCGTGAAATCGCCGCCGCCGCCCTTCGCGGATTGCTCGAAATCCCGGCACGCCCGGCTCAATTCGGCGCAGCCCAGCATGCCCGACATCGACACGAGGGTGTGCGCCTCGCGGGCGTAATCCGCCTCGCCCCGCTCCGCGCCGTCGAAGGCCGTGGCGAGGCTCGCGGTGAAACGGTCGAGCAGGCGGGCGAGCTTCTCGGTGCCGATGACACCTTCAAGTTCGTCGAGCGCGGCCCGATCGACGAGGGATTGTGACACCATCCGTCTCCGGCAGCCGATTGGCAGAACGCTTCGACAGAAGCGCGCAAACGCCGCGAGGTCCAGCGGCCGATTTCAATCGCGCACCTCTCTGCCACCGTTTCCACAGCGTGCCCACCCGGATATCCGCTTGGCCGGGGGCGGCCGGCGCCCCGGAGGACCCTGCGCCGTGACGGCCTATAGCCTGCGCGCCCGGCTGCTCGCCCTGTGGTTCCTGCTGCTGGCCTCGGCGGCGGCCACGGCCTACCTCATGTTCGGTTTCTACAGCCAATCCACCGCCGTCCAGGTTGCGCAGGCCGAGGTCGCGGTCAATCGCGCCTGCCGGGAGATCATCGATCGCTACGCCGCCCTGGCGCGTCGCAGCGAGGGCGGCATCGCCCGGGCCCGGCTCGGCCCCACCGTCGCGGCCGCGCTCGATCTCTATCCGGGCATCGAGGGCGGGGTCTGGAGCGCCGCGGACGGGCCGGTCGCCTACGCCTATCCGACCTACGAGGGTACCGGGCCGAAGACCGACCTGCCCGAGGCCGAGCGCGACAGCATCGCGGGGGTGAACGCCCAGGCGCTGCGGGTCGACCACGCGGTGTCGCTCCGCCGACCGAGCCGCACGCAGGTGCTGCTGATCCAGGGCTGCCCCCTGCACGGGCCTGAAGCCGGGCTCACCGCCTGGACCATGGGCCGCGCCCATGTCAACGACGGCCCGGCCTATACCCGCTTCCTGGCGGGCCTCGGATTCCTGGCCGTGACGGTGCTGGGCTCGGCGGCCTTTCTCGGGTGGTTCCTGTACGGGTTCTCGGGCCGGATCGCCCGGCTGGAGGCCGCCCTGGCGGCGCCGCGGCCCGACGGCGAGGACCTGCCGCATCTCGACCCGACCGGCGAGCGCGAGCTCGACCGTCTGGTCGAAACCCTCAACGCCGCGGGCGGGCGCCTGCGGGAGGCCCGCGCCCGGGTGGTCGCCGCCGAGCGCCTGGCCGCCGTCGGCCGCCTCGCCGCCAGCATCGCCCACGAGATCCGCAACCCGATCGCGGCCATGCGGCTGAAGGCCGAGAACGCCCTGGTCAGCGGCGATCCGGCCCGCGCCACGGTGGCGCTGGAGAGCGTGCTCGGCCAGATCGCCCGGGTCGACCACCTGCTGCGCGACCTGCTCAATCTCACCCAGGCCCGGACGCTGAACCGCGCCCCCACCGACATCGCCGCGCTGCTGGCCGATTGCGCCCGGCTGCACGAGGATCTGGCGAGCGCCCGCGCCGTCCGGATCGCGATCGCGGCGGAATCCTTGCCCCGGGGGGACCGGCCGCAGATCGACGGGCCCCAGATCGCCCGCGCCCTCGACAATCTGCTGCTCAACGCCCTTCAGCACACGCCCCCGGGCGGTCGGGTCCGCCTCGCCGCCGAGCGGGTGACCGTCGACGGCGCGGTGCGCCTGCACCTGCGGGTGTCCGACACCGGCTCCGGCATCGACCCGGCGATCCGGGTCGGCCTGTTCGAGCCCTTCGTGACCGGCCGGCCGGACGGGACCGGGCTGGGTCTCGCAATCGTGCGCGAGATCGCTCTGGCGCATCGCGGCGCGGTCAGGCTCATCGACGGTGAGCCCGAGACCACCTTCGTGCTGGACCTGCCATGGCGACCATCCTGATCGTCGACGACGATTCCGCCCTGCGCGAGGGTTTGGCCGAGACCGTCGCCGATCTCGGCCATCACCCGCTGCCGGCCGCCTCCGGGGCGGAGGCCCTGGCGCGCCTGCGCGAGACCCCGGTCGCCGCGGTGCTCCTCGACCTGCGGATGCCCGGCGAGTTCGACGGCATGGCCACCCTGGCGCGGATCTGTGCGCTGCCTGGCCGGCCGCCCGTGACCGTGCTCACCGCCTTCGCGAGCCCGGCCAACACGATCGAGGCGATGCGGCTCGGCGCGCATGATCATCTCACCAAGCCGGTCGGCCGTGCCGACCTCGCGGCGATCCTCGACTCCATGCTGTCGAGCGCGCGCCCGGATCCGGGGGATACGGCCCCCGAGGGCGGGCTGATCGGGTCGAGCGCCGGCATGCGCCGGGTCCTGAAGACCATCGGCCTCGTCGCCGATACCGACTCCACCGTGCTGATCCAGGGCGAGACCGGGACCGGCAAAGAGGAGGTGGCCCGGGCACTCCACGCCTATTCCGCCCGCCGGGGCCGGCCGTTCGTGCCGATCAACTGCGCGGCGATCCCGCCCGACCTCCTGGAGAGCGAGCTGTTCGGCCATGTCCGCGGCGCCTTCACGGGCGCAGTCGGCGACCGGGCCGGCGCCTTCCACCAGGCCGAGGGCGGCACGCTGTTCCTCGACGAGATCGGCGACATGCCCCCGCCGATGCAGGCCAAGATCCTGCGGGTGATCCAGGACCGGATAGTCACGCCGCTCGGCGGCCGGTCGGCCCGGGTCGATGTCCGCCTGGTCGCCGCGACCCACCGCGACCTGCCCGCCCTGGTGGAGGCGGGCCTGTTCCGCGCCGACCTGTATTACCGCCTCAACGTCGTGCCGCTGCTGCTGCCGCCCCTGCGCGAGCGCCTGGCCGATATCGTGCCCCTGGCCGAGCATTTCCTCGCGCCCTCGGGCAAGCGTCTCAGCGCCGGCGCGGCCTCGCGGCTGCTCGCCTATGGCTGGCCCGGGAACGTCCGCGAATTGCGCAACGTCGTCGCGCGCGCGGCCGTGCTGGTCCGCTGCGGGGTGATCGCCCCCGATGCCATCGACCTACCGGTCGAGCGGCCGGCCTCGCGGATTGAGGAGGCCGGCCTGCCGGCGGATTGGCTCGACGGCGACCTCCCGGGCGCCGTCGCGCGCCTGGAGCGGACCATGATCGCCCTCGCGCTGCGCGAGGCGGACGGCAACCGCGCCCGGGCCGCCCGCCGCCTCGGTATCCAGCGACAGCTCCTCTACGCGAAGATCGAGCGCTACGGGCTGGCGGCCCCGGGGACGGATCTGTCCGAAGAAACGACGGTGGATGTCGCAAATCCCGACGCACCGGACGAGCTGGGGAGGGGGTAAACCCCTCAACGGTCTGAGAATCACGCCGAAACGCGCAATCTTGAACGATTCCAGGGAACTGATGGATTAAGCGGGCGTCAAGCTCGTCACGTGCCGGCCCGGATCGGGTCGGCCACGGCGGCATGCGTGCGGGGGCCAGGGCAGGATGGACAGGACCGATACCGGAGCGGCGGCGCGCGGCGCGACCGTCCGGACTCCCTCCGCCAAGGCCCTGCGCGGCCTCGATGCCCTCAACTTCTTCCTGGCCGACGTGCGCGACGGGCTCGGGCCCTATCTGGCGATCTACCTGATCGCGGTGCGCGGGCCGGACCAGGGCTGGAACGAGGCCACCACCGGCCTGGTCATGACCATCGCGGGCATCCTCGGCCTCGTGGCTCAGACGCCGGCCGGCGCGCTCATCGACGCCACCAACCACAAGCGCGCCGTGGTAATCGGCGGCGCCGTCGCGGTGACGGCGAGCTGCCTGATCCTGCCGTTCATCTCGAATTTCTACCTCGTCACCGCCACCCAATCGATCGCCGGCGTGGCCGGCACGATCTTCCCGCCGGCGCTCGCCGCGATCACGCTCGGCGTGGTCGGCCCGAAAATGTTCGCCAAGCGGATCGGCCGCAACGAGGGCTTCAACCACGCCGGCAACGCGGCATCCGCGGCGATCGCCGGGGGGCTCGCCTATTTCTTCGGGCCGATCGTCGTGTTCTGGCTGATGGGCGTGCTGGCCGCGCTCTCGATCGGCGCCATGCTGATGGTCCCGGCCGACGCGATCGACGACGACCTCGCCCGCGGCATGACCGAGGCGGAGGCGAAGGCGGACGAGAAGCCGTCGGGCCTGGCGACCTTGCTGCAGAACAAGCCGCTGATGCTGTTCGCCGTGCTCTGCGCGATCTTCCACCTGTCCAATGCGGCGATGCTGACCTCGGTCGGCCAGCTGCTCACCCACCTCTCCGGCAAGGACCACGCGACCTCGCTGATCGCCGTGTGCATCGTCGCGGCGCAATGCGTGATGGTGCCGGTGGCGATCTTCGTCGGCGCCAAGGCCGACATCATCGGGCGCAAGCCGATCTTCCTCGCGGCCTTCGGCGTGCTGCTTTTGCGCGGCGTGCTCTACACCCTCTCGGACAACCCGTTCTGGCTGGTCGGCGTGCAGCTTCTCGACGGGGTCGGGGCCGGGATCTACGGCGCCCTGTTCCCGATCGTCGTGGCCGACCTGACCCGGGGCGCGGGACGGTTCAACGCCGCCCAGGGCGCGGTGGCCACCGCCCAGGGTGTCGGCGCCTCGGTGAGCGCGACGCTGGCCGGGCTGATCATCGTGTCGGCCGGGTATTCCGCGGCGTTCCTGGCGCTGGCGGCGATCGCCGGCCTCGGCTTCGTCCTCTACCTGACGCTGATGCCCGAGACCCGGGGCGGGGAAGCCGCCACCGGCACGCCCGATAGCGGTGCCGGCCTGCCCCCGGCCGTGCCGGCGCGCGCCTGACCGGCCGGCAGGAGCGCCCCATGTCCGCCCCCGATCCCCGCGCCGCGCCGCGCCGCGAGCCGCTCGTCTTCCTGCATGTCGGCGACCTGCATCTGCAGGACGAAGCGGCCCGGAATGCCCGCGACCTGAACGCGATCCTCGACCAGATCGCCGCGATCGCCCCGCGCGACCTGTTTGACTTCGTGTACCTGCCCGGCGACCTGGCCGAGAACGGCTACGCCTCGGAATACCGGATCCTGAAGGCCGCGCTGGACCGGCATCCCGACCTGCCGGTGCGCCTGATCCCCGGCGACCACGACCGCCAGCACGGCCGGATGGACGATTTCCAGGCCTTCGCGGCGAGCCTGGGCGACCGCCTGCCGGAGCCGGTGGTCTGGGACCTGGAGCAGCCGCCCTCCGGTTGCCCGGAAACCTGGCCGGTCGAACCGATCCCGCATTACAGCGCCAGCACGGATATCCGGGGCGTGCGCTGCCTGTTCGTCGACATGGTCAGCCCCGGCTTCGGCCGGAAAGGCATCGGGCTGGATTTCCGGCTCGGCCGCCCGCAGACGCAGTGGCTGAGCGACCAGCTCGCCGAGGCCGGCACGCAGAACATGCCGTGCGCGGTATTCATGCACGCCTATCCCGACGACCTGCGCGAGCCGGACGAGCGCCTCGACATCGGCGGCCTGTTCTGGGCGACGCGGGTGCGCCTCGTGGAGATGGGCCACACCCATTACAACGAGCTCGCCCCCGACGGCCGGACCCTCTACGCCGCCGCCCGCTCGGTGGGGCAGAACGAGGACGGCTCGGTCGGCTACGCGGTCGCGGCCATCGACGGGCCGGTGACGAGCTGGCGCTTCCGCGCCCTGGACCGGACCGCGCCGTTCGTGCTGATCACCAGCCCGGCCGACCGGCGGGTCGCCACCGTTCCGACGTCGCCCGCTAGCAGCGGCATGGAGCTCGACGCCGAAGGGCGGGTCACGGTCCGGGCACTCGTGCTGTCCGATGCCCCGCCGGATTACGTCCATTGCCGGGTCGATACCGGCCCCTGGCTGCTGATGGAGCGTCGTCCGGATTCGCGCTGCTACGAGGCGGCCCTGGCCTGGGACGGGGCCGGACGCAGCATCCAGGTCGAGGCGGTCGATGGACGCTGGCCCGGCCACGGCCCCGATTTCGTCGACACCGACGTGATCGAGCCGGTGATCGCCGCCTCGGACAGCGTGGCACCACCACCGATGCCGCATAAACCGGGGAGCGACGCGGGCCGGATCCCATCCTGGGTCGGCAAGGGCGTGCGCGGCGACCAGCTCGGGCCCAACCGCTACGGCCGCAAGTGGTGATCGTGACCCTGTGGTGATCCTCACCACGACTCCGGGGGGAGATGTTTCGACGTGTTTGCTGGACTGACCCTGACACCGAACCTGGCGACCTGGGGCATCGCCGCGCTCGCCACCCTGGGCGTGATCGTGCGCCCGTTCTCCTGGCCGGAGGCGATCTGGGCGGTGCTCGGCGCCGCCCTGCTGGTCGTGCTCGGCCTGCTGCCCTGGCAGGTCGCCCTCGACGGCATCTCCAAGGGCACCGACGTCTACCTGTTCCTCGTTGGCATGATGCTGCTTGCCGAGATTGCCCGGAAGGAAGGGCTGTTCGATTGGCTGGCCGGCCTCGCCGTGCGCGCCGCCAAGGGCTCGCCGACCCGGCTTTTCCTGTTGATCTACATCGTCGGCACCGTGGTGACGGTGTTCCTGTCCAACGATGCCTGCGCGGTGGTGCTGACGCCCGCGGTCTACGCCGCCGCCAAGGCCGCCGACGCCGAGCCCCTGCCCTACCTGTTCATCTGCGCCTTCATCGCCAACGCCGCGAGCTTCGTGCTGCCGATCTCGAACCCGGCCAACCTCGTGGTGTTCGCCACCGACATGCCGCCCCTCGGCCAGTGGCTCGCCACCTTCGCGCTGCCCTCGGTCCTGGCGATCGTCGCAACCTATGCGGTGCTGCGGCTGACCCAGAACGCAAGGCTCAAGGGCCAGACCATTAAGACCGAGGTCGAGACCGTGCGCCTCGGGCTGGGCGGCAAGGTCGCGGGGCTCGGCATCATCGCCACCGCGGGCGCGCTGATCGGGGCCTCGGCCGCCGGAATCGAGCTCGGCCTGCCCACCTTCGTGGCCGGCCTCGCCACGACCCTGCTGGTGGTCGCGCTGAACCGCGGCGGCCTGGTCGAGGTGGTGAAGGACGTGTCCTGGGCGGTGCTGCCGCTGGTGGCCGGCCTGTTCGTGCTGGTCGAGGCCCTGGAGAAGACCGGGATCCTCACCCTGCTGGCCGACACCCTGAAGGGCTATGCCCGAGCCGACCCTGCCGCCACCGCCTGGGCGGGCGGGGCCATCGTCGCCTTCGGGTCGAACCTCGTGAACAACCTGCCGGCCGGGCTGCTGGCCGGGGCCGCGGTCCAGGCGGCCGAGGTCTCGCACAAGGTCGCGGGCGCGATCCTGATCGGCGTCGATCTCGGTCCGAACCTCTCGGTGACCGGGTCACTGGCCACGATCCTGTGGCTCACCGCGATCCGCCGCGAAGGCGAGGACGTGTCGGCCTGGCAGTTCCTCAAGCTCGGCCTGCTGGTGATGCCGCCCGCCCTCGTGCTCGCGCTGGGCGCCCTGCTCCTCGTCTGAGAGCCCGGTCTCCGGTTCCCAGGACGACGCCTTTCCCAACCGCCTCGCCCTCCCACGACCGGAGACCGGACCCTTGAACGCCGCCCTGCTCTATCCCTTCATCCTGGTCGCCGGTGCGCTCCAGGCGCTCGGCAATTCCATGAACGCGCGCCTGCGCGACGCGCTGGTCAATCCGTGGCTGGCGGCGACCTACTCGTTCATGCCGATCGTGATCGTGTTCACGATCCTGTTCTTCACCATGCCGACACCGCTGCCGACGCTGCAGACCCTGGGCTCGATGCCCTGGTACGCGCCGCTCGGCGGGGTGGCCGGCGCGGTGGCGGTGTTCGGCGGCCTCGCCTTCGTGGACAAGGTCGGGGCCGGCCCGTTCAACGGCCTGACCATCACGGCCAACATCCTGACCTCGCTGGCTTTGGACAGCCTCGGCCTGTTCGGCCTCAAAGCCGGCGGCTTCAAGCCGATGCCCTGGCTCGGCGGCCTGCTGATGGTGGTCGGCATCGTGTTCATCGCCCGCGCCACCGGCCCGAAATCGGACGATGAGACGGCGGAATCGCGCGAGGGCGGCCTGATGGCCAAGCTGCTCTACCCGTTCATCCTGGTGGCGGGCTCGCTCCAGGCGGTCGGCGTGGTGCTCAACGCGCAGCTGCGCGGCGCCCTGGTGAACCCCTGGCTCGCCGCCACCGTGTCGTTCGTGCCCGTGGCCCTGGTGTTCCTGTTCGTGTTCCTGCTCCGCCCGACGCCGCTGCCGACCCGGGCGGATGTGGCGCGGGTGCCGTGGTGGGGCGCGCTGGGCGGCATCGCCGGCGCGGTTGCGGTGTTCGCCGGCCTGCTCTTCGTCGACAAGGTCGGGGCCGGCGCCTTCAACGGCCTGTTGATCACCGCGAACCTGTTCACCTCCATCGCCATCGACCATTTCGGCTGGCTCGGGATGAAGCGCGTCCGCGCCGGCATCGGCCGGCTGATCGGCGGCCTGCTGATGGCCGCGGGCATCGTGCTGATCTCGGTGTTTTGATCGGGCCCGAGCCACGCCGGCACCTCCGACCCGCGGAACCGGCGCTCGGGACGCGCCGGACCCGCTACGTCTTTCGAGGCGCCGGGCCGGTCGGCCGGCGCGGCCTACCCCTTAAGACCATCTCGGCCCCGTATGGTGAGCGGGCCTGCCTGGACCGTCGCTGAAGTCGAACCGGCAGGCGTCCCATGCTCCCGCGTCACCTTCCCGTGCTCGATGGCTGGCGGGGCTGCGCGATCCTGCTGGTGCTCGTCGGCCATTTCGCCACCAGCCGCGGGATCAATCTCGGCCGTTTCGGCGTGGAGCTGTTCTTCGTCCTGAGCGGGCGCCTGATGGCGGAGATCCTGTTCGTGCGCGCCGTGCCGTTGACGCGGTTCGTCGTCCGCCGCGCATCCCGGATCTACCCGGCCCTGATCGGCTTCGTGCTGGCGATGACCGTCCTCGCCCTTGCCACCGGTCGGGAGCGGCACCTCTACGGCTACCTCGCCGCGCTGACGCTGACCTACAACTACTACCACCTGTGGTTCGCCGAGGCGCCCAATGTCGACCATGTCTGGTCGCTCTGCGTCGAGGAGCACAGCTACATCCTGCTCGGGCTGATCGCCCTGCTCTGGCGCCGGTTCGGCTTCGCCCTGCCCCCGGTGCTGGCTGCTCTGGCCGCCCTGGCCTGCCTGAACGGCCTCATCTCCACCGCGCTCGGCGGCAGCTACACGGAGGTGTACTGGCGCAGCGACGTGCGGGCGGCCTCGATCTTGCTCGGGGCGGCGGCCTACCTGAAGTTCGGCCGCAGCGATCCCACGCGCGCGACGCCGTCCTGGCGGCCCGCGGTGCTGCTCCTCCTCGGCCTGATGCTGAACATCGACGCCGTACCGGACCCGATCAAGTACAGCCTCGGCACCGCATCGCTCGCCGCCGCGGTGGCGACGATCCCCAGCGCCGCGGACGTCCTGCGCCGGGGCCTGACATCGACGCCGCTCGTCCTGTTCGGCGCCTGGTCGTACTCGATCTACCTGTGGCAGCAGCCGTTCTACGTCCTGCACGATGCGATGGGCGGTCGCATCGCCAAGGCCCTCGTCCTGCCGGCCATTGCCCTGGGTATCGCGAGCCTGTTCCTGATCGAGCGGCCGATGCGACGCTACCTCAACCGCGCGTTCGATCGCGCCGCGGGCCGGAACCGCAGTGAGGCGAAGTCGTACGCGACGCCCTGAAGACCGTCCGACTGCGCGCTCGCGAGAAAGCCGACGGAAGGCCTGCGAGTAATGAAACCACGTCCGCATCCTACGCTGCGCCAGCGCGCTTCAGGATGCGGTCACGAATGGGACAAGGCCGTCAGGTCGCCGCCTAACCCTCCACCGGATGCTCGAAACCGAAACGAATGTCCCGCCCCGTTAGACCGCGGCCGCCATCTGCGGCGCGGCGCCGATCATCCCGGGCGTGGGCTCGGGCGGGGCCTTGCGGGAGACGTAGTACAGATCGACCGCGCGCCAGAACGCGGTCTGTTCTTCGACGGACCGACGGGCCAGGGCCGATTCGAGGATCGCCATCGCGGCCCGTGCGGGCTCGCTCCGCTCGAGTTCGTCGAGCAGGCCGGCGAGATGCAGCATGGGGGTCTACCTCCGAACGAACGACGTCGCATAACAACGCCCAAGCTTACGAAATGGATCCATCCGCCAGCGGATCGGCTGCACGAAACTTGCCTCGCACCGGGCGGGGTCTACGATCCCGACCGGCGAGCCCGACTCGCGATCCACCGTCAGACCACAAGGATCCCCGATGATCTCATGCCGAAGCGGCGCGGGCCGAGCCCTGCGCGGAGCGACCCTGGCGCTGGTGCTCGCCGGCACGCTCGGGGCGACCCCGCTCCGCGCCCGCGAGATGACGGATGCCAGCACTGCGGCGGCGGTGAAGAAGCCCAACGTGATGATCCTGGCCACCGGCGGCACGATCGCGGGCGCGGGCGCCGACGCGGCCAACAGCGCGACCTACACGGCCGCCAAGGTGCCGGTGGACAAGCTGATCGCGGCGGTGCCGCAGGTCAGCACCATCGCCAATGTGCGCGGCGAGCAGGTCTTCCAGATCGCGTCCGAGAGCTTCACCGACGCCCAGCTGGTCCAGCTCGCCAAGCGCGTCTCCGCCCTGCTCAAGCAGGACGACGTGGACGGCGTGGTCATCACACACGGCACCGACACTTTGGAGGAGACGTCGTTCTTCCTCGACCTCGTGGTCAAGAGCGACAAGCCGATCGTGGTGGTCGGGTCGATGCGGCCGGGTACGGCGATCTCGGCCGACGGCGCCCTCAACCTGCTCGACGCCGTGACGGTGGCGGCCAGCAAGGAGGCGATCGGCAAGGGCGTGACCGTGACGATGAACGACACGATCCAGTCGGGTCGCGACGTGAACAAGCGGACCAACGTCGTCCCGAGCGCCTTCTACAGCCAGTGGGGACCGCTCGGCATGGTGATCGAGGGCAAGACCTACTTCTTCCGGGCGCTCTCCAAGCGGCACAACACCAGCTCCGAGTTCGACATCGACCAGATCGACAGCCTGCCGCTGGTCGGCATCGTCTACGGCTCCGGCAACATGATCCCCGGCATCTACGATGCCGAGGTCCAGGCCGGCGCCAAGGCGATCGTCAACGCCGGTACGGGCAACGGCTCGGTGGCCGGCTATCTCGTGGACAAGCTCAAGGACATCCGCTCCAAGGGCACGATCGTGATCCGCTCCTCGCGGGTGCCGGACGGCCTGGTCCTGCGCAACGCCGAGCAGCCCGACGACAAATACGACTGGGTCGTCGCCCACGACCTCAATCCGGCCAAGGCCAAGATCCTGGCCGCCGTGGCGCTGACCAAGACCCAGGACACCAAGGAGCTGCAGCGCATCTTCTGGGAGTATTGATCACCCGTCGCTCTCAGACCGCGCACCCGCGACCTCATCCTGAGGCGGCGGCGCGCAACGGCGCCCTCGAAGGTACCCGCCAGCCGGCCCCGCGCTGCCTGGAGCCCTCCTTCGAGGCGCGCTGGCGCAGCTCGGGATGCGGACGGGATCGGCAAGGCCATCGGCGGCGGCCGCGCTCGGCCGCCCTGCGCGGGGGCCGGGTTACATCGTCCCGGGCACCGCCTAGATAGCCCGGTGCGACGCGGTCGCGGCCGGGATCGGTACCGGCCTGACGATCCGTCGGCACCCTGGACGGAGGAACCAGCATGACCGAGCTTCATCCCGAGGTCGCGGCGGTCACCGAGCGCGTCGTGGCGCGCTCCCGCGAGTCCCGGCGGACCTATCTCGACCTGATCGCCCGGGAGCGCGAGTCCGGCGTGCATCGGCCGACGCTGGCCTGCGGCAACCTCGCCCACGGCTTCGCCGCCTCCGGCGAGGACAAGCCGGCTCTGCGCGACGGCCGGACGGTGATGAATATCGGCATCGTCACCGCCTACAACGACATGCTCTCGGCGCATCAGCCCTACGGGCGCTATCCCGACCAGATCAAGGTCTTCGCCCGGGAGCGCGGCGCCACAGCCCAGGTGGCGGGCGGCACCCCGGCGATGTGCGACGGGGTCACGCAAGGGCAGCGCGGCATGGAGCTGTCGCTGTTCTCCCGGGACACGATCGCGCTCTCGACCGCGGTGGGCCTCAGCCACGGCATGTTCGATGGCGCCGCGCTGCTCGGCATCTGCGACAAGATCGTGCCCGGCCTCCTGATCGGCGCCCTGCGCTTCGGCCACCTGCCGACGATCCTGATCCCGGCCGGGCCGATGCCCTCGGGGCTCGCCAACAAGGAGAAGCAGCGGATCCGCCAGCTCTACGCCGAGGGCAAGGTCGGCCGCGCGGAGCTGCTCGAATCCGAATCCGCGTCCTATCACGGGGCCGGGACCTGCACGTTCTACGGCACCGCCAACTCGAACCAGATGATGATGGACATGATGGGCCTGCACATGCCGGGCGCCTCGTTCATCAATCCCGGCACGAAGCTGCGCCAGGCCGTGACCCGGGCGGCGATCCACCGGCTCACGGAGATCGGCAGCGCCGGCAACGATTACCGGCCGCTCGGCCTGTGCGTGGACGAGAAGGCGATCGTGAACGCCGCGGTCGGCCTGCTCGCCACCGGCGGCTCGACCAACCACGCGATCCACCTGCCGGCCATCGCCCGCGCCGCCGGCATCGTGATCGACTGGGAGGATATCGACCGGCTGTCGAACGCCGTGCCGCTCATCGCCCGGGTCTACCCGAACGGCGCGGGCGACGTGAACCACTTCCACGCCGCCGGCGGCATGAGCTTCGTCATGGCCGCCCTGCTCGATGCCGGGCTGCTGCACGACGATATCCTGACGGTGGCCGGCCAGTCCCTGCGCGACCATGCCCGCGACCCGAAGCTCGACGGCGACGAGCTCACCTTCGAGGACGCGGTGCCGAAGAGCCTGGACGAGACCATGATCCGCCGGCCCGAGAACCCGTTCCAGCCCGATGGCGGCATGCGGCTGGTGACCGGCAATCTCGGCCGGGCGACGTTCAAGACCAGCGCGGTCGAGGAACAGCGGCGGACCATCGAGGCCCCGGCCCGGGTCTTCTCCGACCAGGACGACGTGCTCAAGGCGTTCAAGGCCGGCGAGCTGGAGCGCGACGTGGTCGTGGTCGTCCGGTTCCAGGGCCCGCGCGCCAACGGCATGCCCGAGCTGCACAAGCTGACCCCGCCGCTCGGCGTCCTCCAGGATCGCGGCCACAAGGTCGCCCTGGTCACGGACGGCCGGATGTCGGGCGCCTCCGGCAAGGTACCGGCGGCCATCCACCTGAGCCCCGAGGCCCTGGGCGGCGGGGCGATCGGGCGGATCCGCGACGGCGACATCATCCGCCTCAGCGCAGCCGAGGGGCTGCTGCAGGTGATGGTCGACGACGCGGAGCTGGCCGCCCGCGCGGACGCGGTCCAGCCGGTCCCGGAGGCGGGAACCGGGCGGGAGCTGTTCGCTTTCATGCGCCACGGGGCCGACACCGCCGAGCGGGGCGCCTCAGCCATGCTCGCGGCTGCCGGTCTCTGAACGTCGAACGGGAGAAGCCGATCATGAACGATCTGACCAGCATCGACGCGCTGATGCGCTCCGTGCCCGTCATCCCGGTCCTCGTGATCGAGGACGTGGCCCAGGCCCGGCCGATCGCCGAGGCCCTGATCCGGGGCGGCCTGACCGCCCTGGAGGTCACCCTCCGCACGCCCGCCGCTTTGGACGTGATCCGCGAGATGACCCAGGTCGAGGGCGCGGTGGTCGGGGCCGGCACGGTCCTGAACCCGGTCGATCTCGAGAACGCCCTGGCGGCGGGCGCCGAGTTCATCGTCTCGCCGGGGCTCACGGAGCCGCTCACCGACGCCGCCAAGACCAACGGCGTGCCCTACCTGCCGGGCGTCGCCACGGCGGCCGACATCATGCGCGGGCTCGATTACGGGCTCGACCGGTTCAAGTTCTTCCCGGCGGAGGCAGCGGGCGGGATCAAGGCCCTGAAGGCGCTGACCGCCGTGTTCGGCCAGGTGAAGTTCTGCCCGACCGGCGGGATCACCGAGGCCACCGCGCCGGATTGGCTCGCCATCCCGTCGGTGCTGTGCGTCGGCGGCAGTTGGGTGGTGAAGCCCGGCCTGCTCGACCCGGATGCCATCAAGCGCGCCGCCCGGACCGCCGCCAACCTGCGTAAGGCCGCCTGACGACGCCGACGAACGAGAACGCCCGCCACGGTTTGAGCCGTGCGGGCGTTCCATCAAAGACCGAAGCGGCTGAGACCGATCAGCAGTCGTCGCCGCCCTTGGCCGCCTGGGCGGCGGTCGGCTTGCCGCTCGACTGGGCCTGCACGTCGGAGGGCGACGTCGCGGTGCCGGCGTTCTTCATCGCGCCGACAGTGCCGGGGGACTCAGCCTTGGCGCCCGGGGAGGTCGGGTCCTTCACGCTCGGATCGACCGTCGAGGCCTTGCTGGCTTCCTTGTCGCGCGTAACGGTCGTCCCGGTTGCGCACGGGGCCGCGAAGGCGGCGGTCGACATCAGGATGAGAGCGCCGGCACCTGCAAGGGTCGTGATCTTGGTCATGCGTTCCTCCGATTTATATAGCGCATGACAAACGGACCCAGCAGTCACTGGTTCCTTAATATTTCCATCTCGCAACTTCTGCGGGGCATTTTCCCCGGGATGTCGTGACCGAATGCACTTATTCCGCCGGTTGCGGCTCCCGGCGCTCCCGCGGGGTGAAGAGATTGCCCTGCGGCTCCAGCACGATTCGCTTCTCGTGGAACGCGTCGAGCGTCGAGCGGTGGCCGATGGAGACGATGGTGGTATCGGGCAGGCGCTCCCGCAGCATCCGGTAGATCTTCGCTTCCGAGGGCTCGTCGAGGGAGGCGGTAGACTCGTCGAGGAACAGCCAGGCGGGCTTGGCCAGGATCGCCCGGGCGATGGCGAGGCGCTGCTGCTCGCCGCCCGACAGGCGGCGCTCCCAGGTATCGGTCTCGTCGAGGCGGTCGACGAGATGGGGCAGCTGGGCCGCCGTCAGGGCGTCGCGGATCGCCGCGTCCGTGAACTGGTCGGTGGTGTTCGGGTAGACCACGGCGCCGCGCAAAGTGCCCTGCGGGATGTAGGGCCGCTGCGGCAGCAGCAGCGTCGATTGCCCGGCCGGCACGTCGACCCGGCCCTTGCCGAACGGCCAGATCCCTGCGATCGCCCGGAACAGCGTCGACTTGCCGGAACCCGAGGGGCCGGTGACCAGGGTAGCGCCGCCCTTGGCGAGGGTCAGCTCCGGGGCCGAGACGATCTCGCGGCCGTCCGGGAGGGCGAGCACCAGCCCGCGGGCGGTGACGCCGTTGGCGGTCTCGTTGCCCTGGACCAGCCCGTAGCCTGCCGCCTCCAGCGCCTCGGCCTTGCTCATCGCCCGGCGGAAGGAGCCGAGACGGATGGTGTTGGCCTTGTAGGACGCGAGGGTCGTGTAGGAATCCACGAAGAAGGACAGCGAGCTCTGCACCTGCGAGAAGGCCTGCGAGGTCTGCTGCAGCGCGCCCAGGGTGATCTTCTTGGCGAAGAAGGACGGCGCGGCGAGCACCATCGGGAAGATCACGCTCGCCTGCCGGTAGCTGAACGTGAAGGCGATCAGCTTGATGCGGCGGAAGATGATGCCGACGTAATTGTCGATGATCATGTGGAACAGCGAGCCGAGCCGCGTGGCTTCCGCGCGCTCGCCGCGCAGCAGCGCGATCTGCTCCGAGTAGATCCGGTTGCGGGCCAGCGAGAAGCGGAAATCGGCCTCGACCTGCTCCTGCCGGAAGTTGAGCCCGATCAGGGGCCGGCCGATCAGGTGGGTGAGCCAGGTGCCGACCACCGCGTAGGCGATCACCAGCCAGACCAGGAAGCCCGGGATCACCGTATCGGTGAACGGCACGACGAAGTCGCGCGACAGGGTCCAGAGGATCACGATGAACGAGACGAGCTGCGCCGCCTGGCTGAGCAGCCGGATCGACAGGCTCGCGGTCTGCTGGATGAACAGGTTGACGTCGGCCTGGATGCGCTGATCCGGGTTGTCCGCCTCCTCGTCGGTGAACGGGATGCGGTAATGGGTGCCGTTGCCGAGCCAGCGCTCGTACAGGCTGTGCGTCAGCCAGGTGCGCCAGCGGATGTGCAGGGAGGAATCGACGAACAGGTCGAACATGCCGATGGCGATGTTGAGCGTCGCCAGCGGGATGAAGATCCAGAGCAGCTGGTACCAGAACGCCGCCGCGTCGTATTCCTGAAGCGAGTTGTAGATGTCGCGGTAGAAGAAGTTGAACCGCAGGGTCAGCGCCACGTCGGCGAAGTTCACGAAGATCGACAGGGCGACGAGGTTGCGCCCGATCCGGCCCTCGGTGCTGCCGAACCAGCGGAACAGGCCGATCTCCTTGGTCGGCTTGTCGCGGTTGGCGAAATACGGGTCGGCGATGTCGGTGATCGCCCGGATCGGCTCGAGATACGAGACGCCGAGCACGATGGCGCCGAACACCACGGCGCCGGTGGCGGCGAAGTCGGGCGGCAGCAGCGCGGCCACGACCGGGGGCAGGAGGCCCATGGCGGCCACCGTCTTCATGCCGGCGAGCAGCAGGTAGCCAAGCCCGTAGACCGAGACGAAGACCTTCAGATAGGCGGAGATGCCGTTGGCCGCGACCAGGATGCCGGCCATCACGAAGCCGGCGAGCGAGACGTAGAGCGGCGGGCTGGGGATCCCCGGAAGCGCCAGCAGGATCAGCGCGGCCACGGCCGTGAGCACGGCCTGGATCCCGAGCCCGGTCCTGAGTGAAGCCACGCGTGTCTCCCGCCTAACGTGAGCGCCCCTTCGGGAACGCAACCCGGCGGCCTTGGCCCTGGGTCGTGGCGAGAACGTGGCACATCGTCGGCGCTGTCACGTGAAACTTTGGTCACGATCCGCGCAGGCGGGTCGCGAGGCGCCCTGCGGCGCTACCAGTTCCACTCCTCGAAGCCCGGCTCGCGGCAGCGATAGCCGATCGGGCATTGCGGATTGTCGCGGGTGGGGACGAAGCGCAGCTCGGCGATCTCGGCGCCGCTGCACTGGCCGGGGCCGCTGACGAAGCGCTCCGGCGCCGTGCCGCCGGCGATCACCACGTCGCCCTCGCTCTTCACCAGCGCCATCGCCTCCGCGCAGGTCATCCGCGCCGTGCCGGCGGGACGCGGCGAGCGGGACGGCTGGGCAAGCGCCTCCGCCCCAATCGTCGCGGCGATCAGGTGAATGCACAGCAAGGCGAGGACCTGCGGCCTCATCGCGGATGGGTTCCAGAATACACGACGCACCCGAGAAGAAAGTCCTCGGGCATCGCGCCATCCTGCACGGCCGGGCGGCCCGAGACTGTCACCGGAATGCGCCACCACACGGCTTTCGCCGTTGGACCGCCGCAATCACCGGATTATGGGATTCCGGGACCACCGAGAACGCTTAAGATTTCGTGACCGCGGACGCCCCTCGGGCCGCCCCGGCACGGACCTCCCGGTCGGCCCTCCGGCACGCGCCTCCGGCGCCCGGCGTGCCGGCCGTCGTGCGCTGGAGCCCAGGGACCCGCAGATGTCCGCCCTCTCGATCCTCGACGTTTCCGCGGTGCGCGCCGCCCCAGTCGCCCGCGAGCCCTACCCGTACACGCTCGGCACCAACGTCCTGAACCCCGACGCGATCGACGCGATCCGACGCGATTTCCCGGACATCGCCAAGCCCGGCTACCTCACCGTGGACGAGGTCGCCCTCAAGGGCCGGTTCAAGGCGCTGATCGACGAGCTGGAGAGCGACGCGTTCTCAGAAATCCTCGGCGAGAAGTTCGGCATCGACCTCGTCTCCTGCCCGCGGCTCACCACGATCATGCGGAAGAGCCAACTGAAATACGGCTCGATCCACACCGACGGCCCGTCGAAGGTACTGACGCTGCTCGTCTACATGAACGACGCCTGGGACGCGCCGGCCGCCGGCCGCCTGCGGGTGCTCTACGACGGCCGCAACTACGCGCCCTTCGCGGTCGAGGTGCCGCCGACCATGGGCACGATGTTCGCCTTCCTGCGGGCCGACAATTCCTGGCACGGCCACGAGCCGTTCGAGGGCGAGCGGCGCGTGGTGCAGGTCGCCTGGCTCAAGGACGCCACCGAGCTCGAGCGCAAGCGCAAGCGCAACCGGACGGCGCAATTCCTCAAGGGGATCTTCGGACGCTGAACACGACGGCGGTTTCACCCAGGCTCTTGTTGGGGCATGCTTTTCACCCGCAGGCCGGCACCCGAATCGGGGCCGGATGCCTGGACCAGGGGGATCGAATGGGCGCGGTCGTGCTGGCCGATCCGGGTGAGGACGCCCGTACCGGTTCCAAGCGTCGCTTCGTCGTGCCCGGCCTCCTCGTCCTCGGCTGGGCCGGCCTGTTCACCTACAGCGCCGCCTACCTGACCGAGGACCTGCCGTTCCGTTCGCAGACCGCCGAGACCCGGCCCGCCCCGGCGCCGAAACCGCTGGGCCGCCGGGTGGTGATGCTCGACACGCCGGATGAATCCGTCCCGGACGTGCAGCGGCCGGACGCCGCGTCGCTCGCCGCCGCGCCGGCGAGCCCGCGCCCGGCGGCGCCGGGCCTGCAAGCGACGATCACGACTCCGGTCACGCCTTCGGCGGCCAAGCCGGCCAGCACGTCCAGCCCGGACTTCGTCGGCATCTGGGGTCCGACCGCCGATGCCTGCGCGGCCCGCTCCCGTCGCCGGGGCTACATCCCGGCCACGATCACGCAGGACCGGGCCCGGGCCGGGCGGACGATCTGCACTTTCCACGACAGCCGCCGGGTCGGCAACGGCTGGGTGATGGGCGCCGAGTGCAGCGATCGCGGCCGGCGCTGGTCCTCGCAGGTCCGCCTCGTGGTCGATGGCGACCGCCTCACTTGGTCGAGCGGCCGCGGCACGGCCGCCTATATCCGCTGCGGCCGGCGCGGGGGGTGATAACCTAACTCCGTCCTTGCGAGCGCAGCGCAGCGACCCAGGGAAACGCCACGGTTTGAGATCCCACGCTGCACCGCGCTTCTTCGCTGGGCTCGCAAGGACGATACGACGTCTTCGTCCGTCGGACGTGTCACCGATCCGTCAGGCGGCCCCGCTCAACCGCCCGGCGGCCGCGTCCAGAACGATCCGCGCCGCGGCCCGGCTCGGGGTGTCGTCGCCGGCGAGACGCATCAGGCCGTCGATCCGGGCGAGCGCGTCGCTCTGCGCGTCCCGCTCCGCACCGCCGACCAGCAGGGGCAGCAGCGCCCGGGTCAGATGCTCGGCGGTGCAGTCCGCCTGGACGAATTCCGGCATGGCGTTCTCGGCCAGGATCAGGTTCGGCAGCACGATGCTGGGGACCTGGATCAGGCGCCGGGCGATGAATCCCTCCGCGCGCGAGACCTTGTAGGCCACCACCATCGGGACGCCGGCCAGCGCCAGCTCCAGCGTGACGGTGCCGGAGGCCGCCAGGGCCGCCCGGGCGCCCCGGAAGGCGGCGTATTTCCGGTCCTCGCCGGTGAGCACACGCACCGGGACGGGCCAATCCCGGGCCAGCCGCTCGATCAGCGCCCGGTGGCGGGTCACGGCGGGCAGCACCGCCTCGACCTCGAGGATGCGGGAGACCTGCTCCAGCACCTGCCCGAAGACCGGCATCAGCCGGTCGATCTCGGCGCGGCGCGAGCCCGGCAGGATCACGAGGCTGTAGGGCACCGCCTCCCGTCGCCGGCTCTCCGTCGCGGAGGGACGCAAATCCGAGAAGCGCTCGATGAGCGGGTGGCCGACATAGGTACAGCACGGGCCGCCGAGCCGCAGATGCGCGTCCGGCTCGAACGGCAGCAGCGCCATCACGTGGTCGATGAAGCCGCGCATGCCCTTGGCCCGCCACGGCCGCCAGGCCCAGACGCTCGGCGACACGTAATCGACGATCGGGATGCCGGGCGCTGCCTTCCGGACCCGCTGGGCCACGGCATGAGTGAAGCCCGGGCTATCGATGATCACCAGCACGTCGGGCCGGGCGCGCACCACCGCGGTCGCGGTCTCGCGGATCCGGCGCAGCAGGGTCCGGGCGCGGGCGAGCACCGGCAGGTAGCCCATGACGGCGACGTCATCGAGGGGGAACAGGGAGGTGAACCCCTCCTCGGCCATGGCCTCGCCGCCGACCCCGCCGAATACGGTCCCGGGCGCGGCCGCCCGCAGCGCCCGCATCAGCTTGGCCCCGAGCTGGTCGCCGGAATCCTCGCCGGCCACCAGCCAGACGGTCTTCGGCCCGCTCATGGTCCGGCCCCGGGCCGGTAGCCGACGAGAAACAGCCCGAGGCGGTCGGCCTCCTCGGCGGTGGCCACGCGGTCGATCACCAGGGTGCCGCCGGCCTCGAGCGCCAGGCCGACGCAGCCGGCCGCGGCGGCGTTGCGCACGGTGCGGGGGCCGATCGCCGGCAGGTCGATGCGCAGGTCCTGGCCGAGCTTCGGCGCCTTCACCAGCACGGTCGCGGGCAGCGCCCGGCCCCGCCCGAACGGTTTGCGCCCGAGCGCCCGGGCGCGGGCGAGCATGCGGTCGGTCCCCTCCGGCCCCTCGACGGCGATCACGCGCTCGCCCGAGACCGCCACCGCCTGCCCGAGATCGTAGGGCGAGAGCGCGTTGAGCACCCCGCGGCCGGTGCGGATCGACGCGTCGGACTCCGTGTCGGGTCCGAGGCGGCCGAGCCGGCCCTCGGGGCAGAGCAGATCCGGCGCGGCCTCGTGGACGCCGAGTACCCGGTGGCCCTCCTCCTCGACCAGGGCCAGGGCGGCGCGCAGCAGGCGGTCATCGCCGCCCCCGGCGATCGCCCGCAGGGTCTCGCGGTTCCGGAGCGCCGCGCCGGCATTGAGCAGCGCGGCCGGGCTCGGCCGCGAGACCCCGCCCGCCGGCACCATCACGGCCGGTCCCCAGCGGCGCAGCAGCTTGAGGATCGCGGCGAGGTCGAGGAGGTCGACGGTGGCGTCGGCCCGGGCGCGCAGGGACCGGTCGGTGAAGCCGCGCAGGGCGATCAGCCGGAACGGCCGGTGCGTCCGGTTCAGGGACTCGGCCACCAGCTCGGGCAGCCGGCCGGCGCCGGCGATCAGGACGAGCGTGCCCTCGGGCAGCGGAGCGGCCTCGGCCATGGGGAGGCTCAGGCCGCCCCGATCGGAACCGGAAGCTCGCGCGGGGTGCAGATCGAGCGCTTGCCGCCAGCGCGAATGAAGGCGAGGATCTCGGACACCGCGGCGTGGGATTCGAAGGTCGCGGCCACGTCCTCGACCCGCTCCATGAGCGTGCCCTCGGGGGCGAACAGCAGCCGGTAGGCCCGCCGGAGTGCGTGGATGTCCTCCCGGGCGAAGCCCCGGCGCTGCAGGCCGATGATGTTGAGGCCCGACAGGTAGGCGCGGTTGCCGAGCACCATGCCGTACGGGATGCAGTCATTCTCCAGGCCCGAGAGGCCGCCCACGAAGGCGTGCGCGCCGACCCGGGCGAACTGGATTACGGCGGCGCCGCCGCCCAGGATCGCGTAATCGCCGACGCTGCAATGGCCGGCCAGCATCACGTTGTTGGAGAAGATAACGTGGTCGCCGACCCGGCAATCGTGGCCGACATGGGAATTGGCCAGGAAGGTGCAGTGATCGCCGACCGCGGTCTCGAGGCCACCCCCGCTGGTGCCGGGGTTCATGGTCACGCCCTCGCGGATCAAGCAGTCGGATCCGATTGTCAGCGTCGAGGGCTCGCCCCGGTATTTCAGATCCTGCGGCTGATGGCCGATGGAGGCGAACGGGAAGATCCGGGTGCGGGGACCGATCGTGGTGCGGCCGGCCAGCACCACGTGGCTGAGCAGCTCGCAGCCCTCGCCCAGCACGACCTCGGGGCCGACATGGCAGAACGGGCCGATCCGGGTCCCGTCGCCGACCACGGCGCCGGATTCGATCACGGCGCTCGAGTGGATGAGGGGCTCGCTCACTCCGTCACCAGCATGGCGCTGATCTCGGCCTCCGCCACCAGCACACCGTCGACCCGGGCCTCGCCGCGGTACCACCACATCGTCCGGCGCCGGTTCATCTTCCTCATGTGGAAGCGCACCTGATCACCCGGCGTGACCGGCTTGCGGAACTTGCACTTGTCGATGGTCATGAAGAACACCTGCTTGGTCTGCAGCTCTTCAGTGCGGATGTGACGGCAGCAGATCGCGCCAGCGGTCTGGGCCATGCCCTCGATCAGCAGCACCCCGGGGAAGACCGGCAGGCCGGGGAAATGCCCCATGAATTGCGGCTCGTTGGCGGTGACGTTCTTGATGCCGACGCAGGATTCGTCGCGGTCGATCTCGACGATGCGGTCGATCATCAGGAACGGGTAGCGGTGCGGCAGCAACTCCAGCAGCGTCTGGATGTCGGCTGTGCCCAGCTCCTCGTTGGTGTCGCGCGCCGCCTCGCTCATCGAATCCCGTACCTCGCGTCACCGCCACCGGGCGGACCGATATCCGCCCTCCATGACGGGCGGACGCCCTCTTCGGAAGAAATCGGCGGAAGCGCAAGGGTTTCCCGGCGGCGCGGCCGATATCGCGACCGGGATCACTCGGCCTCGGGGGTCGGATCCTTCTCGGGATCCTTGCCCGAGCGCTCGGCCAGGCGCGCCAGCGTCGTCAGCTCGCGGAACCAGGCCCGCACCGGCTTGGCCGGCGTACCGCCCCAGCGGCTGCCCGGCGGGACATCGCGGTTGACGTTGGACGAGCCGGCGATCTGGGCGCCGCGGCCGATGCGCAGATGGCCGACGACGCCGACCTGGCCGCCGAGCACCACGTAATCCTCCAGCGTGGTCGAGCCCGAGATGCCGACCCCGGAGACGATCACGCAATGGCGCCCGATCACGACGTTGTGGGCGATCTGGACCAGGTTATCGATCTTGGTGCCCTCGCCGATCACCGTATCGCGCGAGGCGCCCCGGTCGATCGTCGTGTTGGCGCCGATCTCGACATCGTCCTGGACGATCACCCGGCCGATCTGCGGCACCTTGAGATGGCTCGCGCCCATGGCGAAGCCGAACCCGTCCTGGCCGAGCCGGGCGCCGGGATGCAGGATCACCCGGTTTCCGAGCAGGGCGTGGCTCAAGGTCGTGCCGGCCCCGATGGAGCAGTCGCGCCCGATCCGCACCCCCGGGCCGATCACCGCGTTCGGGCCGATGACGCTGCCGGACCCGATCTCGACGCCGGGGCCGATCACGGCGCCCGGATCGACCGTGACGCCCTCTTCCAGGCGCGCATCCGGGTGGACATGGGCGCCCGGAGCGATGCTGCGCCCGCCGAATTGCGAGCCGGGACGCATGGCATCCGGGTGGAGGCGGCCGAGCAGGGCGGCGTAGGCCCGGTACGGGTCGCGGCTGACCATCGCGACGGTGCCGGCCGGACAGCGCGCCGCGAAGCGCGGGCTCACCAGGCAGGCCCCGGCCCGGGTCTCGGTCAGCGCCGAGCCGTAGCGGGCATTGTCCATGTAGGCGAGGTGGTGCGGCCCGGCGCTCTCGAGCGGGGCGGCTCCGGTGAGCCGGTATTCCGGGTCCGCGCCCTCGGGCAGGACCGCACCGGCGGCGGCCGCGATGTCGGCGAGAGTGAGCGAGCCGGTCGCGGCGAAGAAAGCGGGATCTGACATGCGTGACAACGCGCCGGCCGGAGAAATCCGACCGGCGCGCGTGGATTTTATCAGAACCGCGAGCCGCCCGAGAAGCGGAACGCCTGGGTCTGATCCTTGCCGATATGGCCGACCTTGCCGAGCAGCGGCACGTAGACCGACTGACCCTCGTCCTTCGTCAGGGCGTAGGCGTAGTCGAAGCGGATCGGGCCGAGCGGCGAGTTCCACAGGATGGAGGCGCCGATCGAGGAGCGGATCGCGGCGGTGTCGCGGACGTTCACGCATTCCGGCTCGACGCCGATGTTGAACGCGGAGAAGTTGCACTTCCCGGTCTGGGGCGAGATGCCGTTGATGAAGCCGTCGCCGTTCACGTTGAAGTTGCGCCGACCGTTATAGCCGAACAGCGTACCGGCATCGGCGAAGACCGCACCCTTCAGGCCCAGATCCCGCGGAATGAGCGGCAGCGGGAACTGCACCTCGAGGGTACCGCCGATATAGGTGGAGCCACCGATGGCGTTGGAGCGGGCGTCGGCGATGCCGACGTCGCGCGGGCCGATGCCGTTGGGCGCGAAGCCGCGGACCAGCGACGGGCCGAGGAAGAACTCGTCGGTGACGCGCAGCGGCTTGCCGTCGATGGCGTTGATGTGGCCGCCCTGGAAGCGGACGAAGCCGATCACGTCCTCGAACAGCTCCTTGTAGTAGCGCGCATCCGCGGTGACGCGGAAGAACTTCGAGTCGCCGCCGAGACCCGCGACGTCGGGCTTCAACTCGGCGTAGAGACCGTTGCGCGGCGCGCCGACCACGTCGAGGGTCGAGTAGGCGAGCGTCAGGCCGGCCAGCGAGGTCAGCGTGTTGCCCTGCGAGCCCTTGATGGCGATCGAGGCTTCGCCGTCATACGCGCAGTTCGGGTAGATCGACTGGCCGCCGATGTTCCGGCCGCTGTTCGGGTCGATCGTGCCGCCGGCGTAGGTCGCGGTGTAGCCCGGGATCGGCGTCGAGCAGTCGTTGTACGGCCGCTTGAGGGTGTTCGGGACCTTCAGCTCGGTGTTGTACAGCGAGTAGCGCAGGGTGATGCCGAACTCCTCGGTGATCGGCAGGCCCAGGCGCAGCTGGCCGCCATACACCGTGGTCTCGTAGCGCGAGTACCGGGTCAGGTCGGAGTACTTGTAGAAGGCGTCGAAACCGGCGGCGAGCCGGTAGCCGAGGAAGTACGGCTCGGTGAACGAGAAGTCGACGCCGCGCGAGTACTGGCCGCCGGTGCCGGCGAGGCGGACATACTGGCCGCGACCGAGGAAGTTGGACTCGGAGACCGAGACCTCGCCGATGATGCCGTCCTGGGTGGAGTAGCCGCCCGCCACCGAGAACGAACCCGTGGGCTGATCCTCAACATCGATGTTGATGACCACGCGGTCGGCCGCGGAGCCGGGCTCGTTAGAGAACCGGACCTTCTTGAAGAAGCCGAGGCCGTTCAGGCGCCGCTCGGCCCGGTCGGTAAGCACGCGGTTGTAGGCGTCGCCTTCCGCGATATCGAGCTCGCGGCGAATGACGTAGTCGCGGGTCCGGGTGTTGCCGCGGATGTTGATGCGCTCGACGTAGACGTGCGGGCCGTCCTCGACCACGAAGCCCAGGGAGACCTGGTGGGAGGCGGGATCACGCTGGCCGGTCGGGCGGACCTGGGCGAACGGGTAGCCGGCGCGGTTGACCTCGCGGGTGACGTTGTTGAGCGTCCGCTCCACGTCGTCGGCGTTGTAGACGTCGCCCACCGCGGCGGTGATCTGGCCGTCGAGCTTGGCGGTGTCGATGCCGGGCAGGCGGGAATCCACCGCCACCGCGCCGACCTTGTACTGCTCGCCCTCGTTCACCGTGATGGTGATGACGTAGCCGGAGCTGTCGCCCTCGACGTAGCGGGCGTCGGCGCTGACCACCTGGAAGTCGGCATAGCCGTTCTTCAGGTAGTAGCGGCGCACCTGGTCGAGGTCGGCGGTGATGCGGTCGGGATCGTAGACGTCGGAGGTCTTGATGAACGACAGGAAGTTCATCTCGGAGGAGCTCATGAGCCCCTTCAGCGTCCGCTCCGAATAGGCGTTGTTGCCGACGAAGTTGATCGAGATGATGCCGGTCTTGTCGCCCTCGTCCACCTGGTAGATCACGTCGACGCGGCCGTTGGGCAGGTCGACGGTCCGGTAGGTAACCTTGGCGGTGCCGCGGCCGAAACGCTTGTAGACGTCGCGGATGCGGGCGAGGTCGGCGTTGACGATGGCCTCACTGTAGGGGCCGCGGGCCTTCGCCTCGACGATGCCCTCGAGCGTGGCCTTCTCGACCTTCTTGTTGCCCTCGAACACGACCCGGTTGATCAGGTTGTTCTCGCGGACGGTGACCACCGTGCGGCCGCCGGACTGGGCGACCTTCACGTCCGAGAACATGCCGCTGGCGAGCAGGTTGCGCCGGGCCTCCTCGGCGGAGCCGGACGCGGTCCCGGTCACGTAGGACCGGATGGTGTCGGCATCGACGCGCTGGTTGCCCTGGACGACGATCTGCTGCGCCTGCGCGGCACCGCTCAGGACGAGGCCCGCACCGGCAGCGACTAGGACGATGGTCTTCCGCACCGACTTACGTCGGGGCTTCCCCGTCAACGACATCATGCAATCGCCCGTTTCTGTTCTGGTCGCGGGGGTTAGCCCGTCACAGGCGGCCGTTGACCGGTCGTCCTGTCACCCTGGTCCAAGCGTGGCTTCAGGTCCAAGCGTAGCTCTTAGCGGGATTCCCCTGCCAAGCAAACGCGCGGGAGGCCATCGTCAGGGGATTTTGGGGGGTCGTGGCCTTCGCGCCACTTAACGGCGCGGACCCCGCCGGGGCAAAGCGCCGATCATGGTAAATGGCCCGTAAATCTTTGCGGCCACTTCTGTTTTCGCGTCGGCGAATCTGAGCTTTAACGCTGTTTTAAGCACCCGCCGGGGCGCGTTCGCGGCGCTCTCCGGGCGGGATCGCGGCGGGATTGGGGCGCCGAATCCGGTGGAGATCGGACCCGGCGCCCCCTCCCGGGATCAGGTGTTCCGCCAGGAGGCGCCGAGGTTGAGGATGTCGTTCCAGGCCGCGAACAGCATCAGCATCAGCACGAGGGCGAGGCCGATGCGGAAGCCGATCTCCTGAGCGCGCTCGCTGAGCGGGCGGCCGCGGATCACCTCGAAAGCGTAGAACAGCAGGTGCCCGCCATCGAGGAGCGGCACCGGGAACAGGTTCAGCAGGCCGATCGAGACCGAAAGCAGCGCGATCAGGCCGACGAGACCGCCGACGCCGCCGGTCTTGGCGACCTCGCCGGAGACCCGGGCGATGCCGATCGGGCCCGAGAGCTGGTCGGCGGATTCGCGGCCGGTGGCGAGCTTGCTCAGGTAGGAGAAGGTCCGCTCGACCACGAAGTAGGTCTCGCGCACGCCGAGATCGAGGGAGTCCAGCGCCCCGTACCGGACGAGCCGCGCCTCCGAACCCGCGGGCGAGCGGATGCCGAGCCGGCCGATCCGGTGGCGGCCGAACGGCGTCTTCTCCTCGTAGGTCGCCGGGGTCGCCTGGATGGTGATCGGCTGGTCGCCGCGCTCCACCGTGAAGGTCAGGGGCGTGCCGGCGCTGCCGGTCACCGTGCGGTACATGGCGTTGAAGTCGCCGATCTTCTGGCCGTCGATGGCGGTGATCACGTCGCCCGGCTGGAAGCCGGCCTGGGCGGCGACGCTGCCGGGCTCCACCGAGGAGACCCGGGCGGGCAGCTCGTAGCGGCCGGCGAGCCAGATCGCCCCGGCGAACAGCAGGATCGCGAGCAGGAAGTTCGCCACCGGTCCGGCGGCCACGATCGCGGCGCGCTTGGCCACCGGCTGGGTCGGGAAGCTGGTCGCCCGCTCCTGCGGGCTCATCCGGGCGATCGCTTCGGGATCCGGGATGCTCGCGCCGTTCACGTCGCCGTGGAACTTGACGTAGCCGCCGAGCGGGATGGCGCAGAGCTTCCAGCGGGTGCCGCGGCGGTCGTTGAAGCCGAACAGTTCCGGGCCGAAGCCGAGGGAGAAGGCATGCACGCCGACGCCGCACCAGCGCCCGACCAGGAAGTGGCCCATCTCGTGGACGAAGACCACGACCGTGAGCACGAACAGGAACGGGATCACGGCGCCGAAGAAGCCGCCGGCGGTCCCGCCCATCGCGTTGAGGAAGTCCATGAGCCGATCCCTGGCCGTCTCTGCGCCGGCGTCTCAGGCCGGCCATCGAGCCGGTTTAGCAGATCGGTGTTGTTTATCGCCAACGCAATCCGCCGGGACTGCCGCGGGAGGTCGCGGGGCGCGGGCGCGCACATCGGGGCGAAGGATCCCCGCTATCCTCGCTCCCATGCCCCCGAAGCCGTCAGTGGCCCCCGCCCCCGCCGGCGGCCGCGCGCGGGCGGCGGATCAGCGGCACGGCGCAGGCCATCGCCAGGAACAGCACGGTGAGCGCCATGAACACGTCCTCGAAGGCCATCACCAGCCCCTGGATCCGCACCGTGTTGGACATGGCCTTGAGCGCCATGCTCGGCGCGGCGCTGCCGAAGGACTCGAAGCCGCGCTGCATGGAATCGAGCCGCTCCAGCGCGGCGTTGTTGGCCCAGGTGAAGCGCTCGTGCAGCCGGGCGAGGTGCAGGTCCCAGCGGGCGTTGAGCACGGTGTTGATCAGGGCCAGGCCGACCGCGCCGCCGAGGTTGCGGGTGAGGTTGTAGAGGCCGGAGGCGTTCTTCATCCGGGCCGGCGGCAGGGTGCCGAGCGCGATGTTGTTGATCGGGATCATGCACAGCATCAGAGAGCAGCCGCGCAGGATCTGCGGCCAGAGCAGCTCCCAGAAATCCCAGTCCTTGGTCAGCCCGGTCACGATCCAGGTGCCGCTGGCGAAGCCGACGAAGCCGATCGCCATCATGATCCGCGGATCGACCTTGCCGGAGAGGCGGCCGGCGATCGGGGCGGTGGCGAACATGCACAGCCCCGAGACGAACATCGTCTCGCCGATCATCAGCGCCGAGTAGCCGCGTACCCGGGCGAGGTAGACCGGGTAGATGTAGGTCAGGCCGTAGAGCCCGATGCCGAGCACGAAGCTCGCCACGCAGCCGCTGGCGAAGTTGCGGTCGGAGAAGGCGCGCAGGTCGACGATCGGCTGCTTGGCCGTGAAGGCCCGCCAGAAGAACAGCAGCCCCGAAACCGCGCAGATGACCGCGCAGGCGAAGACCGCCTCGTCCTGCATCCAGTCGTGGTTCGGTCCCTCCTCGAGGACGTATTCGAGGCAGCCGAGGAAGCCCGCCATGAAGGCGAGGCCGGACCAGTCGAAGGACTTCAGCAAGGCGTGGTTCGGCTTGTCGAAATCGACCAGGAGCCAGGTCGAGATCGTCACCCCGATGCCCGGCACGACGTTGATCAGGAACAGCCAGTGCCAGGACATCAGGTCGGTGAGGTAGCCGCCGATCGTCGGGCCAATGGTCGGCGCCAGCGTCGCGACGAGGCCGATCACCGGCGACACGATGGTGCGCTTCGACGGCGGGAAGATCGTGAAGGCCGCGGCGAACACGGTCGGGATCATGCCGCCGCCGATGAAGCCTTGCGCGGCCCGCCAGACGATCATCTCGGAGATCGACGAGGAAGTCGCGCACATCACGCTCATCAGCGTGAAGCCCCCCGCCGAGAGCGCGAACATCCAGCGGGTCGAGAGCACCCGCGACAGGGTGCCCGAGAGCGGGATCGAGATCACCTCGGCGATCAGGTAGCTGGTCTGGACCCAGGGGATCTCGTCCCCGGAAGCCGAGAGGCCGGCCTGGATCTCGTTCAGCGAGGCAGAGACGATCTGGATGTCCAGGATCGCCATGAACATCCCGAACACCATGCAGAAGAACGCCACCATGCGGCGGCGGTCCATGGGGGGCTCTGCGGCGGCCGGGATTGCGGCCGGGAGGGCGGCGCTGGCAGCCACGGCGGGGCTCAGCGACTCGCGGCGTCGAACCGCCGGTTCGCGGCCTGGTCGAGGACCGAGCGGTCGGTGCCACCGCGGGTATCGACCCGAACCTCGGCCGAGAGGCCGGGCCGCAGCAGCCCCTCGCGGGCGACGTCCTCGGGCACGCGCACGCGCACCGGCAGGCGCTGGACGATCTTGGTGAAGTTGCCGGTGGCGTTATCCGGGGGCAGCAGGCTGAACACCGAGCCGGAGGCCGGCGAGAACGACTCGACCACCCCATGGATCTCGCGGTCCGGATAGGCGTCCACCGTCACGATCACCGGCTGGCCCGGGCGCATGCGCTGGACCTGCGTCTCCTTGAAGTTCGCGTCGATGCGCACGCTCTGGAGCGGGACCAGGGCGGCGACCCGGGTTCCGGGCGCCACGTAGGCACCGGCCTCGACCGCCTTGTTGCCGACCACACCGTCGAACGGCGCGCGGATCACCGTGAAGTCGAGGTCGCGCCGGGCGCGATCGACGGCGGTGCGCAGCTCGGCCGAAAGCCGCTCGGCCTCGCGCTTCTGGGCCTGGAGCACGTCGACATTGGCCCGGGCCGCCAGGAGGCCGGCCTCCATGCCCTTGACCGAGGCCTCGGTGCGGTCCCGGTCGGCGCGGGCCTGGTCGATCCGCGACTTGGCGACGTAATCGGCCTGCATCTGGGTTGCGCGGGCGAAATCCGCCTGGGCGCGCACGGCGTCGGCGCGGGTCGCGTCGATCTGCGCGGCGGCCTGGGTGACCTGCGCCTGCGCGGCCTCAACCTGCCGGCCGATCCGCACAATCGTGCTCTCCTGCGTGGCGAGCTTGTCCTGCGCGGCCTGGAGCGCGAGGCGATAATCGCCGTCGTCGAGCTTGGCGATCACGTCGCCCTTCTTCACCGAGACGCCGTTCACCACGGGCACGGATTCGAGATAGCCCGAGACCTTGGCGGCCAGGACCGAGATGTCCGCCTGCACGTAGGCGTCGTCGGTCGAGACGAAGAACCGCCCGACGCTCCACCATTGCCAGCCCTCGTAGGTGCCGCCGCCGAGGGCCGCCGCCAGCACGCCGAGCAGCAGCGCCCGCCGGAGCGGACGCTTGCGGGCGGGGGGCGAGTCCGGCGCGGTCGGCGCCGAAGCCTGCGGCGCCTCGGCGTTGCGCGGGGTGGCGTGACGGGGCGCCGGACCCTCGGCGCGCTCGTCCTCCACGAACGCATTGTCGGCAACCGGCCGGTCGCCATCTTCGCGAAGGGACATCGTCGAGCCTCTGGTCTCATGACCGAACCGTTCGGTCAGCCGACAGGACGCGCCTTGACGCACGTCGAATCTGCCTTCAGGGTAGATTGACCGAACGGTTCGGTCAAGCGAAGCAGCGTCTCCGACGCGGAGCAGGGTGATGGTTCAGGGCGTGGTGCTGGAGCGGGGCTCGGCCTCGACCGAGAGCGACAAGCGGCGGCAGATCCTAGAGGGCGCGCGCCGCGTCTTCCTCGCCTCCGGGTTCGACGGGGCCAGCATGGGCGAGATCGCCCGGGCCGCGGGCGTCTCCAAGGGCACGCTCTACGTCTATTTCGACAGCAAGGAAGCCTTGTTCGAGGCCCTGATCATCCTGGAGAAGTCCAGCCTGGCCGAGACCCTGTTCACCTTCGACCCGGCCGATTCGGACGTCCCGGCCGTGCTGACGCGGTTGGGGATGAGCTTCCTGGCCGAGATGTCCAAGCCGGAGCACATCTCCGTGCATCGCATGGTCATCGGTGTCTGCGAGAAGTTCCCGCATTTCGGCCAGGTCTATTACGAGGCCGGGCCGGCCTGCGGTGTCGCCCGGTTGGCGGCCTATCTCGACGTCCAGGTGGAGAGCGGCCGGCTGCGCATCACCGATACGA
This sequence comes from Methylobacterium sp. GXF4, assembly GCF_000272495.1. NCBI lineage: Bacteria > Pseudomonadati > Pseudomonadota > Alphaproteobacteria > Hyphomicrobiales > Methylobacteriaceae > Methylobacterium > Methylobacterium sp. GXF4. The sequence continues at coordinate 29,932 of NZ_AKFK01000051.1, read as the reverse complement.
CCCTCGCGGCCCAGCACTTCCTGCATCTGTGCCTGGCGGGCCTCCTGACCCGCCTCCTGTTCGCGGCCGGCGGCATGGCGGACGAAGCCCGGAAGCGGTTTCAGGTCGCGGAGGCGGTGCGGGTGTTTCTGGCCGGGTACGGGGCGGATGCCTCGACTTAACTTTCCTCCGCTCAAGCGAATGGGCGGAAGACATTTCGATCGAGAGGGCGAAACCGGATTCGTCGGCCCCATTCCCATGTCTTGCCTAGGGACGTTCGCCTACACCAAGTTGCTGTCGAAAGAACGCTAGCACCCGTTGATTAAAATCTCTGTGGAAGGCTACGCGATCGAAACTCGCATCGTCGACACAAATATTTGGCCGAGATTTTTTCAACTCGTCTGGACAGGGCCTTATAAACGCGAAATGTGCTGCTCGTGGCACAATATGAAATTCAGATTTTCCGGGCAAACTCCGAGCGATCGTGGCGACATCTTCAGGAAACACGCCGTCGCCCCCAAACTGGGACCCCCAGAGCTGAACGGGAACCGAGATCAATCTTAGGCTATCGCTCGTCGGGAACATTTTGCTGAGAGGATCAGCTATAACGATAGCCTTGACCCGAGTGTCATGAACCAAGCTGTGAATTGACCAGACGTCCAGGCTTCCATGCGTGCACCTCTCCGCATTGGAACCAGTGCAAGGCGAGAACCAAGCGCAAAAATTCGGCTGGCCACCGCCGAGCACGAGGCCAGTATAGCCCCCCCGCGAGAACCCGAAAAAGCCGATCCGATTCGGGTCAATCCTCGCTGGGCCTGATGCCGGGCCTAGCAAGAAATCGATAAGGCGCCTGACATCCGAGGGACGGCTGATTAAGGCCCAATAATCGCGAAACCTTGCCTCGTTTGTGTAAGCATCGTCAGGGTGATTAATCGCTACGACGATAAAGCCCGCATCCGCAAGAGTTTCTGCGGTGTCGCGGTGGCCGAGGTAAGATCCACCAAACCCGTGCGAAACGACAATAAGCGGCAAATTTTGGCCCGCGATTGAGCAATCACGGACACCTGGAATCACGGAACTCCCGAGTTTGATATCTTTGGCAGCGGTAGCACAAGGCGACCACATGGCCGCTTCCAAAGCTGGACCACCTGGGTCGGATGGAACCGAGAATGTTTGAAAGCCGGCCGCCTCAACAGCCGTCGCCAAAACTAAATATTGCGATGATTGATAATAAACACAAGCGCATCTCGGCCTCATATTTAATAATTTATTGTTGCAATATGGTACCTTGCTGACATCTTTGTTGATTATTGGAAAAATACCGAAGAGTAGAGGATCGAGATTATGTTATCACATGCAGTGTGCAGAGCCTACATTTGAAATGTTTTCACGCTTGCGGCACGCGGCCGTCCTAACGCCCTTGCGTGGTTTCTCGGAGCCGAATGGAACGCGTCCTGTGTTGCGGCTCCGGAACGCAGAGGATGTTGCCCAGCGGATTTGGAAGAAGCCCTTTCTCGCCTGCTACGATGGAGGGCCGCCCACGATGCCACCAAGCTCACAGCCTGGAAGCGCTCGTCATGCTGCGTTACCATCGAAGGCGGCACGCACGAGAGGAAGCTGCCTTATCCCGCCGCGCGCAGCTCCGGCAGAGCCTCGGTGCTCCAGACGCGGACATGGGCGTCGATGGCCAGCGCCTCGTCCACGTCGGCGGGCGCGGTCCGGTACTGCCCGGCGAAGTGCCCGCAGGCGCGCTCGACCAGGTCGCTGATCCCGTAGAAGCCGATCCGGCCGGCGATGAAGGCGGCCACCGCGATCTCGTTCGCGGCATTCATGACGGTGGGCGCCGCCCCCCCGGCGGCGAGCGCCGCCCGGGCGATGCGCAGGCACGGGAAGCGCTCCTCGTCGGCCGCCTCGAAGGTCAGCGCGCCGAGCTTTACCAGGTCCAGGGGCCGACCCCGGGCGATGGTCAGACGGTCGCCGAGGCCGAGGCAGTGCGAGATCGGCACGCGCATGTCGGGGAGCGCCAGCTCGGCGGTGACGGCGCCGTCGAGCCAGTAGACCAGGCCGTGGATCACCGATTGCGGGTGGACGACGACGTCCAGGCGCTCGGGCTCGATGCCGAACAGGTGGTGCGCCTCGATCAGCTCCAGGCCCTTGTTCATCAGGCTGGCCGAATCGATGTTGATCTTCATGCCCATCGACCAGGTCGGATGGGCCGCGGCCTCGGTCGCGGAGGCGGCGGCGATCCGCTCCCGGGTCCAGGTCCGGAACGGGCCGCCCGAGGCGGTGATCATCATGGTGCGAACATCCGCCAGCGGCCGGCCGGCGAGCGCCTGGCTGAGCGCGTCGTGCTCGGAATCCATCGGCAGGATCGTGGCGCCGTAGCGCGCCGCGTCGCGCATGAAGGCGTCGCCGGCGCAGACCAGGCTCTCCTTGTTGGCGAGCGCGACCTTGCGGCCGAGCCGGAGCGCGGCATGGGTGGATTTCAGCCCGGCCGCGCCGCTCACCGCGGCGACGACGATATCGGCGTCGCGGGCGGCGGCCTCCATGACGGCGCCCTCCCCCGCCCCGTTGGGGATGCCGCTGCCCGAGAGCGCCTCGGCGAGGGCCGGGCCGGCACTCGCGTCGGCGAGCGCCGCGAACGAAGCGCCGAGCTCACGCGCGACCTTGGCGAGCGCGACCGCGTCGCGACCGCCGACCACGGCGCCGGTGCGGAACCGGTCCGGATGCTGGGCCAGCAGGTCGGCGGTGGAGCGCCCGATCGAGCCGGTGGCGCCGAAGACGGCGACGGTCTGGGTCACGGGTGAAACTCCCTCATCGTCACGGGATCAGACCGCTTCCACGCAGGGCGAGATAGAGCCCGGCCAACACGGCCACCGCAAAAAATCCGTCGAGCCGGTCCATGACGCCGCCATGGCCCGGGATGATCTTGCCCGAATCCTTCACCCCGTAGCGGCGCTTGAGGCCGGATTCGAGCAAGTCGCCGGCCTGGCTCAGCACGGAGGCCAGGGCGCTTACCCCGGCCACCACCGGCAGCGAGGCGGCGCTCGGCAGGTCCAGCCCGGCGAGGTCGGCGGCCACCGCCACGAGCGACCCGGCTGCCACCGCACCGACAAGGCCGCCGATCGCCCCCGCCCAGGTCTTGTTGGGCGAGACCCGGGGCATCAGCTTCGGCCCGCCGATCTTGCGGCCGGCGAAATAGGCGGCGATGTCAGTGGACCAGACCACGGCGAACATCCAGGCCGGGCCGACGAGGCCGATCCCGGGATCGTCGCGCAGGGCCACCGGCACCGACGCGATGGAAGCCGCTCCGAGCACGCCGGCGAGCGCCCGTACCCGGCCGAAGCCGGTGCGCGCCACCGTGGCGCAGGCCGCGGCCCCGAGGAGCAGGACGGCGAGGCAGGCGAGCGCCGGGGCGCCGCCGCGCTGGCAGAGCAGCAGGGCGCCGAGCGTCGCCGCGCCCAGCGCGATCAGCACCTCGCGCGGCTCGGTCCGGCTCATCACCATCCATTCGGCGAAGCCGATGATGCCGGCGGCGAGCCAGATCCCCGCGAAGGGCCAGCCGCCATAGACCAGGGCCGCGAGGATCGCCGGGGCGAGCACCACGCCCGAGGCGACGCGCAGCCAGAGTTCGCGCCGCCCGGAGGGGCGTGCGGCCGGTGGGGCGGTGGGGGTCACGCGCGTCTCGGCCTTCGCCTCAGACGTGCATGATCTCCTTCTCCTTGGCGGCCAGCACGCCGTCGATCTCGGCGATGAACTGGTCGGTCGCCTTCTGCACGTCGGCAGCCTGGCGTTTCTCGTCGTCCTCCGAGATGGCGCTGTCCTTCAGGAGCTTCTTCAGGTGGTCGAGCCCGTCCCGGCGGACGTGGCGCACGGCGACGCGCGCCTCCTCGGTGTATTTGTGGGCGACCTTGACCATCTCCTTGCGGCGCTGCTCGTTCATCTCGGGGATGCGCAGCCGGATGGTCTGGCCCTCGGTCTGCGGGTTGAGGCCGAGGTCGGATTCGCGGATCGCCTTCTCGACGGCGGTGACCATGCTGCGGTCCCAGACCGAGATCGACAGGAGCCGGGGCTCGGGCACGCTCACGGTGGCGACCTGCGCCATCGGCATCGACGAGCCGTAGGCGTCGACCTGGATCGGGTCGAGCAGCGAGGGCGTGGCGCGCCCGGTCCGCAGGGATCCGAGATCCTTGGAGAGCGACGCGACCGCGCCCTGCATGCGGCGCTTGATGTCGTTGAGGTCGAATTCCGGTGTGGCCATGGTGGTCGTCCCGACACGTCTGACGTTGTCTTCTCGCCCGGTACGGGCAGTCGCGGCCTCAATGGCGGAATTTTCCCGGTGCCGCAAACCTCCGGCGCATCCTCCGGAAAGCGGGTCACCGGCATTCCGAAGGCCGCGATGCGAATCGCGAGGCGCGCGGGTGCCGGATCAGGGCGCCACGAGGGTCGAGGGCGCCTCGCCCGACAGGATCCCGGCGATCGAGCTCGGCGGATGCAGGGAGCCGACGACGATCGAGAGCCGGCTCTCGCGGGCGAGCGCGAAGGCCGCGGTGTCCATCACCTTGAGGTCGCGGGCGATCGCCTCGTCGTGGGTCAGCCGGTCGTAGCGGGTGGCGCTCGGATCCTTCTTGGGATCGGCCGAGTAGACGCCGTCCACCTGCGTGGCCTTGAGCACGGCGTCGCAGCGCAGCTCGGCGGCGCGCAGCACCGCGGCGGTGTCGGTCGTGAAGAACGGGTTGCCGGTGCCGCCGGCGAGCACCACCACCTGACCCTTGTCGAGATGGTGCAGGGCCGGCTGGCGGGCATAGGTCTCGCAGATCGTCGGCATCGACACCGCCGACATGGTCCGGGCCGGCACGCCCGCGGCGTTGAGCGCGGTCTCGATCGCCAGCGAGTTCATCACCGTGGCCATCATGCCCAGGGAATCACCGGTCGCCCGGTCGATCCAGCCGGCCGCCGAGATGCGGGCACCGCGGATCATGTTGCCGCCCCCGACCACGATGGCGATCTCGGCCCCGGCCTCGATGGTCCGGGCGATGTCCTCGGCCAGGGCCGCCAGCGTGGGCGGATGGAGCCAGTAGCCGTCCGGAGCGGCCAGGGCCTCGCCCGACAGCTTGAGGAGGATACGGCGAAACGGCGTCGCTTCCGGCATCTCGATCTCCGGCTCCCCACCGCATCGCGCGAACCCGCGAGGCTTCTACGTCAGCCGCGGGAGCGGCGTCGAGGGGCGCGCGGCGATCCAGGCGGGGATCACGGGGACGATCTGCCACCGACACGCGATCGACGTGCAGCTTTGGCAGAGGAGCGGGGCCCGCCATCGGGATGGACGCCCGGGATTCCATGCGCATCGCACTCGTCATCAACGGCGCCTCCGGGGCGGTGGCGTCGGGCACGACGCCGGAGGCGATCCGGGAGAAGCTGGTCGCGGCCGGGATCGAACCGCTCGGCGAGGCCGACCGGGGGGCGCCCCTGCCGGTGCGGATCGCCGCCGCGGCCTCGGAGCCCGATATCGACGCCCTTGTGGTGGCCGGCGGCGACGGCACCATCGCGTGCGCGGCCGCGGCCCTCGTCGGCAAGACCACGCCGCTGGGGATCCTGCCGCTCGGCACCCTGAACCTTCTGGCCCGGGATCTCGGGGTACCGCTCGATATCGACGGCGCGGTGGCCGCGCTGGTTGCGGGCGGCCGACGCCGGATCGATGTCGGTGAGGTCAATGGCCGCACGTTCCTGATCAACTCGGTGCTCGGCCTGCCCGCCCGGGTGACGCGGCACCGGGAAGCGCATCGCCGCCATCTCGGCCTGCGCAGCCTGCTGCGCTGGGTCGTGGGGGTCCTGCGCCATCTCGGCCGGTATCCGCGCCTCACCGTGACCGGCACGATCGACGGCGCGGTCCGGACCTGGCGGTTCCGGCTGCTGGCCGTCGTGATCGGCGATTACGTCGAGCGCCCGGGCCACATGCTGGTGCGGGCGCCCGTCGATGCCGGGCGGCTCACGCTCTATGTCCTGGCGCATCTCTCACTGGCCCGGACCCTGCGCCTCGCCCTCGGCTTCGCCCTGGGCGATTGGCGGCGGCTGCCGGACGTGGAGCGGGTGCCGGCCACGAACTTGACCATCGCGTCGGAGGCCCGGGCGCTCCGGGTCATGAACGACGGCGAGGTGACCCTGATCCCCGCGCCCCTGCGCTACCGGATCCACCGGCAGGCGCTGACCGTGATCGTGCCGACGACGGGCGGCCATCCGTGAGACGGATCAGCCATATCTCCGACCTGCATTTCGGCCGCACCGACCCGGCGGTCGTGGAAGCGCTGGTTCACGAGCTGAACGCCGACGCCCCGGACCTGATCGTCGCCTCGGGGGATTTCACCATGGCGGCGCGCCCGTCGGAATTCGCCGAGGCCCGCGCCTTCCTCGACCGGCTGGCGCCGCCCTGGATCGGGGTGCCGGGCAACCACGACATCTCGCCGTTCCGCCTGATCCAGCGCTTCCTGTGGCCGTTCACGCGCTACCGGCGCGCCATCGCTGCCGAGACTGAGCCGTGCTTCGAGGATGCGGAGATCGGGATCGTGTGCCTGAACACGGTGCGGCGCTGGGCGCCCGAGCCGGACTGGTCGCACGGCGTGATCCGCCGCAGCCAGATCGTCCGGGCCGAGGCGCGGCTCTCGGCGATGCCGGATCACCTGTTCAAGATCGTCGTGGGTCACCACCCGTTCCTGCCGCCCCCCTGGGACGCGGAAGCCCGGATGGTCGGGCGGGCCGATCGGGCCCTGGCCGCGTTCCGCCGCTGCGGGGTCGGCCTGACCCTGGCGGGCCATCTGCACCGGCACTACGCGCGCTACGCGGACCCCGAGACCCCCGAGGATGCCCTGGTGGATCAGAGCGCGGTCCGCTCGCGCCCGGGGCGGTTGCTCGCCGTCCAGGCCGGCTCGGCGACCTCGACGCGGCTGCGGGGCAACGAGCCGAACGCCTACAACCGGATCACCATCGCGGGCGGTCTAGCGACCGTCACCGTGCGGCTGTGGGACGGGCGCGCCTGGGTCGATGCGGCGCCGGCATGACCGACATAGTCGCGCCGGCGCCGATCTTGTCAGCTCCCGGTGAAGACGCCGACGGAGCCGAGAAGCGTCATGACGAGACCGGACGCGAACACGCCGATCATCAGGTAGGAGAAGGTTTTCAAAGCCATGCCTGTGATCTAGCGCGGCCGTGCCGCGGCCGGTGTGCGCTGCAACACGGGGCGGGCGGGATCAGGTTTCCGCGATACGGGGCTGAGAGTGGCCCAGGCCGGAATGATATTGTCCGGCAATGACTTGTGTCTTCTGAACAGATAAAGTCGCGGCGCAAACGGCTGGTCCAGCGGTGCTGCTGATTTTGCGACGAGAGGCCCCCGCCCGCATCGGCTACGATGTTCACGCTTCAGCTTATGCAGGCCATGACGCCCCCCCTCTCACGTGCGGAAGAGGGGAGCCGCGCTGCATCCTGGGCGGTGTGATCGATACAGACCGTCTCGATGAAGCGGAATACTGTCTGACCGAGCTCGATCCAACCGGCTGTTCCGACCCAGCCTTCTGCCCTCTCGCCAAAACCATCGTCGCGAAACACAAGAAAACCCCGCCCGGCTCACGCCGAACGAGGTTTTCGAAATCGTCAGACCGAAAGGTCTGAACGAATCAGGCGCGGCCGGCCTGCTGGGCGACTTCGGTGGCGAAGTCCGGGCCCTCTTCCTTCTCGATGCCCTCGCCCAGCGCGTAGCGGACGAACGCCGTCAGGGTGACGGGGCCGCCGACCTTGCCGGCGGCTTCCTTGAGCACCTGGCTGACCGTCTTCGAGCCGTCATGCACGAAGGGCTGCTCCAGGAGGGTGACCTCCTTGTAGTAGCTCTTCAGGCCGCTCTCGACGATCTTGGCGAGCACGTGGTCCGGCTTGCCGACGTTCTTCTCGCGCAGGATGTTCGACTCGCGCTCCAGGGTCGCGGCGTCGACGCCGGACGCGTCCAGCGCCACCGGGTTGGTGGCGGCGACGTGCATGGCGATCTGGCGGCCGAGATTCGACAGGGCGTCGACGTCGCCCTCGGACTCGAGCGCCACGAGCACGCCGATCTTGCCCAGCCCGTCCGAGACCTGGCTGTGGACGTAGGAGGCGATGACGCCCTTCTTGACCTCGAGCTTGGCGACCCGGCGCAGGTTCATGTTCTCGCCGATGGTGGCGATCAGGCTCTGCAGCTTCTCCGAGACGGTCTCGGTGGCGCCCGGGAACTTGGCGGCCTGGAGGCCCTCCAGGGTGCCGTCGGTGTTGAGGGCGATCTTGGCGGCCTCGCGGGCGAAGGCCTGGAAGGCGTCGTTGCGGGCGACGAAGTCGGTCTCGGAATTCACCTCGACGATCGCGGCGTGATGGCCGGCGGATTCGACGGCGACCAGGCCCTCGGCGGCGACGCGGCCGGCCTTCTTGGCGGCCTTGGCGAGGCCCTTCTTGCGCAGCCAGTCGATGGCCGCCTCGATGTCGCCCTGCGTCTCGTTGAGCGCGCCCTTGCAGTCCATCATGCCCGCGCCGGTCTTCTCCCGGAGCTCCTTCACCATCGCGGCGGTGATGTTGGCCATGGCGGTCCCTTTCGTGTGGTCTGGATGAGAGAGGCCCGGCGCGCGGGTAAGCGGCCGGGCCCGGTATGCCTGGGTTCACGACGCCCCGATGACGGGGCGCCGCGACGTACCGAGAGTTAGACCGCGGCGGCGGCCTCGACGAAACCGCGGGCCTGCGAGACCCACGAATCGCGGTCGATGCGGCCGTTGAGCTTCAGGTCGGAATCGACCTTGGCAACCTCGTCCGGGGTCATCGCGGCGATCTGCCAGTAATGGTAGATGCCGGCATCGTTGAGCTTCTGGACGATCTGCGGACCGGCGCCATGCAGCTTGGTCAGGTCGTCCGGCGCGCCGCGCGGAGCGGCGAGCAGCTCGAAATGCTCGGTCGACTCGGCGAGCATCGCCACGTCGGCCGGGTCGAGCGCGTCGGACTCGACCGAGACGGCCGCGTCGTCGTTCGCCGGCAGCTCCTCGGCCTGCGGCTCCTCGGAGGCGCCGAGATCGACGCCCGACGAGCCCTGGGCCCGCGAGATGCCGTCGATGGCGGCCTTGGCGATCAGGTCGCAGTAGAGCGCGATGGCGCGGCCGGCATCGTCGTTGGCCGGGACGATGTGGGTGATGCCGTCCGGGTTGCAGTTGGTGTCGACGATGGCGGCCACCGGGATCCCGAGGCGGTTCGCCTCCTTGATCGCCAGCTGCTCCTTGTTGGTGTCGATCACGAACAGCAGGTCGGGCACGCCGCCCATGTCCTTGATGCCGCCGAGCGCCTTCTCGAGCTTGTCCTTCTCACGGGACAGCATCAGGCGCTCCTTCTTGGTCAGGCCCGGGCCGCCGGTCTCCAGCGTCTCGGTGACCTTGCGCAGGCGCGCGATCGAGCCCGAGATGGTCTTCCAGTTGGTGAGCATGCCGCCCAGCCAGCGGGAATTGACGTAGTACTGGGCCGAGCGCTTGGCGGCGTCGGCGATCGTGTCGGCCGCCTGGCGCTTGGTGCCCACGAACAGCACGCGGCCGCCCTTGGCGACGGTGTCGCTCACCGCCTGCAGCGCGGTGTGCATCGCCGGCACGGTCTGGGCCAGGTCGATGATGTGGATGTTGTTGCGGGTGCCGAAGATGTACGGCTGCATCTTCGGGTTCCAGCGGTGGGCCTGGTGACCGAAATGGGCGCCCGCCTCGAGGAGCTGACGCATAGTGAAATCGACGGCCATGTCTTTGTACTCTCCGGTTGGATCCGCCGCGGAGGGATGCAGCCGCCCGACGCATTCGGACGGCCACCGGAAGACGCCTCATTCAGGCATGAGGCCGGCTCCGCGTGTGGGATGGGCGGGCGCTTAGCAGAGCCCGGGGCGGGGCGCAAGGATTCGGGTGAAATCGAGGGGCGGCCGCCTCTCAGAGCTTGTAACCCGATGCCTCCGACGCCGATAAGTCCCCGCATGGCGGGCGTTGCGTTCGATACGCTGAAATTTGCCCGGACCCTCCGGGACAAGGCCAAGCTCTCGCCCGAGCAGGCCGAGGGCTTGGCCGATGCCATGGCCGAAGCGCTTCAGGGTGATCTCGTCACGAAGGCAGATCTGCGCGCCGAATTGGCAGAGACTCGCGCCGAGATCGTGCGCTGGGTCGCCGGATTGATCGGCTTTCAGACGCTGGCGATCATCGGAGCCGTCGTCGCCCTCGCCCGGTCGCTTCATTGAGGCCGTAGTCCAGGTGCAGAGCGATCAGGTGCCCGCGAACACGGCGGCGATATCGGCCGGACCCATAACCCGGTAGCCCCCGGCCGGCAGGTCCGCCGGCAGGTCGAGCCCGCCGACCCGGTCCCGATGCAAAGCCACGACGTGGTTGCCGATGGCGGCGAACATCCGGCGCACCTGGTGGTAGCGGCCTTCCGTCAGCGTCACCGCGCAATGGGTGGGATCCTTGACGTCCAGATGCACCGGCAGCAAGGGCCGGTCCTCACCCTCCAGCACTAGCGTGCCGGACGCGAAGGTCGCTCCCTCGGTGCCGTCGAGCGGCCGGTCTAGGGTGACCCGGTAGCGCTTGGCCACATTCGCCTTGGGCGCGATGATCCGGTGGAGCAGCGCGCCGTCATCGGTGAGCAGCAACAGGCCGGAGGTCTCCTTATCGAGGCGCCCCACGGTGGAGAGCGGCGGGTCGCGCCAGCGCCAGCGTTCGGGCAACAGCCCGTAGACGAGGGGCCCGGCCTCCTTGTGCGAGCAGGTCACGCCGAGCGGCTTGTGCAGCATCAGGCACAGGCCCGGCAGCGGATCGACCGGCGCGCCGTCGACGGTCAGACGCTCCGGAAGATCGGGATCGAGGGCGATCCGGTCGCCGGCATCCGCCAGCTCGGCGCCGTCCAATAGGATCGCGCCGGCGCGGGCCAGCCCCTGGATCTCGCGGCGCGACCCGTAGCCGAGATTGGCCAGCAGCTTGTCGAGGCGGACGGATTTGGCCGCCTTCATCGGCGCGCCTCGTAGACCCGGTAGCCCCCGGCCTGCACCGTGACCGAGACGTCGCGGAACGCGGCACCGAGAGCCGTCTCGTAGGGCAGGTGTGCATTGGCCACGAGCCACAGCGTGCCGCCCTTGCGCAGCGCCTCCGCGGCCCGGGCGATGAAGGTTCGGCCGAGCGCCTGATCCTCGGTGCCGCCATCGTGGAACGGCGGGTTCATCACCACGAAGTCGAGGCTGCCCGGCACCGCGCCGGCCGCCCGGATATCGGCCCAGACAATCGTCGCCCGCGGATCGGCGACGTTGCGATGCGCCATCTCGACGGCCCGGCGATCGATCTCCACCAGCGTCAGCGCGGTGACCGCGGGCGAGCCCAGGATCGCCCGGGCGAGGATCCCGAGGCCGCAGCCAAGATCGGCCCCCTTGCCCTTCAGCGGCGGCAGGTTCGCCAGGAGCAACGCCGTACCGGGATCGAGCCGGTCCCAGGAGAAGACGCCGGGCTGCGTGCACAAAGCGAGGTTGTCGACGTGGCGCGGGCCGCCTTCCTCGATGGCTGCGCCGAGTCCGGCCGGCTCGGGCGGTCGCACGAGCCTGCAGATCCGGTGGTGGCGGCGCGGCTCGTCGGCGGCGTGACACGCGAAAGCGGCCAGTTCCTTGGCCAGCCGCGTGCCGCCCCGGTCCTTCGGCGCGAGCGCCAGCATTCGGCCGCCGGGCACGAGCGCCCGCAACGTGTGAGCGAGCACGTAGCGCCGCTCGATCGTGCCCGGGGGCGCCAGCACGGTCGCGGCATCGAGGCTGCCCTCGGTCAGGTCCTCGAGCCGGGCTGAGCCGGGGATCAGGGGGGAAAGCTGGACGGCGTCGCCGGGGACCTCTGCGAGGTCGACCGGCGGCAGGCCGTAAACGGCATGGCGCATGAACAATTCAGGATCTGGAGAGCTGGCATCGGAACGCGAATCCACAGCGGAGCGGGAAGCCCGCACCCGACTCGGATCATCCGGAGGGAACGTCGCCTGTTACCCGGAATGGCTCCGAAAGCCCAGCCTCGGGGTCGCCGCACGGACTTGTCAGAGGGCAGACCGTCCGCCGCGGGCGAGCCCCTGCCCCTGCGCCATCGGGGCGGTTCCCGAATCCCCGAAGCCGGGTCTATCTTGCGGTCATGACCGCTCCGAACGACCCGCGCCCGACCCTCCAGAATCCGGACGACGATCCCTACCTGTGGTTGGAAGAGATCGACGGGCCGGAGGCGCTGGCCTGGGTCGAGGCCCGCAACGCCGAGACCCTGGCCCGCTACGGCGATGCCGCCTTCGCCCGGGATCGCGACACCGCGCGGACCATCCTGGATCGGCCGGAGCGTATCCCGTTCGTCTCGCGCCGGGGCGGGCTGCTCTATAATTTCTGGACGGATGCCGAGCACCCGCGTGGCCTGTGGCGGCGCACCGACGAGGCGAGCTTCCGGACTGAGGCGCCGGACTGGGACATCCTGCTCGACCTCGATGCGCTCGCCGCCGCGGAGGGCGAGGATTGGGTCTGGGCCGGGTCGTCGGTCCTGAAGGAGGGTCACGACCGCGCCCTGCTGTCCCTCAGCCGGGGCGGCGGCGACGCCAAGGTCGTGCGCGAGTTCGACCTGATCAGCCGCACCTTCGTGGCCGACGGCTTCGTCCTGCCGGAGTCGAAGGGCGGTGCGGCCTGGCTCGACCGCGACACGCTGCTGGTCGCGAGCGCCTACGGCGACGGCATGGCCACCCGCGCGGGCTACCCCCGCGCCACCCGGATGTTGTCGCGCGGCTCGGATCCGCTGGCCGCCGCAGTGCTGTTCGAGGTACCGGAGACCAGCATGGCCGCCTGGGCCTCGGTGGACCGGGAGACGGGCGTCGAGCGGCTGGTCTTCATCGAGCAGATCGGCTTCTTCGACACCACGATCCACCTCGGCGACCGGAGCGGCCCGCGCACCCGGCTCGACCTGCCCTCGGACGCGGACGTCCAGATCGACCGGGATTACCTCGCGGTGCGGCCGCGCCAGCCCTGGCTCGTGGGCGGCGTGGAGCACGCGACCGACACGGTGCTGGCGATGCCGCTCTCGGCCTTCCTGGCGGGGCGCCGCGACTTCACGGTCCTGTGGCGGCCGGACGAGCGACGGGCGCTCCAGGACGTGTTCTGGTCGGCGGGGCGCCTGTTCGTCCATGCGCTCGACGACCTGCGCCCGACCTACACGATCTGCACGCCCGAAGGGGGTGCCTGGACGACACGGCCGCTCGACGGGCTGCCGGCCCTCGGCAGCGTCCATGTCTGGCCCCTCGACGGCGACCCCGAGGAAGCGGACGGCACGCTGCTAGCGACCGTGCACGACCCTGTGACTCCTGCGACGCTGCTCAGCATCCCGCCGAGCCTCGAAGCGCCCACGGTGCTGCGCCGGACTCCGCCGGCTTTCGACGCGCAGGGCCTGCGGGTTACCCGGCACGAGGCAATCTCGGCGGACGGCACGCGGGTGCCCTACGTCCAGACCGGACCGGAGGCCCTGACTGGCGAGGCTCCGGTGCATATGACCGCCTATGGCGGGTTCCGGCTCCCGCTGCTGCCGAGCTATTCCCCGGTCCTGGGCAAGCTGTGGCTGGAGCGGGGCGGCACGAGCGTCGTCGCCAATATCCGCGGGGGCGGCGAGTTCGGCACGCGCTGGCACGATGCTGGCCGTCGCGAGGGCAAGGCACGGGCCCATGACGATTTCGCCGCGGTCGCGGCCGACCTCGTGGCGCGCGGCGTAACCCGGCCGGGCCGGATCGCCGCGGAGGGCGGCTCGAATGGCGGCCTGCTGATCGCGAACATGCTGACCCGGTATCCGAAGCGGTTCGGGGCGCTGTTCTGCACGATCCCGCTGATCGACATGCGCCGCTACACCAAGCTCCTGGCCGGGGCGAGCTGGATCGCGGAATACGGCGACCCGGACGATCCGCAGGATTGGGCCTTCCTCGGCGCGATCTCGGCCTACCACAAAGCCGAGGCGGGCCGGCCCTATCCGCCGATCCTTCTGGCCACCAGCCGCCGCGACGACCGGGTGCATCCCGGCCATGCCCGCAAGATGGCCCGGAAGCTGAACGCCCTCGGCTACGACGCGTCCTTCTACGAGCCCGCCTCAGGCGGTCACGGCTACGGCAAGGACAATGCCGAGACGGCGTCCTTCCTGGCGCTCGGCCTGACCTTCCTGCGTCGCTCGATCGGCTGGGATGCCCCGGAGGCCTAAAGTCCGGGTCTCAAAAGGTCTTCGACCTTTTGCGGGTGCAGGGCAGAGCCCTGAAAGTCTCGGGGGGTCCGCCGAAGGGCGAGCCCCCGGAAACCCGGTTCAGCCGCGGGGGAATTCCAGGCCCATCTCGCGGTAGCGGGCGGGGTCGTCGGCCCAGTTCTCACGCACCTTCACGTGCAGGAACAGGTGGACCTTGGCGTCCGCCGCCTCGGCGATCCCGATGCGGGCCGCCTGACCGATCGCCTTGATGGTCTGGCCGCCCTTGCCGAGCACGATCGAGCGCTGGCTCTCGCGCTCGACGAAGATCGTCTGCTCGATCCGGACCGATCCGTCCGGCCGGATCTGCCACTGGTCGGTCTCGACCGTGGAGCGGTAGGGCAGCTCCTCGTGCAGCCGGTCGTAGATTTTTTCCCGGGTAATCTCCGCGGCGAGCATGCGCAGCGGCGCGTCCGAGACCTGATCCTCCGGGTAGAGCCACGGGCCCGGCGGCATCCGGGCGGCGAGCGCGCGGCGCAGGTCGCCGACGCCGTCACCCTTGAGCGCCGAGATCATGAAGGTCTCGGCAAACGGCGAGGCCGCGTTGAGCTTGGCGGCCAGATCGAGCAGCCGCTCCCGCGGGATCAGGTCGATCTTGTTGAGGATCAGCATCTTCTCGCGCTTCACCTCGCCGAGGCGGCTCAGGATCGCCTCGACCTCCTCGTCCAGGCCCTTGCGGGCATCGACCAGCAGGCAGACCGCATCCGCGTCGGCGGCGCCGCTCCAGGCGGAATGCACCATCGCCCGATCGAGGCGGCGCTTGGGCGCGAAGATGCCCGGGGTGTCGACCAGGATCACCTGGGCCGAGCCCTCGATCAGGATGCCGCGCACGAGCGCCCGGGTCGTCTGCACCTTGCGCGAGACGATCGAGACCTTCGTGCCGACCAGGTTGTTGAGGAGGGTCGACTTGCCGGCATTCGGCACGCCGATCAGCGCGACGAAGCCCGCCCGTGAATCCGCGGGCGTGCCCGGAAGCGTCGATGGCGCCTTGGGGGTCGGCCCCTCGGCATGCCCCTCGTCCTGTCCGTCGTCTTGTTCGTGGTCGGTCATGCTGTCTCCGTCGGCCCCGTCTCCGGGACGGTGCCGATTCCCTCGCGCTCCATCAGCGCGCGGGCGGCCTCCTGCTCGGCGACACGCTTCGAGGTGCCCTCGCCGTGACCCGGCTCGAGCCCCTCGACCTGTACGGCAATGCGGAACCGGGGCGCATGATCCGGGCCAGTGCGCTCGACCACCGCGTAGACGGGGATCGGCAGGCTCCGGCCCATGGCCCATTCCTGCAGGGCGGATTTGGCGTCGCGGCCGCGATGGGCCGCCATCGGCTCGGCCGGATGGAAATGCGCCTCGACGATCACCCGGGCGGCCTCGAAGCCGGCATCGAGGTAGATCGCACCGAGGATCGCCTCGCAGACGTCGGCCAGGATCGTCTGGTTGCGCCGGCCGCCGCCCATCACCTCGCCCTGGCCGAGGATCAGATGCGGCCCGACCTCCCAGGAAGCCGCCACCGCCGCGCAGGTCTCCCGGCGCACGAGGCCGGCCAGGCGGCGCGACAGGTCGCCTTCGTCCGCGTCCGGAAAGGCGGCGTAGAGGCGGTCGGCCACGGCGAGCCCGAGCACCCGGTCGCCCAGGAACTCCAGGCGCTGGTAGCTGCCGCCACGCCCGGTGGCCTTGCTGGTATGGGTGAGCGCCCGGGTCAGCAGGTTCTGATCGGCGAAGCTATGGCCGATCCGCTCCTCCAGGACGCCGAGCGGCGGCCTGGGCTTGTGGGAACGCCGTGCCCGGGAAGACGGTCGGGCCTGTCCAGCCTCGTCCAAGTTCGGGCCGTTCAATGGATGGTCGAGAACAGGCGCGACCAGCGCACATGGGCCGGCCAGTTCCAGAGCTGCCAGGCCGGGGTGCCCTCGTCGATCGAGAAGAAGATCATCTCGGCGCGCCCGACCAGATTGGCGAAGGGCACGTAGCCGACGCTCGCGAGATCGCGCGAGTCGGTGGAGTTGTCGCGATTGTCGCCCATCATGAAGAAATGGCCGCTGGGCACGGTGTAGAGCTCGGTCTTGTCCCAGAAGCCGTTGTCGCCGTCGCGCTCGATGACCCGGTGGACGACGCCGTTGGGCAGCGTCTCGAGATACTGGGGCACCTTGGTCGCCTGGCCGTAGGGATCGGTGGTCTCGTAATCGGCGATCCGCTCGCGCTTGACCGGTTTGCCGTTGATGTTGAGCACGCCGTCGATCATCTGGATCTTGTCGCCCGGCAGGCCGATCACGCGCTTGATGTAATCCGTGGCGTTGTCCTTGGGCAGCTTGAACACCGCGATGTCGCCGCGCTTCGGCTCGGCCGCCCAGACGCGCCCATCCGCCTGGATCGGAATGTATTCCGAGAGCGGCAGGGAGTATTTCGAGTAGCCGTAGGAATACTTCGAGACGAACAGGTAATCGCCGATCAGCAGCGTCGGCACCAGCGACCCCGACGGGATGTTGAACGGCTGGAACAGCAGCGTGCGCACCACCAGGGCGATCAGCAGCGCCTGGACGCCGACCTTCAGCGTCTCGCGGATGCTGGCCCAGGTGCCGGTCTCGACCGGTTTCGTCAGCGGCTTGCCGTCGTGATCCACGCGTGCGCGTTCCATCTTCAGACTCAGCTTCCGTCGCCGGAGCACGCCCCAGCTCTTCCGTTCTCGTACGATGGGGCCGGAACCGGCTTCCGCCCGTCCGCATCATACGCCAGCCGCCCGCGAGGCCCGGCCCCGCCGCCTGCGGCTGATCTGCGGTTGTCCCGAGGAATGCGCCGCAATCGTGTCCGCTGGTGCGGCGGTCTAGACCAAGCGCGAGCCCCCGGCAACGCGCGAGGGTAGCGGGCTAATCCGCCATCCCGGGTCTCACGCCGGCAGCGCCTCGATGATCACGAAGGCTTGAGCCATGGGCGGATCGTCCGTGAGGCTGACATGCAGCCGGCCCTCATGCCCCGCGGGCAGCATCTCGGCGAGTCGCGCGGCGGCACCGCCGGAGAGCCGCAGGGTCGGCTGGCCGGAGGGCAGGTTCACCACCTCCATGTCGCGCCAGAACACGCCGTTGCTGAGGCCGGTGCCCAGGGCCTTGGCGCAGGCCTCCTTGGCGGCAAAGCGCCTGGCGTAGCCCGGCGCGCGCGCGGCGCGGCGGTCGCAGCGCGCCCGCTCGCCATCGGTGAACACCCGGTGCGTGAAGCGGTCGCCATGGCGCGCGAGCGTCCGGGCGATCCGGTCGATGTCGCAGAGATCCGAGCCGATGCCGATGATCATGGGCGCCGCGCACGATCCATGGCGGCCCGCATGTCGCGCACCGCCTGGGCGAGCCCGACGAAGATCGCGTCGGCGATCAGGGCGTGGCCGATATTCAGCTCCCGGATCTGCGGCAGCGCCGCCACCGGCCCGACGCTCCGGACCGTGAGCCCGTGCCCGGCATGGATCTCCAGGCCGAGCCCGGCGCCATGCTCGGCCGCCCGCGTGATCCGCGCCAGCTCGTGGGCAACCCGCGCCTCATCGCCCGCCACGGCGGCCTCGCAATAGCTGCCGGTGTGCAGCTCGACCACCGGCGCGCCGAGCGCACGGGCGGCGTCCATCACCGCAGGCTCGGGCTCGACGAACAGAGAGACGCGGATCCCGGCCTCCGCCAAGGCGCGGATCCGGGGGGCGAGGTGATCGCGCCCGCCGACGATGTCGAGGCCGCCCTCGGTGGTGCGCTCCGCGCGCTTCTCCGGCACCAGGCAGGCGGCGTGGGGGCGCGTCGCCAGGGCGATCGTCACCATCTCATCCGTGGCCGCCATCTCGAAGTTGAGCGGCACGGTGAGATCGCGCCTCAGCGCGGCGATGTCGGCGTCCCGGATGTGGCGCCGGTCCTCGCGCAGATGCGCGGTGATGCCGTCCGCCCCGGCCTCGACCGCCAGGAGGGCGGCCCGCACCGGGTCGGGATAGGACTCGCCGCGGGCGTTGCGCACCGTGGCGACGTGATCGATGTTGACGCCGAGGCGCAGCTTTTCGGAGGTCATGGGCCGATTCGTCCCGGGGCCGCCACGGTCCGGCGGGCGCCCTCGAACCGCCGATATGTTGGCGATCCGCCCGATGGGCAAGCCGCGCCGGCGCTCAAGCGGACGAGCCGCGTCGAGACCGGCCGGTCTTGCCAGCCTGCGAAAAACCGATTATGCGCCGCCCCTCGCGTTCGCTCCGGCCGGGGGCTGAACGGACGGTGCCGCTTGCGGCATAGGATCCTGAACGATCCGTCGTCCGGTGTCTCCGCCTTCGATCAACCGCTCGGGCCTGCAAAAACGGCTCGAAGGGCTTGGCGCCGAGCGTCTCGCGAATGAACCGGCCCGAACCAGCCGCCTCCGGGCGGCCGGGCTCCTTTTGACACTGAAAGGCCCGATATGCCTCTCTACGAGCACGTGCTCTTGGCCCGGCAGGACGTGACGTCCCAGCAGGTCGAGACGATGATCGACACCTATAAGGGTGTGATCGAGCAGAACGGCGGCCGCCTCGAGAAGATCGAGATGTGGGGCGTGAAGTCCCTGGCCTACCGCATCAAGAAGAACCGCAAGGCGCATTTCGCGCTCCTCAACATCGACGCCCCCCCGGCCGCCATCGCCGAGATGGAGCGTCAGATGCAGATCTCCGAGGACGTGCTGCGCTTCATGACCGTCCGGGTCGAGGATCTCGATTCCGAGCCGTCGGCGATGATGCAGAAGCGCGACCGCGACGACCGCAAGGATCGCGAGCGCGGCCGGCGTCGTGACGATGACGGCTTCGGTGGCGGCGGCGGGTTCGGCGGCGGCGAGCGCCCCGAGCGCGGCGATCGTCCCGAGCGCAGCTTCGGCGGGGAGGGCTAAACCATGGCTTTCGGTGCTGGTGCAGGCGGCGGACGCCGTCCCTTCTTCCGTCGTCGCAAGACTTGCCCGTTCTCCGGCGCGAACGCGCCGAAGATCGACTACAAGGACGTCAAGCTCCTGTCCCGCTACGTGTCCGAGCGCGGCAAGATCGTCCCGTCCCGCATCACCGCGGTCTCGGCCAAGAAGCAGCGCGAGCTCGCCCAGGCGATCAAGCGCGCCCGCTTTCTCGGCCTGCTGCCCTACGTGATCAAGTAGGCTGATTCGACTGGCCGGCCCGGCATCGACCCGGGCCGGCTTCCTCAGAGAGCGATGCGACATCGCTCGATCGTTGGGGCGCAGCGACGCCTCTAACCCTGCCGTGACGGCAGCGGGACAGCGGAACCCATGGCACAGCATATCGGCATCGGTATCGGCGCGGGCCTCGTCTCCGCACTCCTGTTCGGGGTGCTGCTGAAGGCGACCCCGCTGGCGATCCTGCTCTACCTCGTCGCGCCTCTGCCGATCCTCATCGTCGGCCTGGGCTGGAGCCACAAGGCCGCCCTGACGGCGGCGGCCGCCGGCAGCCTCGCCCTGGCGCTCGTGATCGCGCCCTTCATGGGCCTCGCCTACGCCGCCTACATCGCCCTGCCCGCCTGGTGGCTCGCCTACCTGACGCTGCTCGGCCGCGAGACGCCGTCCGGCCTCGAATGGTACCCGACCGGCCGCCTCCTCGGCTGGACCGCCGCCACGGCCGCCCTCGCCTTCATCGCCATCGCGGTCCTGTCCTCGCCGAACCACGCGGCCTTCGACACGCAGCTGCGTGGGCTCGCCCGCACGCTGGTGCAGGTGCGCGACCCCGCCGCCCGGCCGGCGACCGAACCCCGCCGCACCGACGCGCCGCAAGCCGAGGCCGGCACTCCCGCCCCCGACGCGGGGACCGAGCCGGACGCGACGCCCAAGCCCGGCCAGGACGAGGCCGAGGTGACGCGGGGCGAAGTCGCCGACGCCCTCGCGCGCGTCGTACCGGCCTTCGCGGCCAACGGGCTCACCCTGCTCCTGACCTTCTATCTCTGGGCCTCGGCCCGGATCGTGAAGATCTCCGGGCGCCTGCCCCGGCCCTGGCCGGACCTGCCGTCGACCGCCATGCCGCGCACGACCCTGGTGACCCTCGCAGCCGCCGTGCTGATGTGCTTCGCCCCCGGCTTCATCGGCGTGTTCGGCGTTGCGCTGGTCGGCGCCTTCAGCGCGGCCTTCGCGCTCCAGGGGCTCGCCGCCTTCCACGACCGCTCGCGCGGCCGGCCGGGGCGCGGGCTGATGCTGTTCGGCATGTACCTGATCCTGTTCGTGACCCAGGGCGTCGCCCTGGTGGCACTCACCCTGTTCGGCCTGGCCGACACAGCCCTCGATCGCCGCCGTCCGAAGGACAACCCGGCGCCGTGAGTCCCCGGCCCGTGCGGCCGACCAACTGAAGGAGAATGACGATGGAAGTGATCCTGCTCGAGCGCGTGGCCAAGCTCGGCCAGATGGGCGAGACCGTGAATGTCCGCCCGGGCTTCGCCCGCAACTTCCTGCTCGCCCGCGGCAAGGCGCTGCGCGCGACGGAATCCAACAAGAAGCACTTCGAGTCGCAGCGCGCCCAGCTCGAGGCCCGTAACCTCGACCGGAAGAAGGACGCCGAGGCCGTCGCCGAGAAGCTGAACGGCCAGAGCTTCATCCTGATCCGCCAGTCGGGCGAGACCGGCGTGCTCTACGGCTCCGTCTCCACCCGCGACCTCGCCGAGGTGGTGGCCAAGGAGGGCTTCACCGTCGATCGCGGCCAGTTCATCCTGAACCAGCCGATCAAGACCCTGGGCCTGCACACGGTCCCGGTGGTGCTGCACCCCGAGGTCGAGGTCCAGATCACCGTCAACGTCGCCCGCAGCCCCGAAGAGGCCGAGCGTCAGGCGCGCGGCGAGTCGGTCACCGAGCGCGAGGCGTTCAACCTCGACGACCTCGGCCTGGAGGTCGGCATGGCGCTCGCCGATGCCGGCGAAGGTGCCGACGACCGCGGCTGAGTCCGTCGGGATCCACGGCTGGTGCCGCTCCGCAAGGGCCCTCCGGCTCGCGTGGGGCGGCGTCGCCCGCATCCCTGTATAGCGGTGAACATTGGGGATCATTCGCCCCAAGACTTGACACGTTCCAGTTTTGTTCCAGCATGGACGCCCGCCCCTCGCGAGAGTCGGCGGGCGTCCGTTCGTCCGGGCCGAGGACCGGATGAGCCGGCCGTCGGCTAGGCTTCGGTAACCTTACCGTGGCCAATGTCGCGCGGTGTGATCCTGGTGCGCCCGTCGCGGCGCCTGATTCGGAGTCGTCCGCCGATGGCCCTGCCCAATGCGCTCACGGCCAAGCTGGAAGCGGTTCAAGCTGAGTACCGCGTCGCCCCGCACAACATCGATGCGGAGCAGGCGCTGCTCGGCGCCATCCTGGTGAACAACGACGCCTATTACCGGGTGTCGGACTTCCTCCTGGCCGAGCACTTCATGGAGGATGCCCACCAGCAGATCTTCTCGGTGGCCGCCTCGCTGATTCGGGCCGGCAAGCTCGCCACGCCCATCACCATGAAGACCTATCTGGGCGACGCCGACTTCGGCGGCCAGACGGTGATGCAGTACCTCGCGAGGCTGGCGGCCGACGCCACCACGGTGATCAATGCCGGCGCCTACGGCCGGACGATCTACGACCTCGCGATCCGCCGTCGCCTGATCACGATCGGCGAGGATCTGGTCAACGGCGCCTACGAGGCGCCGGTGGAGCAGGCGCCTCGCGACCAGATCGAGGAGACCGAGCGCCGGCTCTACGAGCTCGCCGAGGCCGGGAAATACGACGGCGGCTTCCAAAAATTCTCCGACGCGCTCACCGCCGCGGTGGACATGGCCGCCAAGGCCTACCAGCGCGACGGCAAGCTCTCGGGCATCGCCACCGGCCTGTCCGACCTCGACGCCAAGATGGGCGGCCTGCAGCCCTCCGACTTGATCATCCTCGCGGGCCGCCCGGCCATGGGCAAGACCTCGCTGGTAACCAACATCGCCTTCAACATCGCCAAGGCCTATCGCGGCGAGAAGCAGGCGGACGGCACGATGCAGACCGTCAACGGCGGCATCGTCGGGTTCTTCTCCCTGGAAATGTCGGCCGAGCAGCTCGCCACCCGTATCATCGCCGAGCAATCGGGCGTGCCCTCGTACAAGATCCGCCGCGGCGACATCCGGCCGGAGGATTTCTACAAGATCACCGACGCCGCCCGGGACATGCAGACGATCCCGTTCTACATCGACCAGACCGGCGGCATCTCGATCGCCCAGCTCGCCGCCCGGGCCCGGCGCCTGAAGCGCCAGAAGGGCCTGGACCTGCTGATCGTCGACTACCTGCAGCTGCTCTCCGGGTCCGGCAAGCGCAGCGACAACCGCGTGCAGGAGATGACCGAGATCACCACCGGCATGAAGGCGCTCGCCAAGGAGCTGGCGGTGCCGATCATCGGGCTCTCGCAGCTCTCGCGTCAGGTCGAGAACCGCGACGACAAGCGCCCGCAGCTCTCGGATCTGCGTGAATCCGGCTCGATCGAGCAGGACGCCGACGTGGTGATGTTCGTGTTCCGCGAGGAATACTACGTCAACAACAAGAAGCCGCGCGAGGGCACGGAGGAGTTCTTCGCCTGGGAGGCGGAGATGAACCGCGTTCACGGCAAGGCCGAGGTCATCCTCGGCAAGCAGCGTCACGGCCCGACCGGCACGGTCGAGCTGCAGTTCGACGCCAACATCACCCGGTTCTCGAACCTGGCGCAGAGCGAGCGGCTGCCCGAGCAGATGTGATCACCTTCGTGGCGGCCGCTCCGCGCCGCCGCGAACCATCGCCACACCCGGCCGTTGTGCGGAAGACGATTGTCCCGCCGCCGCAGGAGCGATGATGAGCGAGCCGACCCCTCCGAAGATGCCGTATTGGCACGTCTATACCGACGCGGAGGGGGTGAGCCGCCAGGAGCGATTTTTCATCGAGCGTTTCAAGTTCGAGGGGATCAACCCCGAGACGGCGCCGCAATGGAACGACAAGATGGAGCCGGCGCCGTCGGTCGTGACCTTCACGGTCCTGCCGGTCGGCTGGGTCGGCGAATGGCACGAGAATCCGCGGCCGCAATGGATCGCGATCCTCTCCGGCCGCTGGTTCGTGGAGACCATGGATGGCCACCGGGTCGAGATGGGCCCGGGCGAGCTGATGATGGGCGAGGATCAGAACACCAGGGCGCGCGACGGCAGGAAGGGCCACCTCTCGGGCACCGTGGGCGACGAGCCCTGCACGATGATCGTCACGGGGCTCCAGGTGGAGCCCACCGTGAACCAGCCCGGCCGCTTCAAGTAGGGGCCGCGGCATGGACGGTTTCGAACTGACGCAGCCACGCTTCAAGGCGTATGTGCTGCCGAACGCGCCGCTGGAAAAACTCGCCGACGGCTTCGGCTGGGCCGAAGGCCCGGTCTTCTTCGGCGACCGCAACGAGCTGCTGTTCTCGGATCTCCCGAACAATCGGGTGATGCGCTGGACGGATGCGGGCGGCCTCAGCGTCTACCGCGCGTCGAGCGACTTCGAGAACGGCCATGCCCGGGACCGCCAGGGGCGGCTCCTGTCCTGCTCGCATCGCGGCCGGCGCATCCACCGGACCGAGCTCGACGGCAGCATCACCAGCCTGGTCGAGCGCTACCAGGGACGGCGGCTGAACTCGCCCAACGACATCGTCTGCAAGTCCGACGGCACGATCTGGTTCTCGGACCCGCCCTACGGCATCCAGACCGACTACGAGGGCGGCAAGCAGGAATCCGAGCTGCCCGCCGCGCTTTACCGGTTCGACCCGCGCGAGGGCTCGCTGCGCGTCGTCGCGGACGACTTCCAGGGGCCGAACGGCCTGTGCTTCTCGCCGGACGAGCGAAAACTCTACGTGGTCGAGACCGGGCTGCAATTCGCCACCGATCCGCTCCAGAACATACGTGTGTTCGATGTGGCCGAGGATGGCCGTCTGTCCGGCGGGAACGTGTTCTGCACGATCGCACCGGGCAATGCCGACGGGATCCGGTGCGACGAGCAGGGCAATCTCTGGTCGAGCGCCGGCGACGGCGTCCACTGCATCGATCCCGCCGGCGAATTGGTCGGCAAGATCCTGGTGCCCTCGCCGGTGGCGAACCTCGCCTTCGGCGGCCGCAACAACAGCCGCCTGTTCCTGTGCGCCTCGCATGCGCTCTACGCGATCTACACCAACGTGCGCGGCGCGCGGCTGCTGTGAGCGGCGTTCGGGCCGTCGCCGGCTTCAGCCGTACCGTTGCGGACCTCGCGGTCGCCGAGGACTTCTACCGCGACGCCCTCGGCTTCGAGCGGGTCGCACCACCCGAGCCGGTGCCGGCCGCGCATGTTGAGGCGATGGGGCTCGCCGGGGAGAAGGCGCGGCAGCTGCGCCTGCGGCTCGGCCGCCAGACCGTGACGTTCGTGGCCGTCGAACCGGCGGGCGCCACCTACCCGGACGATCCCCTGGCGACCGATCCGTTCTTCCAGCACCTGGCCATTCCGGTTCGCGACATGGACGCCGCGATGGCTCGGCTTGCCCGGTGCAACCCGACCACGATCAGCCGGGGCGGCGCGCAGCTCCTGCCCGCCGCCACGGGGGGCGTCACCGCCTACAAGTTTCGCGACCCGGACGGGCATCCGCTCGAGCTGATCTTCTTTCCCGATGGCCCGCCGGCGGAACGCTGGCGCGACGCGCCGGGCCTGTTCCTCGGGATCGACCATTCGGCGATCACCGTCGCCGATCTCGACGCGTCCCTGTCGTTCCTCACCGGGCCCGTCGGCCTCACGGTCGCGCAGAAAGGCCTGAACCGGGGGCCCGAACAGGCCCGGCTCGACGGCATCGACGATCCCGAGGTCGATGTCATCGCGCTCGAGCCGCCGGTGCCGGCGCCGCATGTCGAGCTGCTGCATTACCGGCACCCGGCGCCCCGGCACGCGTCACGCACCGTGTTCGGGCCGGCCGACCGCGCTTCGACCCGTTTCGTCTTTGCGGTCGCGGATATGGGCAGCCTGCTGGCAGCACTGCGCGAGAATGGAGTCGCGCCGCACGCCTCCGCGGACGGCCGGGCTGCCTATTGCACGGGCCCGGACGGGCACGGGTTCCTGTTCGTGAAGGCCTGACGCCCGCAGGCGGATGCTGCGTGCAGCGCACTTGACGCGCCGCCCCTCCGGCGTCCAATCCGGCCGCCCCGGAGGTCAGACCGATGCCGCTCCTCGCCCTGCCCTTTCCGGCCATCGATCCAGTGGCGATCGCGATCGGGCCGATCACGATCAAATGGTACGCGCTGGCCTACATCGCCGGCCTGATCGGCGGTTGGTACTACGCGCGCCGCCTGGTCATGGCCGACAGCCTGTGGGGCGTGGTCAAGCGCCCGCAGGTGGTCGACATCGACGACCTGGTCGTCTGGGTGGCGCTCGGCGTCGTGCTGGGCGGGCGGATCGGCTACGTGCTGTTCTACAATCTGCCGATGTACATCGCCGACCCGATGGAGATCCTGGCGATCCGCAACGGCGGCATGTCGTTCCACGGCGGGTTCCTCGGGGCGATCCTGGCCTTCCTGCTGTTCGCCCGCGCCAAGAAGCTCAACGGCTACACCCTGCTCGATATCGGCGCCGTGGTCGTGCCGATCGGCCTGTTCTTCGGGCGGATCGCGAATTTCGTGAACGGCGAGCTCTGGGGGCGGGTCGCGCCGGATTTTCCCTACGCGATCGTGTTCCCCACCGGCGGGCCGCTGCCGCGCCATCCGAGCCAGCTCTACGAGGCCGTCACCGAGGGCCTGCTGCTGTTCATCGTCATGGCGCTGGCTGTCCGCCGGTTCGGGTTCCGCAAGCCGGGCCTGCTCGGCGGGATCTTCGTCCTCGGCTACGCGCTGGCCCGGACATTCTGCGAGTTCTTCCGCGAGCCGGACCGGCAGCTCGGCTTCCTGTTCGGCGACCATCTCGGGCCGATGGGCGGCGGTGTCACCATGGGCATGCTGCTCTGCGTGCCGATGATGATCGTCGGGCTCACCTACATCCTGCTCGCCGCGACCGGGCGGACCCGCCCGCGCAATCCGGTGGCCGCGTCCGGGACCGACCAGGAGGCGCGCGAGGCGCCCGCCAAGGCGTGACGCCGCTCGGAGCCGAGATCGCGGCGCTGATCCGCCATGGCGGGCCGATCGGCATCGACCGCTACATGGCGCTGTGTCTCGGCCACCCGGTCCACGGCTATTACCGCACCCGTGATCCGCTCGGCGTGCGCGGCGATTTCACGACCGCGCCCGAGATCAGCCAGATGTTCGGCGAGCTGCTGGGCGCCTGGTCGGGCTACGTTCACGGCCGGATGGGCCGGCCGGAGCCGCTGGTCCTGGTGGAACTCGGCCCCGGCCGGGGCACGCTGATGGCGGATGCCCTGCGGGCCCTCGGGACGGCGGCTCCGGGCGTGCGGGTGACACCGCATCTCGTCGAGACCGGCCCGGTGCTACGGGCCGTCCAGGAGCGAACCCTCGCGGGGAGAGGCGCCACCTGGCACGCCGGAATCGAGACGCTGCCCGCGGGCCCGGCGATCATCCTGGCCAACGAGTTCTTCGATTGCCTGCCGGTCCGGCAGTTCGAGCGTCGCGCGACCGGCTGGCACGAGCGCCAGATCGGGCTCGGCCCCGAAGGCGATTTCGTCTACGGCCTGGCTCCCGAAGCGACCCCGGGGATCGAGGCGGAGGGCCCGGAGGGCAGACTGCTGAGCGTGCCGGGGGTCGGGCTGGCGCTGATGCGGCAACTCGCCCGCCGCCTGCGCGAATCAGGCGGCGCGCTGCTGGCGATCGATTACGGCCATAGCCGGCCGGGCTTCGGCGACACCCTTCAGGCCCTGTCCGGGCATCGCTTCACCGATCCGCTGGCGGCGCCCGGAGACGCGGATCTCACGCATCACGTCGATTTCGCCGCCCTCGCGAAAGCCGCCCAGGCCGAGGGCGCGATTGTTCACGGGCCGGTGGTGCAGCGGGACTTTCTGCTTACCCTGGGCCTGAACGCCCGCGCCGAGCGCCTGAAGGCCCGCGCCACCCCGGCTCAGGCTGCGGCGATCGATGCGGCCGTCGAGCGACTCACGGATGCGAGCCCGACGGGAATGGGCAGTCTGTTCAAGGCCCTGGCCGTGATGGGTCCGGGTCTCGGGCCGCTGCCCGGGTTTCCCGAAGCCTGAGGCTTCGAACCCGGACGGCAGCGCGGGATCTGCTCAGCCGAACGAACCGAAGCCGGCGTCGGAGCCGCTCGGTGCCCGCGGGGTCGGCGGTGCGGGCGGGTTCGGGTCGGAGGGGTCGAGTTCGCCGAGCTCACGCACGACGGGGTGTTCGGATGCGCTCGGGTTCCGGTGTTCCGGGACCTCGGGGGCCTTGGTCTCGATCGGGGAGTCGTTCTCGGTCCGTCGTGACATTGCGATCCTTCTCGGAAGAATCCGGAACCCGGACTCATGCTGCAATGCAGCAAGAATCTGACGGTTCCACGACATCGTCAAGGGGCAGCCATTCCGCTATCGAGCGCGGCACCAAGACCGCGAGGGAGCCGACCGTGACCACAGGCATGTACATCGAGGCGCCGGAACTCTCGTCGCATGCACGCGTGCGCCACGCCTTCTTCACCCGGGTCGGCGGCGTGTCCGAGGGCATCTACGCGACGCTCAACGGCGGGCTCGGTTCCCAGGACGTCCCGGAGCGTGTCGCCGAGAACCGGACACGCATGTGCGCGCAGCTAGGCCTGGCGCCGGACCGGCTCGTCAGCCTGTATCAGGTCCATTCCGCCGCAGTGGTCACCGTCGAGGCGCCGATCCCGGCCGCGGATCGCCCGAAGGCCGACGCCATGGTGACGCGGATGCCCGGTCTCGCCCTGGGAATCGCCACCGCCGATTGCGGGCCGATCCTGTTCGCGGATCCCGAGAACGGGGTTGTGGGCGCAGCCCATGCCGGCTGGAAGGGCGCGCTCACCGGGGTGATCGAGGCGACCGTCCGCGCCATGGAGGCGCTGGGCGCCCGGAGACGGCAGATCGTGGCCGTGCTCGGGCCGACGATCAGCCAGGCCTCCTATGAGGTCGGCCCGGATTTCGTCGCACGCTTCCGCACCGAGGCGCCCGGCATGGACCGGTTCCTCGGCCCGGGCACCCGCGCCGACCACGCGCAGTTCGATCTCCCGGGCTTCATCCTGGCCCGGCTTGGCGAGGCGGAGATCGGCGAGGCTGCGACGCTGAACCTCTGCACCTATGCCGATCCGGATCGCTTCTACAGCTATCGCCGGACCACCCACCGCGGTGAGCCCGATTACGGGCGCCTGATCTCGGCCATCGCGCTGACGCCCTGACCTTTTGACACGGCCCGACGCAAGCGTGGCCGATGCCGTCCAGGGGGTGCGACACTTTGTCAAACCGAATGGGCGGAAAAAAGCGTGGCCATAAGCGAACCTTGACCATTCGGGCGCGTTTAGACGCTCGAGGTGCCGGGGAAGAACCGCGGATTGCCAGAAGGGGCCGTGATGAGCGGTCGGCGATACCGCAGCGCGTAAAGCAGCCCTGGAACCGCTGGAATGCAGCCAGATCCGCGTTCCGTTTCGGTCTTGCGAGGCCGGGGCGGGGCCACCCGTGAGGACCAGATGATGAAATCCCTGCTTCGCGCCACCACCGCCCTTGCGGGCGTCGCCCTCGCCGGCTCGGCCTTCGCCGCCGACCTGCCGCGCCGCGCCGCCCCGCCGCCCGTCTTCACCCCGGTGCCCGTGTTCACCTGGACCGGCGCCTATTTCGGTATCAACGCCGGCTACGCCTTCGACGCCAGCAGCCGCTCCAACAACTCCACCTTCGGCGTGCCCTTCCCCTACGCCGTCCCCGGCACCACCGCCACGTTCCGCAACCGCAGCCAGGACGGCTTCTCCGGCGGCGCCCAGGTCGGCTACAACGTCCAGTTCACCCCGGGCTCGGGCGTGGTGGTCGGCATCGAGGCCGACGCCCAGTACCTCGACTTCGGTCGCAGCCGGAACAACGCCTTCGTGAGCGGCGCCGTCGCCCCGGGCTACTACGTCACCGACCCGCGCGGCCTGTCGAGCCTCGACTACTTCGGCACCGTGCGCGGCCGCCTCGGCTACGCCTTCGACCGCACCCTCGTGTACGGCACCGGCGGCTTCGCCTACGGCTCGGGCAGCGCTGACCGTTCGTTCGGCGGCTACGCCGGCAACGACAGCTTCCGCACCGGCTACGCCGTCGGCGGCGGCGTCGAGTTCGCCCTGCCCACCGAGTCGTTCCTGAACTTCTTCCGTTCGTCGGCCGTGACGTTCAAGATCGAAGGTCTGTACGTCAACCTGGAGCGCGGCAACCGCAACCAGGGCGCGCTGGTGGTCAACGCCGCCAACCTCGTCCCGGTCGCCTACAGCGCCATCGGCCGCCGCGACGACGAGTTCGCCGTGGTCCGCGCCGGCCTGAACTACAAGTTCGGCTCGTACTAAGACCCAACACCCGCCCGGCCTTCGGGCCGGGCCCGGTCAGGGACGGCGAGGAACGCGCTCGCGCATTCTGACAGGCCGGTCTCACCAGGCCGATCGCACGATCCGCCCTAACCCAGAAGCATGCGCTTCTGGGTTTTTTCGTTTGCCGGTGGCACAACCAGCCTATCCCGGGCGGCCCCCGCCAACGGCTCCCCGCGGAGCCCGTGGCGATGTTCGGCCGCGACGCGAAGGCAGCGTCTGTCCCGGGGCCTCGCACCGCTCAGATCGCCCGATCCACAGCCCCCTCAGTGCCGGTAGCGTTC